>CAZHBH010000016.1:0-37617 GCA_964530525.1 uncultured Rhabdothermincola sp. | reverse complement strand
CGATCATGCGGTTCACGGCGTTGACGCCGCCACCGCCGACGCCTACGACCTTGATGACCGCGAGGTAGTTCTGCGGGTTCCCGGCCATGGTGTTAGGTACCTCCAGGTCCGGCGCCCGACCCGGTAGATCGTCATGGCGCATCACGAGCACATTAGCAAGCAGGGTTGCGGCGAACGGCGACCTGATCGGCGACTCGAACGTCGACCGTGACGAGGCAGTCGTCCACCACCTGGTCGAAGACGGTCTCCAGCGAACGCACCTTCTCGTCGACCTCGGTCGGAGGTCCGAACACGATCTCGCCCGACGGCACCATCGCTATCACCACCCCCCCGTCCGCACCCGGCATCACGGCAGCGGTGCGCTCGAGGATCGGTGGCGACAGCGCCACCGCCACCTCCAGCACGTCTTGGAAGCTGTCGGGAAGCTGCGAGCCCTGGCCCACCACCCCGAAGCCGGACACAGGAGGCAGCACCGCGTCGGGAGGAGGTGGACCGAGCACCCGTCCCTCCGCGTCTATCCCCAGCGGGGAGCCATCGGGACCCGCCACCGCCGCGACGGGAGCGAGCTCGACGGGGGGCGCGGGTGCCGGGTCTTCGGCCAGCACGGTCGCACGGGCCCAGAACCAGGCTGCGACTGCGGCGACGGCCAGGGCAAGCAGGAGCAGCCACCAGCGCCGCTTGCGCCGGTAGCCGGCCTGGGCCACCTCGCGACGGCGCGCCTCGATGCGAGGGTCGATGCCGGCGATCTCCTCGAGGACGCTCACGGGGTCCCCGCCTCTTCGAATCCCACGAGCCGCGTCTCCGCACGCAGATCCACGCCCGTCACCTCGCGTACCCTCTCGCGCACCTCTCGCATCAGCTCGGCGATGTCGTCGGCCGAACCCCCCTCGTCGGCCTGGATGAAGTTGGCGTGCTTGGTCGAGACCGAGGCTGTGCCCCGCCTGAGTCCACGGCAGCCGGAGAGGTCCACGAGCCGACCGGCCGAGTCGCCCTCGGGGTTGACGAACACCGATCCGGCGTTCGCTCCACCGGGCTGGTTCTCGCGACGCCAGCGCACCACCTCGGCGATGGTCGCCTCGGCGGTGGCCCGGTCGCCCTCTCTCAGCGACAGCCGGGCCGACAGGATCACCTGGCGAGGAGCTACGTCCGAGGCGCGGAAGCGCAGGCGGAGCTCGTTCGCAGGCACCTCCACATCCTCGCCGGTGACCAGGTCGAGCCGGCGGACCCCTTCGAGCACGGCGGCCATGTCCGAGCCGTGGCCGCCGGCGTTCATCCTCACCGCCCCTCCGATCGAACCCGGCACCCCCACCGCCCACTCGAAGCCCGTGAGCCCCGCAGCTGCGGTACGTCGGGCCACCACGGGCAGCAGTGCCGCTCCGCCCGCCCGAACCGAGGTCCCGACGATCTCGACCGAGGCGAACTCCTCGCCGAGCGAGATGGCCAGTCCAGCGAACCCGCCGTCGGCCACGAGGAGGTTCGAGCCGTTGCCGACCACGAGGGTGGGCACCCCGGAGGCCTTCACCGCCTTCGCCACCCGAACCAGGGCGTCCTCCCTGGCCACCTCGCAGTACAGGGCGGCGTTGCCGCCCACTCGATAGGTGGTCATCGGGCCGAGGGGAACGTCCCTGCGGGCAAGTCCCCCGAGGAGCCGGGCCGCCACCTCGACGGCGTCGGAGCTGCGCGCGCTCACGATCACCCTCCCACCGTCGAAGTGACCTCCGTAGCCCTCACGCCCTGGGCCCGCCCCTCCAGGGCGGCGGCGACCTCGTCGGGCAGCGAGGTGATGTCGCCCGCACCCAGGGTGACGCAGACGTCTCCGGGCCGCAGCCGCTGGCTCAGGTAGCTCACGAGGTCGGCGCGCCTGGGCAGGTAGGCAGCCGCCGTTCGCGGATGGGCATCCAACACCGCGTCCAGCACCAGCTTGCCGGACACACCCGGGCGGGGAAGCTCGCCCGCTGGGTACACGTCGGTGACCACCAGCAGGTCGGCGGCTTCGAACGCGTCGGCGAACTGCGGCCCCACGGTGGCCGTGCGGCTGTAGCGGTGGGGTTGGAACACCGCCACGACCCGGTCCCAGTCCCCGTCGCTCGCCGCGTCCAGCGCAGAGCTCACCTCCGTGGGCAGGTGGGCGTAGTCGTCCACGAAGGTCACGCCGCCGACCTGGCCGCGGTGCTCGAAGCGACGTGGAACTCCGGCGAACCGCGCCAGAGCTGTGCGTGCGGCCTCGAAGGGCGCCCCCAGCAGGAGAGCCATGGAGGCAGCCGCCGCTGCGTTACGGGCGTTGTGGGCGCCCGCCACCGGTATCGACAGCTCGCCGAGCGCCCGGCCTTCGCGCTCCAGCGTGAACGTCGATCCGCGACCGCCGGTGCGCAGGTCCACCATGCGCATCTCAGCCTCCCGCGACGTGCCGTACGTGTGCACCTCCGCCGAACCCGCCACCTCCGCTGCGAGCCGCCGCGCCACCTCGTCGTCGGCGCACACCAGCACCGGCCCGGCGGTGTGGGCCATGAAGCGGGCGAAGGCTCGGTGCAGCGCCTCCACCGACCCGTAGAACTCCAGGTGGTCCGGCTCGACGTTGGTGACGACGGCGGCGGTCCTCGGGATCTCGAGGAAGGTTCCGTCGCTCTCGTCGGCCTCGGCCACGAACAGGTCGCCTTCGGTCCAAGCCGCGCCTGTCCCGATCTCGTTCACCTCGGCGCCTATGAGGAAGGAGGGGTCGAGGCCGGCCTCGCCGAGGACGACGGTGAGCATGGAGGACGTGGTCGTCTTGCCGTGCGTGCCCGCCACCGCAACGGTCGAGCGCGTCGCCGCGATGGCACCGAGGACCTCGGCCCTGCGCATCACGGTGATGCCCCTCTCACGGGCCGCCACGAGCTCGGGGTTCGAAGGCGGTATCGCCGTGGAGATCGCCACGGCGTCCAGGTCTGGCGAGAGGTTCTCCGGCGAGTGGCCGACGTGCACCTCCACCCCGAGCGACCGGAGGCGCTCCAGCCCGGGCGAGTCCTTCAGGTCGCTGCCCGACACGCGCGCCCCCATGCCCACCAGCACGGTGGCGACGGCGCTCATGCCCGCACCGCCGACGCCCACCACGTGGACCCTGGAGGGCACTGCCGGAGGGGTCATCCGTTCAGCCACGTGCCGCCGCCTCTGCTTCGATCAGGTCCGCGACCCGCTCGGCCGCGTCCCTCCGGCCGAGCGCGGCGGCGGCAGCCGCCATCGAGTCCAGCCGACCGGGGGTGCCCACGATCGCCTCGACCTCGGCGGCCAACCGGTGCAGCTCGCGCTCGGGGAGCAGTCGCGCGGCACCTGCGCGCACCAGCGCGCCGGCGTTGGCGGTCTGGTGGTCCCTGGGCGCGCCGGGTAGGGGCACCAGGACGGCGGGGAGGCCCACCAGGGCGAGCTCGGCCACGGTGGTCCCGCCTGCTCGGCTCACGGCGAGGTCGGCCGCGGCCAGAAGCCTGTCCATCCGGTCCTCGTAGGGGACGGCCCTGTAGTGCAGGCCGCCAACGGGGAGGCTCGGGAGCTCAGCCAGCTCGTCCCAGTCGCGCCTGCCGGTCACGTGGTACACGGCGAGATCGTCGCGTGTCGCCCAGGCGCCGGTCACGGCGGCCCTGAGGGCTTGGTTCATGGCCCGGGACCCCAGCGAGCCGCTGAAGGCCGCTATCACCACCCGGTCCTCGGGGAGGCCGAGGACCGCTCTCGCCTCGCCGCGATCGCGCGAGCGGTCGACCGAGGCGATGGCTCCCCTCACCGGGTTGCCGGTGACGACCTTGCGAGCCAGGTCGGTCTCGGCGAATGGCACCACCGCCACGGCCCCCAGGGCGCTGGCCAGGCGGCTGGCAGCGCCGGCGCGTGCGTTCTGCTCGGCCACGACCATCGGGACGCCCGCCAGGCGCCCTCCCAGCGCACCGGGGACGCTGGCGTAGCCACCGAGGATGAGCATCACCCTGGGTCTCGCCAGGCGGACCAGTCCCACCCCCGTGGCCGTGCCCCGCACCAGCTCTGCTCCCGCCTCGAGGTTGGCCAGGACGTCAGCCGGGGCGAGGCTCCGCCTGATGCCCCTCCCCCTGAGGACGGTCATCGGGAACCCGGCGCGAGCGACGAGCTCGGCCTCCGGCCCGTGCCTGCCACCGAGGAAGACGATCGACCGCCGCGGGTGGCCCCGAGCCACCAGCTCCTCGGCGACGGCCAGTCCAGGGAGCACGTGGCCCGCAGTGCCCCCGCCGGCCACCATCAGGAACGGCCTTGATCCCCCGCCCCTGCCGGCTTCGCCGGCGGACCGCTCGGGCCCCGCACCGCTCATGCAGGGTCGGGAGCTTCGCGGCCGTTGCGTGCCACGTTGAGCAGCAAGCCCGCTGCGGCCATGAGGATTATCAGCGACGAGCCACCGAACGAGACGAACGGCAGCGGCACGCCCGTTATGGGCAGGACGCCCACCACGGCGCCCACGTTCACGAAGGCCTGCACGAGGACCCACGCCGTCACCCCGGCGGCCACGAGCATTCCGAAGCGGTCCGGTGCCCTGAGCGCCGCCCTCACCCCCAGGACCCCGAAGGCGGCGAAGAGCCCTATCAGCACCAGCCCGCCGACCAGGCCCATCTCCTCTGCGATCACCGCGAAGATGAAGTCGTTGTGGGGCTCGGGCAAGAACCCCCACTTCGAGCGACCCTCGCCCAGGCCCGCACCCATGAGCCCGCCGTTGGCGATGCCCACCTGGGCCTGGATGGTCTGGTAGCCCGTCACCAGGGGATCCTGCCAAGGATCGGTGAAGGCGAGCAGGCGCCGGAACCGGTAGGGCTCGAGGATGGCGGCGATGCCCGCCAGGCCGACGCCGACGGCTCCGAGGGCTGCCAGGGGCTTGATGGGGACCCCGGAGACGAACATCAGCACCAAGACGATGACGGCGATGATCACCGAGGTCCCGAGGTTGGGCTGGAGCATCACGAGGCCCACGACCATCGCGAGCACGGTCACAGCGGGTCGGAAGCTGAGCCTCGACTCCGTGATGCGGTGGGCACGTCGGGCGAGGAGGTCCGCGACGAACACGAGGAGGGCAAGCTTCGCGATCTCCGAAGGCTGGATGCGAGCGTGCCCCCAGCCGAGCCAACGGGAGGCTCCGTTCACCTCCAGCCCGAGGCCCGGCACCAGCACGAGCACCAGCAGCAGCACGGCGACGCCCAGGAAGACGGGGGCGAGCCGGCGCCAGACCCTGTAGTCCACCTTGAACGTCACGAACAGGGCCACGGCACCGATCGCCAGCCACAGCAGCTGGCGCTGGAACTGGTACCAGCTCGACCCGTACTCCTCGAGGGAGTCGACCGACGAAGCCGAAAGGACCATCACCAGGCCGACCAGGTTGAGGATGACGACGATCGCGAGGAGCCCCAAGAAGGGGTTCGACGCCCTCCCTTCGAGTTGGTCCCGACGCTGCTCGTCGGTTGCCGACCTGGACCGGACGCGCGTCGAGGTGGTCGCTGCGGCGCCACCCCTGCCCGCACGGGAGCGTGCGGTCATCGCACGCTCATCGAAGCTCGGCGGGCGCTCACGGGGTCCAAGTCTGCTCCGGGGGCGCGCTCGCCTGAGGGATGCCGTGGAAGGTCGGGCCGCCGGCGCACCACGCCGCCGAGTCCGCCTGCCGGCGCCGTCGCCTCCCCGGCCTCGGGGATCGGTGGTCCTCACTCGATCACACCCGGGATGCTGATGAAGTCGGCGTAGAAGATGCCGACGCCTATGGCGGTGAACAGCCCGGCGACTATCCAGAGGCGAACGATCACCGTGGTCTCGGGCCAACCCATGAGCTCGAAGTGGTGGTGGAGGGGCGCCATGCGGAAGATCCGCCTTCCGAAGATCCTGAACGCTCCCACCTGCAAGATCACCGATGTCGTCTCGGCGACGAACAGGCCACCGACTATGACGAGGAGCAGCTGCGTGTTGGTGCCGAGGGCGAGGGTCGCCAGGGCGGCGCCGATGGCCAGCGACCCGGTGTCGCCCATGAAGATCCGCGCTGGGGCGGCGTTCCACCAGAGGAAGCCGGCGCATGCCCCGAGCATGGCCGCCGCTATCACCGCCAGGTCGAGGAAGCTCTGGTCGCCGTAGATCTCCTGGTGCCGGAAGCCGACGAAGCAGACGATAGAGAAGGCACCGAAGCCGAATATCGCCGCACCGGACGCCAGCCCGTCGAGCCCGTCGGTGATGTTGACGGCGTTGGTCGCAGACAAGATGAGCAGGATCGCGAGCAACGACCAGCCGAGCTGACCCAGCTCGATCCCGGGATAGTCGTAGCGGGTGAACGAGAGAGTCGTGTTCACGTGGGTCTGGTCGAGCTGCAGCACCACGAAGGTCACCGCCACGATCAGCAGGCCGACCATCTTCGCCCTCTTGTTCAGGCCGAGGTTGCGGGCCCGGAAGACCTTGAGCCCGTCGTCGACGAGGCCCACCAGCGCCGCAAGCCCGATGGTGAGCATGATGATGATCCCCCGCCGGGTGAACGTCCCCCCGAACAGGTCGCTGATCACCCAGCCCAGGCCGGCTGCGGCCACCAGGGCCACCCCGCCCATCGTCGGCGTGCCCGCCTTGGTTATGTGGCCCTCGGGTCCGTCCTCGCGTATGGGCTGGCCGATCTGACGCCGCTGGAGGAACGTCAGGAGGAACTTGGTGCCCACCAGCGCGAGCACCAGCGATATCGCCGCGGCGGCGAGCATCCTCGTCACGACGCTCCTCCGTCGCCCAGGAGGCGCCGGAGCTCCTCGCGGGCCACCGCACGGTCGTCGAAGGCGACGACCTCGTCGCCGATCGTGAGGGTGTCCTCGTGACCCTTGCCGGCCAGCAGCACCGCGTCGCCGGGGCGAGCCCCGCGCAGCGCCTCGGCCACGGCCGCCCTCCGGTCGGGCTCCACGACGAGCTCGCGCGCTCGGCGACCCCTCTCCTCTTGCGCCACGACGCTGTCGAAGCCCTGCTCCACGGCCTCGATGATGGCTCGCGTGCTCTCGCTGCGGGAGTTGTCGGCCGTGAGGACCACTCGATCGGCCATCCTGGCGGCGACCTCGCCCATGAGGGGGCGCTTCGTCGCGTCGCGCTCGCCTCCGCAACCGAAGACCACGACGACCGATCCTCCCGGCGCCGTCGCCTCCCCGACAGCGGCGAGCACTTGCTCGAGGCCGTCCGGCGTGTGGGCGTAGTCCACCACCACGGAGAAGTCCTGACCTTCGTCGATGACCTCGAAGCGGCCGGGGACCCCGGGTGCGGTGGCGAGAGCAGCCGCCACGGGCTCGGGGTCCGCTCCCAGGGCGACCGCCACCTCCGCTGCAGCGAGCGCGTTCGAGACGTTGAAGCGGCCTCCGAGGCCGAGCTCCACCCTTTGCCCGCGCCAACCGAAGCTGCTCGCCTTCGGGCCCACCTCGAGGTCGGTGGCCATGTCCATCGAGTAGCCGACCACGGGGATGGCGGAGGCGTCGCGCAGGAGGCGGCCGTGGGGGCTGTCGAGGTTCACCACCCCCAGAGCGGACAGCTCCGGCTCGAACAGCCTGGCCTTGGCGGCGAAGTACGACTCCATCGACTGGTGGAAGTCGAGGTGGTCACGGCTGAGGTTGGTGAACACCGCCACCGCGAACGCCATACCGTCTACCCGGCGCAGCTCCAGGGCGTGCGACGACACCTCCATCGCGACGTGGGTGACCCCTTCCGCCCTCCAGGCCGCCAGTTGGGCCTGCAGGTCGGGCGCCTCGGGAGTGGTGCGAACGCCGGTGAGGGTTCCCATCACCCTCACCTTGCCGCCTCCCTCCACAGATCCGAGGACCCACCCCAGGAGGTGGGCGGTGGTCGTCTTGCCGTTGGTGCCCGTGATGCCCACCACCACCATGTCCCGGGAGGGATGGCCGTAGAAGGTGGAGGCGCACAGCGCCATCGCGGCGCGGGTGTCGGGGACGACCACCTGAGGGACGTCGACGGGGAGGTGCCGTTCGACCAGCAGGGAGCTCGCCCCGGCCTGCACGGCCTGGGCAGCGTGGTCGTGCCCGTCGGAACGAGCACCGGGGATGCAGCAGAACAGGTCGGAGGGGGAAACCCGCTCCGAGTGGTAGGCGATGCCGCCCACCTCCGTGCCAGCCTCGCCGTGCAGGCGAGCTCCACCTACGTCCCCGACGACCTCTTCGAGGCGCATCTCGGCAGCTCCGACCCGTCGCTCAGCCGTGCGCGCCGGATCGCCCGGACGCAGCGTTGCCAGCTGAGGAGCTGCCGGTGGAGCTGGGCGAGGCCGGGCCCTGGGCCGGAGGGACGGTGGTGGTGGTGCTGGACGAGGTCGGGAGTCGGCCGGCGGGGAAGCCCTGCACCTTGCCGTCCGCATCCCTGCGCACGACGTCGGATGCCTCCTCGACGACCCGCTCGCCGTCGACGGGGCTCACAGGCGCACGGCCGTTCGCGATGTCGGTGGCAGGCGGCGGAACCGACAGGTGGCGGAGCGCGAAGGAGGCGATGGAGGAGAAGGCCGGCGCTGCGACCGCCCCGCCGGAGTAGCCGTTGCGCTTCGGCTCGTCGATCACCACGATCACCGAGAGGGCTGGCTGCTCCGCGGGGACGAAGCCCACGAAGGTCGACTGGTACTGCGTGACGCCGTTGGAGTCCACGTAGGTGCCGTTCGACTGCGCCTTCCACGAGGTGCCGGTCTTACCCGCAGGGGTGTAGCCGTTGACCGATGCGAGCTTCCCCGTGCCCTCGGAGACCACCCTGCGAAGGATGAGGTTGAGCTGGTTGGCGGTCTCGGACGAGACGACGCGGTGGCCCTCCGCGTACGGGGCGGGCGTCCTGCGGCCCTCTGCGTCGACCGTTGCGGTCACGAGCCTGGGCTCGACGTAGATCCCACCGTTGGCGATCACGTTGTAGGCCTGGAGCATCTGCAACGGGGTGACGGACGCGCCGTGTCCGATCGCGATGCTCGCTATCGACGTGTCCCACCACTCGTCGGGATCGGGGAGGTGCCCCGGCTGCTCGTTCGGGAAGCCGAGCGTGGTGGGCCTGCCGATCCCGAACTTGCTGAGCATCTCGTGGAGCGACTGCTTGCCCACCTCTTGGGCCACCTTGATGGTCCCGATGTTGGAGGAGTGCGTGAGGATGTCGGCGACCGACCACGACTCCCAGCCATGGGGCTCCGCGTCGGTGAACACGGCGTCGGCCACGGGCAGCTCCGGCGGGATGGACACGACGGTGTCGGGGGTGACGACGTGGTGCTCCAGCGCCGCCGCCGTCGTGATCATCTTGATCACCGAGCCGGGCTCGTAGGTGGTGGTGACCGCTGCGTTGTTGTAGGCGATCATCACCTCCTTGGTCTCGGGGTCGCGCGCCACGTTCGCCATGGCGAGGATCTCACCGGTGTCCGGCCGCGAGACGATCGCCATGCCGCCCTTGGCGTTGCTCTCGGCCACCTGCTCGGCCAGGATCTTCTCGGCCTCGTACTGGATCGAACGGTCGAGGGTCAGGATCAGGTCGTCACCCTTCACGGCGGGGACCACCTGGTGGTCGCCGACGGCGATGGTCCTGCCGTCGGCACCGCGCTCGAAGTGCACGCTCCCCGGGGTCCCGGAGAGGGCATCGCCGTACTGGGCCTCCAGGCCCGAGAGGCCCGTGTTGTCGATGTCGACCAGGCCGAGCACCGAACGGGCGAGCGGCCCGGCAGGCCGGTGGCGGCTCGACTCCTCGACCAGGGCCACCCCGACCAGGCCGAGCTCGTCCACCTGCTGGGCCGTGGACTCGTCGACCTTGCGAGCGAGGTAGGCGAAGCGGCCTTCACCTCGCATCTTCGACTCCACCTCATCTCGCTCCAGCCCGAGGATCGGCGCCACGGTGGCAGCGGCAGCCGAGGGGTCGGTGATGATGCCCGGGTCCGCGAAGACCGAGTAGGACGGCTTGGAGATCACGAGCTCCGCCCCGTTCCGGTCGTAGATGCTGCCGCGCTCGGCCGCGAGGGTCTGCGAGTACACGCGCTGCTCGGTGCCCACCTGCTGGTACCGGTCGGCGTTGAGCAACTGGAGGTCGGCGAGGCGGGATACGACCACCACGAAGCCCACGAGGGCGACGGCCAAGACCCACAGCAGGCGGGTCCGATGGACGCGGGCGCTCACGGCGCCCCGTCCGATTCGGGCGACTGGCGTGGATCGGAGGGGCTGGGGTGGACGCGCGGGCTCATGGCGCTGGCGTCACGGCGTGGTCGCGACGGCCTGGTCGGAACCCGAGCGCAGGAACGTCACCGAGCCGGGCTCGATCATGTCCAGGCGCTCCTTGGCGGTCACCGTCACCCGCTCGGGCGAGCGCAGGTCGGCGATCTCTATGGCCAGATCGCGGTTGCGCTCCTCCTGGCTCTGGACCCGGCCCTGCATCTCGTCGACGCGGGCCTGGGCGCCGATGAGTACGGTCTGGAACGCGACGAGGCTGAAGAGCACGACGAACAGCAGCAGGCCGGCGATCAAGCCCACTCTGCCCGTGGCGATCCCGTGGAGTCGCCTGGGCCTGACGACCCTGAGCCGTGGCCGCTCGGTGCCTCGGCGGGGTGCGGTGGACGGTGCACGCCGCGCCGGCCGGGGCGCCGTCGCCGACGACCGCCGGCTGGGGGCCGTCCTCACGGCGGCGGCCTGCCTTGCGGCGTTGAGGGTGGGGGTCACCGTCGTGGCCCCAGTCGCTCGACCACTCGCATGCGAGCGCTGCTGGCCCTGGGGTTCGCCTCGACCTCGCCCGCGGTGGGTCGCTTCGCGGCCCGGACGAGCCGGACCGTGGGAACCGCCCCGCATGCGCACGGAAGGCCTGGCGGGCACGTGCACCCGCCTGTGGCCGCCTGCGAGAACACATCTTTGACCAGGCGATCCTCTCCGGAGTGGTACGAGATGACCACGCAGCGCCCCTTCGGGGCGAGGGCGTCGATGGCCACCGCCAGGGCCCTCTCGAGGCTGGGCAGCTCCTCGTTGACCTCCATGCGCACGGCCTGGAACGTCCTCTTGGCCGGATGGCCCCCGCGCCTGCGCGCCGGGGCCGGGATGGCGCCGCGCACGACGTCGGCGAGCTCCGCCGTACCGGATATCGGCCGAGCAGCCACGATCGCCGCAGCTATGCGGCTCGCGAAGCGCTCGTCGGCGTTGCGCGCCAGGATCCGGGCCAGCTCGCTCTGGGGGTACCCGTTCACCACGTCTGCAGCGGTCAGGCCACCCCGGGTGTCCATCCGCATGTCGAGGGGACCGTCCTCGCGGTAGCTGAAGCCGCGCTCGGGCCGGTCGAGCTGGGGCGAGCTGACCCCCAGATCGAAGAGGACGCCGCTGGCGCCGGGGGCCTCGTCGCGCGAGCGGACCTCGCCGAGGCCCTCTTCGTTGAGGACCTCGGCGAGGTGATCGAAGCGGGCTCGCACGAGGCGAACCCGGTGGCCGAACGGCGCCAGCTCGCCGGCAGCTGCAGCCAGCGCGTCGCCGTCCTGGTCGATCCCCACGACCCCGAGGTGGGGATGGGCATCGAGGATGAGGCGGGCGTGCCCTCCCGCGCCGACCGTGGCATCGACCACCAGCCCGGGGGGAACGGGGGCGAACGCCTCGACCACCTCGTCGGCCATGACCGGTCGGTGGGCGAAGGGACGCCCCTCGGAGCTCACGGTCGACCCGGCTCTGAGGCCTGAGCTGCCACGCCGGCAGCGAGGTGCTCGCTCACCTGCAGCCTCCCGGGCGACGGCGCACGTCGGGATTTCTCCCCGATCGAGCTCGATGGGAAGCGGGCGGAGTAGGAGCCTTCCATCGTGCCTCCCGGGAGGCTGCGGATGAGCGAGCGCTACCTCGTTGTCCTGGTGTGTGCATGTTGAGGTCATAGGCCTAGGGCGGTGACCGCCTGGCTGAGGCTCTCGTCGGCCTCGGCCGAGAGGGCTGCCCATCGGGAGGCATCCCATATCTCCGCGCGGCCGACGTTGCCGATGAGGATCGTGTCGCGTTCGAGGCCTGCGAAGGCCCGAAGCCTCTGGGGGATGGTGATGCGCCCCTGGGAGTCGGGGCGCACCTCGTGGGCGTTCGCAGCGAACGACCGCAGGGCGCCCTGTGGCGCCAGGCCCTCCCTGATCTTGCTGGTCAGGCGCTCCGTGACGTCGGCGAAGCCCTCCTCGGTCCACAGGCCCAGGCAGGTGTCGAGCTGCGAGAGGTAGCCGCGCTCGGCCAGCTGCGCCCGGAAGGCGGAGGGGAGGACCACACGGCCCTTCTCGTCGAGCGAGTGCTCGAACGTCCCGACGAACACGCGTCCTCTGCTCCCTCTCCACTTGGGGTCCAGGCCTACCTCTTACCCCCACTTCGTGCCACTTTATGCCACTGTCCTCCACCAGGTCAACAGAAGAAGGGGGCACCGGGTTCCGGCGGTGGATCTGCTGGAACGGGCCTCGAGTGGAAGGTGCCCAGGCTCCGCTGCAGACCTCAGAGAGACGAGACGAGCCGGGAGACCACCAGGTCGGCGGGTGCGTCCACGGCCAACACCGACAGGTCGTCGAGGGCCCCCTGGGGGATGCCTGCGCGACCCAGGCCCGGCGCCAGGAGCCTCTCGTATCCCCGGGCGTCCCAGCGGCTCAGCAGGACCGACTGGAAGCGCGCTCCCACCCTGGTGCGACGCTGCGAGATGCCGACGACCTTCGCCCCGTCGCTCGTAACCTCACCGGGGCCGAGACCCGCGAAGCACACGGCTGATCCGGCCAGGGCGCACTGCATGCCGCCGCTGTGCACCTGGGCTCCGCGCACACCGAGCTGGGCGAGCGCCGCTGCCCAGATCGAACCGAGCCACAGCGACGAGCGACTGACGTCGTCGTCCCAGAGGGGGTGGCCGCGCGGAACCAGGAAGTCGACCCACACGGCCTCACCGGGGGCCAGCAGCACCGCTCCCCCGCCGCTGCGGCGACGCGCCACCTCCACGCCCTCGCGGGCGGCGACCTCGTGGTCGACGTCGTCGGCCCTCTGCGCGCTCCCCAGGACCAGCGCAGGGCGGTCCACCTCGAGCACCCACACCACCGCCTCGCCGGGGGGAGACTCCGCCGCCAGCTCGGCGCCGTGCAGTTCCGAGGCGCTCCCCCGCAGCTCCCTCACCAACCACCCGCCCACGAGCGCCGCCCCTCGCTAGCCGCGCACGGTCACGCGCTCGACGGCGAGGTCGTCGAGCGCTTCGGGGTCGGGAACCACGCCGATGCCGGGTGTGGTCGGAACCTCCAGTCCGCCGTCGACGAGGAGGAACGGCCGGGTGACGTCCCGTCGGAAGTAGCGGTCGGTCGGGCCGAGGTCCGTAGGCAGGGTGCACTCCCCCAGCGACGCCACCGCAAGCGCAGCGGCCCTTCCGACGCCCGTCTCGAGCATCCCCCCCACGAAGACGTCGATGCCGGCGTCGGAGGCTGCGTGAGCGATCCGCACCGCTCCCGCCAGGCCACCGACACGAGACGGCTTGAGGTTGACCACCTCGACGGCCCCAAGGGCCATGGCCGTCGTGAGGGCTCCCAGCGAGGTGATCGACTCGTCGAGCGCGATCGGGGTGCGGAGGGCCGCCACGAGGCCGGCGGTGGGCACCAGCTCGTCGGGAGGGAACGGCTGCTCCAGGTAGGCAAGCCCCAGCTCGTCCAGCCCTCCCAGCTCCTCGCGCACCGCAGCGTCGCCGAGGTCGGGACGGAAGCTGCCGTTGGCGTCGGCCGCCAGGGCCAGATCGGGCCAACGCACCCGGACGGCCGCCAGCGGCTCCACCGACCAACGGGGCCGGATCTTCAGCTTCACCTGCACGAACCCGCGCTCCACCGCCTCGGCCACCTGGTCACACGTCTCCTCCGCCGTCTGGCACAAGCCGACCACGGCGCACGAGGGAACGAGCTCCCGCGAGCCGCCGAGCAACGCCGAGAGCGCCCTGTCGCTCCCGCGCGCCCTCAGGTCTGCAAGCGCTGCCTCGACCGAGGCGCGGGCCGCGTGGTTGCCCCTGATGGCAGGCGTGGCACCCGCAAGCGCCGCCGGGGCCAGCTCGTCGCGCAGGACCAGCCAAGCCCCCGCCGTGTGCTCGGCGTCGTAGGTGGGTCGGGCGAGCGTCGAGCACTCGCCCCAGCCCTCCACGCCGTCGGAGCCGATCACCCTCACCACGATCACGTCGCGCACGTTCTCCACCGACCCTCCACCGCTGCCCTCGCCGGGTGCGTGAGAGGACCGCAGCGGCCTCGTGATGGGCACGGCCAGCCTCACGAGCTCGATCGCCCGCAGGCTGGTGGGCGGGCTCACCGGCCGACCAGCAGGGCACGTCCCACAGCCGAACGGAGGACCCCGGCCCGAGGTCGACGGCGCCCGTCCGCGCGTGCGCCGTCCCCTGCGCCCGGGTTGCCTCGGGTCGTCGACCTGCCGCCGAGCCTCAAGCCGACATCGCCCCAGGCACCCCCAGGTAGGGAGACCAGGATTCGGGCACGCTGCCCACCGAGACGGACACCCACGTGAGGTGCGCCGGGGGCCCTGGACGACACCTGAGGCGCATGGAGGTCTCCTCGACCAGACGGTCGCGCTTGTGGGCGTTGCAACGATGGCAGGCGGCGACGACGTTGTCCCACGAGTGAGCCCCACCCCGGCTCCTGGGGATCACGTGGTCGATGCTGTCCGCCCTGCGCCCGCAGTACTGGCACCGGCCTCCGTCGCGGAGGAACACGCCGCGGCGACTGAGCGCCGCCACCCGCTGGTAGGGGACGCGCACGAAGTACCGCAGCCGCACCACGCTGGGCACCACCATGGAGAGGCGCTCGGAGTGGAACGTCTCGTCGGTGCCTTGGATCACCTCGGCCTTGCCGGTGAGCACGAGGACGGCCGCTCTGCGCGCCACCACGACGGAGAGCGGCTCGTACGTCGCGTTGAGCACGAGCGACCGGCCCATGGGCGCCGAGCGTACTCAATGGGGCTCTGCGATCACCGGGAGTTGGGCCTCAGCCACCCGTCTCGCGCCTAGCGCTGGGCCTTGCACCACCTCAGGTACGTGATCAGGTCGTCACCGGTCGGGGCAGCGCGCTCGGCCCCGTAGGCGGTCTGCATCCGGAAGCGCATGTAGGCGTCGTCGGGGAGCGGCAGGAACGGGCGCCGGCGCCACCAGCCTGGGCGGGCCAGCACGCGCGCCTGGCGCAGGGCCACCGCCCAGAGCGACGGCCGCGCCAGCACTGCGAGCACCGGCTCTCTCCAGCCTCCCAGCCCCACCCCGCTCACCGTGCACCCACGGGCTCGCCGAGACCTCGCCAACCGACCACGGCCGCTCCCACCAAGGGGCCCTCCGAGCCGAGGGCGGCAGGCCTCACCTGCGCATGCGAGGAGAACTCCAACCTCGCGCTCGCGCCCAGCTCCCGCTGGGCAGCAGCGAAGAAGGGGTCGCCGAAGCCCAGGGCAACCGAGCCCGCAACCACGGCCAGCGACAGGTCGAGCAGGTTCGCCACCGAGGCGACGGCCCGACCCACCAGGCGTCCCGTCCTGTCCACCACGTCGGGACCTGCCTGGGCGGGTGGACGCCCGGTGATCGCCGCGATTGCGGTGCCGGAAGCTTCGGCCTCCAGGCAGCCCCTGGCCCCGCACCCGCACAGCCGTCCCCCGGGCTCCACGATCACGTGGCCTATGTGGCCCGCGTTGCCCCCCGCGCCGTCGAGGAGCCGCCCGTCGAGGACGATGCCGCCTCCGACACCGGTCGACACGACCATCCCCACGAAGTCCCTCTCGCCGCGCGCCGCCCCCAGCCACCCCTCGGCCAGGGCCAGGGCCTTGGCGTCGTTGTCGACGAACGTCGGGAGGCCGGTGAGCTCGGCGAGCCTCGCTCGGAGGGGGAAACCCCGCCACTGGGGGATGTTCACCGGCGACACCTCTTCCCCACCGCGCGTCATGGGCCCCCCGCACCCGACCCCGCACACGGCAGGAGACGAACCTCGCCAATCGAGCTCCTCCAGCAGGTCGGCCAGCACCCCGAACAGCTCGTCGCCCGCAGCGGCGGGGTCGGGTGTCGTACCCGACGCGGTCGGCCTCTGGACGTGGCGGCTCAGAGCACCGTCGGGGTCCACGATGCCGGCGGCCATCTTGGTGCCACCGATGTCGATGGCGAGGGCGACCTCCATGCGGACATCTTCTCCTGTCTGGGCACCGGATCGGACGCCGGCGGCCGGGGCGACCCGGCCGCAAGCAGCCCACCGCTCAGCTGCGTGGGCTCGGGCGAACCGTAGCTCCCACCATCTAGCCTGGAACGAGCAGCAGGCGGGAGAGAACGGAGCAGGCGTTGGCCACCACCCAGTCCACGAACGTGCCCACCTCCACCTTCGCGCAGGTGTTCCAAGCGATCTCGACCAACGTCCAGCGAGCCATCCAGGGCAAGGGCGAAGTGGTGGACCTGGCACTGCTGTGCCTGCTCTCCGAGGGGCACCTGCTGGTCGAAGACGTGCCTGGCGTCGGCAAGACCAGCCTGGCCAAGGCTCTCGCGAGCTCGATCGACGCCACCTTCGGCAGGCTGCAGTTCACCCCCGACCTGCTGCCCAGCGACGTGGTGGGCGTGACCGTGTGGAACCGCTCCGAGAGCCGCTTCGAGTTCCGGCCCGGCCCGGTCTTCGCCGGTGTCGTCCTGGGCGACGAGCTCAACCGTGCGTCCCCGAAGACCCAATCGGCCCTCTTGGAGGCGATGGCGGAGGGACAGGTGACGGTCGATGGATCGACCTACCGGCTCGGACCGCCGTTCATGGTCATCGCCACGCAGAACCCCATCGACCACGAGGGCACCTACGCCCTTCCCGAGAGCCAGCTCGATCGCTTCTTGATGAGGGTCTCGCTCGGCTACCCCGACCGGGCGGCCGAGCTGGAGGTGCTCGAAGCGCACGGCAGCAGAGAGCCCCTCGACGACATGGGCCCGGTTGCCAGCGCCAGGGACGTGGCCGCCATGGCAGCTGTGGCCCGCGAGGTGCACATCGCGCCCGAGCTGCGGGGCTACCTGGTGGACCTGGCCAACGCCACCCGCAGGCACCCACAGCTGGCGCTCGGCATGTCACCCAGAGCCACCCTGAGCCTCCAGCGCGCCGCTCGCACGAGGGCGGCATCGCTGGAGCGCGACTACGTGGTGCCCGACGACGTGAAGGCCCTCGCCGTGCCGGTCCTCGGACACAGGCTGACTGTCACGCCCGAAGCCCAGCTCCGGGGGATCACGTCTGCCGAGACCGTGGCAGAGATCCTGGAGACGGTGCCGGTGCCGTGATGGGCAGGAGGGGCTGGATCGCCCTGTGCCTGGCCGCCGCGCTGGGGCTGGGCGGCAGGATCCTCGGTGCGCCCGAGCTGTACGTGCTGGCGGCTGCGGTGGTGCTGCTCGTGGTGCTGGGGGTGGCGTACGTGCGCTTGCGACCACCCCGCCTCGAGGTGGCGCGCCGGGTGCACCCGCGAAGTGCGCAGGTGGGCAGCGCTGCGCGCATCGATCTGGAGGTGCGCAACGCCGGGTCGCGGCGATCCGGGCTCGTCACCCTCGACGACGCCGTGTCGGGCACGAGAGGAGCGTCGGTCCTGGTCCCTCCCCTGCGTCCGGGTAGGACCCTCGACTCGTCCTACAGCCTGCCCACCCAGCGCCGAGGCGTCCTGCGGATCGGTCCGCTCCTGCTCACCTGCACGGATCCATTCGAGCTCGCGTCCGCCACCTCGCAAGCCGCCGGCACGGTCGAGGTGACCGTCTTCCCCCACGTCGACAGGGTCGAGCCGACCGTCCTCACCACGGGCAACGACCCGCTCGCCGGCTCCGAGCACCCCGACGTGGTGGGGAGGAGAGGAGACGACTTCTACGCGCTGCGCCCCTACGTCGTGGGCGACGACCTTCGCCGGGTGCACTGGCGATCCACCGCCCGCCACGACGACCTGATGATCCGCCAGGAGGAGATCCCCTGGCAGGGCAGGGTCACCGTGCTCCTCGACAACAGGCCACGGCGGTGCTCACCCGAGGTCTTCGAGCGGATGGTGTCGGCTGCCGCGAGCGTGGTGGCTGCCAGCGGCCGACGCCAGGACCTCCTGCGCCTGGTCACGACCCAGGGCTCCCAGACCTGCTTCGGCACGGGGCATCGCCACGTCGAGGCGATCATGGAGCAGCTGGCGACGGTGGAGGCCGATGACCCGGGCTCCCCGAACGCCGCCCCCTTTCGGTTCGACGAGCTGCTCGGGTCTCTGGACTTCGGCCCCAGCCCCGGCGCGCTCGTGGCGCTCGTGGGTGAGCTGCCGCTGGGCGAGCTCACCACCCTGGCGAGAGCCGGGGCCCACTTCGGAGCGGCCCACCTGGTGCGCTTCCTCGAAGAGGTGAGCCCTGGCAGGCCAGGGACGACGGCTCTCGGCGGCGAACCCGTCGCCGACGTCGGCTCCATCGACGTGGCCCCGTGGCAGGGCTTCGCCGCGACGTGGAACGAGTCGATGGCGAGACCGCGGCCGAAGGTCGCACGATGAGCATCCCGCGCTCGCCCCACCAGGGCTACCTGGGACTGGCCGAGGTCGCCCTCGTGCTGGTGAGCGGCGCCATCCTCTTCAGCTTCGTGCGGCTCTTCGACGGCACCACCTTCCTCGTCACCCTCGTGCCGGTGGTGGTGTTCACCCACGCGACCACCATCCTCATGCGCCGCACGGGCGTCGGCCTGACGATGACCACGGTCGTTTCGGTGGTGGGCTTCGGCCTGCTGGCCACCTGGCTCTGGTTCCCCGAGACCGCCACGGTCCTGCTCCCGACCCCGGCGACGTGGAGCGCGCTCACGGCAAGCCTCGAGCGAGCGTGGGCGTCCCTCGAGTCGCTCACCACGCCGGTGCCCGCCCAGTCGGGCTTCTTGGTGGTGGGCGGCGCGGTGCTGTTCTGCGCCATCTTCCTTGCCGACTGGGCCGCCTTCCGCCTCTGGTCCCCCCTGGAGGCACTGGTCGGCTACCTCGCCCTGTACCTCTTCGTGGTGATGCTGGGCACACCCGAGCAGCAGGTCGCGACCGCAGTGGTCCTGGCGATCTCGGTGTGCCTGTTCCTGCTGGCGTTTCGGGCCCTGCGCCTCAGCTCGGAGAGCGCCTGGCTCGTCGAGAGCACCGGTGGGCCACGCAAGGGGTCACCGGGGCGGGCGGCGGCCATGGGCTGGCTGGTTCGACTCGGGTTGCCCGTGATGGCGCTGGCGGTGGCGCTCGCCACGATCGTCGGCCCGGGGCTGCCCGGCACCGGCGACGCCGCCCTGGTCGATTGGCGAGAGGAGCGCGAGCAGAGCAACCGGGTGGTGATAAGCCCGCTGGTGGAGATCCGAGATCGCCTGGTCAACCAGAGCAGCTCTGAGGCCTTCACGGTCCACAGCCCTCAGCCGGCCTACTGGCGACTCACCGCCCTCGACACCTTCGACGGCGAGATCTGGCGCTCCGGCGGGCGCTACGCGGAGGCGAGCGGGGCGCTCGACGCCTCGGTGCCCGACTCCGTCGGGAGGGACCAGATCCCCCAGCGCTTCGAGATCACGAACCTGAGGGCCACCTGGCTTCCGGTGGCTTTCCAGCCCGTCGCCGTGGAGGTCGTCGAGAGCGACACCGTCATCCGCTACCAGGACAGCTCTTCGACCCTGATCGTCGACAACGACGTCGAGAGCTCCGACGACCTCACGTACGAGGTCGTCTCGCAGCTTCCGCGGCCCACGGCCGAGCAGCTGGAGCGCACCGAGCTGTCGGTGCCCGACGAGCTCGTCGGGCAGCTCGACCTGCCCGAGTCGCTCAGCGGTGAGGTGCGCTCGCTGGCTGAGGAGGTCGCTGCCAGCGCCGGAGCCGAAACGCCGTACGAGACGGCCCTCGCCCTGCAGTCGTTCTTCCGGGACGAAGGGGTCTTCGCCGACGACGGCCACGAGTTCACCTACGTGCTCGGAACCTCCGAGGGGGGACACGGTGGCGACGCGATCGTCCGGTTCCTCGAGTCGGGCAGGGGCTACTGCGAGCAGTTCGCCGGGACGTACGCCGCCATGGCGAGGACGCTCGGGCTGCCCGCCAGGGTCGCCGTGGGCTTCACCTGGGGAGACCCCGACCCCCAGGACCCCGAGCGCTTCGTGGTGAGGGGGCGCCACGCCCACGCCTGGCCCGAGGTCTGGCTCGGCAGCGACGTGGGATGGGTGGCCTTCGAACCCACTCCCGGCAGGGGTGCGCCCACCATGGGCGACTACGCCGGAGTCGCCCCTTCGCAGGCCAGCGAGGGTGGCCCGACGGGCACCGAGCCGCTCGACGAGCGGCTCGCTCCACCCCAGGTGGTCCCCGAGGATCCCGAGCAGCCGCAGGCGCAGGGAACGGACGAACCCAGCGACGAGGTGGCGGGATCGGGCTCCACGAGCGGCGACGGCTCCAGCCGTTGGCCACTGGCACTGGGTGTCGTCGCCGCTGGGATCCTGGTGATCCTGGGCTCGTACGTGCTGGGAGCACCTGCGCTCGTGGCCTGGGCTCGGCGCCGGCGCAGGGCCCGGGCGGGCGACGAACCAGGCGCGAGGGTGAGCGTGGCCTGGAGGGAGTCGGAGGAGAGCATGGCGCTGCTGGGCGTGGTGCGCGAACCCAGCGAGACGCACGGCGAGTTCGCCAGGCGGGCCATGGGAGCGCTCGCCTCGCAGGCCGAGAACATCGGAGAGCTCGCGGAGACCAGCGAAGTCGCCGCCTACTCCGCCGCCGGGCCGACTCCGGTGGCGGTGGCCAGGGCCGAGGAGGCAGCTGGGGAGATCGGGGTCGAGGTCCGGAGGTCGGTCAGCCGCCGGCAGCGCTTGCGGGCAGAGCTGGACCCACGGTCGATCTGGAAGTCCCTGCGCGAGGCCCTCCACCGCCGCCCCTGAGCGACACCCGCCTCACCACCGGACCTCTACTCGTCGCGACGGAAGCGGTCGCGCATGCGCTGGTTCGCGTTGCCGAACGCGTCGCGCAGGCCGGAGGTGCGCATCGACCTCGTGATCTGGTCGAGGCCCACCTTGCCCAAGCGCCGTGCGTTGCGCTCGATGGCCAGAGCGCTCACGAGCATCACCAGGAAGCCACCGAAGGCCACCCAGTACGAGGTGGCCAGGGTCGCCAGCAGCATGGCCACGCCGACGAGGAAGCCGAGGATCGCCCACTTCAGGTTGCGGTAGGCGTGCGTGTACACCGTGGTGTCGGCGATGTCTCGGGCAAGCGCCGGGTCGCTCTGGTAGAGCTGCTGCTCTATCTCGCTGAGGATGCGCTGCTCATCTTCTGAAAGCGGCACGCTCTGCCCTTCTGCCCTGAAGACCGGTGGCCTGGCACGACCCTGCCCATGATATTCGCACGTAACCAGATCCCCCACAACGTCCCCCGCGAGGGCTCCCCAGGCGTCGCCATGGCCCGCTGCGTACCTAGCTCTTGCGGAGGGCTGCGGCGATGGGGGCCACCAGCCTGTCACGCACGGCCCACCAGGTGACCAGGGCGAGGGCTTCCACCACGATCCTGCTCGACATCTTCGAGGTCCCACGCTGGCGGTCGTTGAAGGTGATGGGCACCTCGGTGATGCGACCTCCGTTCGCCGTCACGCTGTAGGCCATCTCGATCTGGAAGCCGTAGCCGTCCGCCAGCACCGAGTCGAGGTCGATGGCCCTCAGGGCATCTGCCGAGTAGGCCCGGAAGCCGGCCGTGCTGTCGCGAACCGGCATGCCGAGCATCACCGACGCGTAGAGGTTCCCTGCCTGCGAGATGAACTTGCGCGACCACTTCCAGCCGGGGACCTGTCCCCCCGGGACGTAGCGCGAGCCTATTGCCAGGTCGGCGCCGTCCTCCACGGCGTGAACGAGAGCCGGCAGCATCGCCGGGTCGTGCTGGAGGTCGGAGTCCATCTCCACCAGAACCCCGTATCCGTTGGCCAGCCCGTGGGCGAAGCCGGCTCGGTAAGCGGAGCCGAGCCCCATCTTCCCGGACCTTCGCAGCACCTCGGCCCCACCGTTGTCGGCGCCCCAGGCGTCCGCGAGGTCGGCGGTGCCGTCGGGGCTCCCGTCGTCGACCACGAGGACGTCGGCCTGGGGCAGCGCGAGGCGGACGAGGTCGAGGACCTCCACGATGTTCTCCGCCTCGTTGTATGTGGGCAGTACCACCAGCGGTTTCATGGGAACTTGCCTCCCCCAGGCGGTTTCGGTGAGCGCTCGCCGCAGGCGCCAGGGCCGCCGACGGTTTCGTGGGCCCTCATCGTAAGCCGTACCATGCGCGGCCATGGATCCGGAGCGGCCAGAGCGGGGGGCAGAAGGCTCGACCGCGCCGGTCGGGAGGCCGGGTCCGGGCGGACCGGATCGCCCAGGCGACGCTCCAGGACCCGAGGGAAGGCCCATCCCAGACGTGGGGTCGCCGGCCACCGCACTGCCTTCGGTGGGGGCTCGAGTGCTGGCCTTCGTGCTGATCTTGGTCGCCGGTGCTGCCGGCGGCTTCATCGGCTACTCGTTCGTGGACCTGCAGTGCGAGGGCGACTGCTCGGTCGCCAACGGCCTGGGAGCCCTGGTGGGCGCCGCGATGGGCGCCTTCGGCGTTGCCGTCGTCACCGTGCTCGCGCTGCGCGCCATGGGCGAGTGGAAGGCCAAGGGCCCCAAGGCCGCCGACCCCAGGCGGGCTCGTCCTCGCACGGTGAGGCCGCCCCGGGTCCGCTGACCGGGCTCGCCTTCCGTTCCGCCCCTTCGGCGCCTCCCCAGCCGTGCTGGCGCACCTGCGTCATCGGATCGATGGTCGTTCTCGATTGCTGGGCGCACGCCGGTTCGCCATGCGAGGCTGGGGATGCCACGAGGGCCTTCCAGATGAGGCACCATAGGCACGTGGGCACACGCATCCTTACGGTGGAAGACGACGAGCGGATCCGCACAGCCGTGAAGATGGCCCTCGAGGACGAGGGTTGGATCGTGCAGGAAGCCGACAACGGCGAGGACGCCCTCGAGTCGTTCCACCGCCAGCCCGCCGACGTGGTCCTCATCGACATCATGCTCCCCGGGGTCGACGGCTTCGAGGTGTGCCGGTCGATACGGCGGACGAGCGACGTGCCGATCGTCATGGTGACCGCCCGGGCCGACACCCACGACGTGGTGGCCGGGCTGGAGGCGGGGGCCGACGACTACCTCACGAAGCCGTTCGCCCCCAAGGAGCTCTCGGCGCGCATCAGGGCCCTGCTCCGCCGAGCCCGCACCGCCGAGCCCGGCATGAGCCACCTGCGCTTCGGCGACCTGGAGATCATCCCCGAGGAGGGGTCCGTGCTCCTGGGGGGCCAGGAGGTCCACCTCACGAAGACGGAGTTCCGCCTGCTCGTCGAGCTGGCCTCCAGCCCGGGCCGGGTGTTCAGCCGCGAGGTACTCCTGGAGAGGGTCTGGGGCTACGGTTACTTCGGCGACGGCAGGCTCGTGGACGTGCACGTGCGCCGGCTCCGGACGAAGATCGAGGCCGACCCCGCCAACCCTCGCCACGTGGTGACGGTTCGAGGCCTCGGCTACAAGCTGCAGACCTGACCCAGACGGAGGACTGGCGACCGATGGCCCAGCACCCAAGCGGCAGGGGCCCTCGCCTGGGCCTACGGGCAAGGGTGACCGCCACGTTCGCCCTCGGTGCGCTGCTGCTCTCGGTGGTCCTGTCGGGCATCACCTACGGGCTCACGAGGGAGAGCTCGGTGAGCGAGCGAGAGCAGGCCATCCAGTCGGTGGTGTTCAACAACGCCGCCACGGTGGCCGACCTGGCGCTGTCGAGCCTCAGCGCCGAGACGCTCGAGAACACCCTCAGCGGCCTGCCTTCCAGCCTCGGCGGCCCGCCGATCGTCCGCTACCGCGACGACTGGATCACCACCACCGCGTTCTCTGCCGAGGAGGAGATACCCGGGGCCCTGCGGGAGGTGGTGGAGAGCGGCCAGCCTTCGCAGATGCGCACCCAGATCCAGGGCGTGCCCTCCCTCGTGGTCGGGGTTCCCCTTCCCGGCATCGGCGTGCAGTTCTACCAGCGGGGCACCCTCGAGGATCAGCAGCGAGCGCTCAACGGCCTCGCCTACGTGCTGCTGGGCGCTTCGGTGCTCACCACCCTGGCCGGAGGGCTCCTCGGGTTCTGGGTGGCGCGGCGAGTCTTCAGCCCTCTCCTCGACGTGGGCAAGGCCGCCGACGCGATCGCCGGCGGCCACCTCGACACCCGGCTCCCTCAAGGTCGCGACCGCGACCTCGACCGGCTGGTCATCCCCTTCAACGACATGGTGCAGACCCTCGAGATGCGCATCGAGCGCGACGCCCGCTTCGCCTCGGAGGTCAGCCACGAGCTCCGGTCTCCCCTCATGACGCTCGCCGCCTCGGTGGAGGTGCTCGAGAACGCGCGCGACACGCTCCCAGAGCGGGCCAGGCTCGCTCTGGACCTGCTCTCGGCCGACGTCGACCGCTTCCAGCAGCTGGTGGAGGACCTGCTGGAGATCTCACGGTTCGACGTCGGCGCCATCCACCTGCACCTCGAGGAGGTGCCGGTGGCGGAGATGGTCATCCAGGCCGTGAGCTCGCTGGGGGGCGGAGCCGTGGGCGTCCGCTGCGAGGAGGACACGATCGACGTCGTCGTCGAGGTCGACAAGCGTCGCTTCGCCCGCGTGCTCGCGAACCTCATCGACAACGCATCGAAGTACGCGCAGGGCGCCACCGCGGTCGTAGTGGAGCGCCACGGAAGCCGCGTCCAGGTGGCGGTGGAGGACAACGGCCCGGGGATACCCGAGGAGGAGCGCGAGGTGATCTTCGACCGCTTCTCGAGGGGGAGCGAGAGCGGCAAGCGCTCCGGGGACACGGGCGTGGGCCTGGGCCTGGCGCTCGTGGACGAGCACATGCGCCTCCACGGAGGGTCCGCCTGGGTCGAGCCGAGGCGGGACGGCCAATCGGGGGCGCGCTTCGTGGTGGAGCTCCCCGTGGCGCAGATCTCCGAGATCAGCTCCCACGACGAGTCCGGTTCGCAAGGAGATGGTCCGGGGCACAACGGCCAGAGCCACCTCGACAGCGCCGAGGAGAAGATCACCACATGAGCACGAACGCAGGCGCTCACACCGGCGAGCGTCGCCGCAGCCTCCGGATCCGCAGCAGGGCGGTCGCCTTCGGGTTGGCAGCGGGGCTCGGGGCGGTCTCGATGCTCGGCGCCGGATGCGGGATCTCGGCCGACGGCGCCCCGAGGGAGATAGGCCAAGAAGCGCTGCCTCCGGCGCTCCAGATCGAGCCGACCACCACGACCACCACGGTGCCCCAGTCGCCCGGCGCCACGGTCCAGCACAACATCTACTTCGCCCGCTCGGGTCCCGACAACGAGCTCACGCTGGCCAAGGTGGCCCTTCCCGTGCAGATCCCCTCGGATGCCGACGCCGAGCAGCAGGCGCTGCGCCTCGTGGACGCACTGCTGAAGGTGCGCACCGAGGCCCTGGCAGCGTACGGACCGGGGATCCAGAACAGGGTGCCGCTGAACACCGCCGTCAACCGCACCGAGATGCTGCCCAACGGGATCCTGGTGATCGACTTCAACAAGCAGCTCAGCGAGTCGGTGGTGGGTGAGGGCCAGTTCATCGCCATCGCCCAGATCGTCTTCACGGCCACGGAGATCCCAGGGATCAACGGCGTGATCATCCGAATCGACGGCGTGGACCAGGCGGTGCGGGTGGAAGGCTCGATCTCCCGCGACGCGGGTGTGCCCGTCTACCGGAGCGACTTCGAGCGGCTCAACAACGCCGTCTCCGCAGGGGAGGCCTCACCGGGCAGCGGCTGACCCGTCCTGGCGCCTGCCCGACACCACCGCTTCCGGAGACGTCCGGGACTGCAGCGGCGAGGCGCCCTCAGCCCGCGAAGAAGACCTTCGCCACGTCGTACAACGCGGGGTCCACCAGCTTGAGCGAGCCGACCGCCACCGACAGCGGCACGTGGGTGATGGCTCCTGCCTGGAGCGCCACCATCTGGCCGAAGGCACCTTCGTGCACGGCGTCGATGGCGGCCACCCCGAAGCGGGTCGCCAGCACTCGGTCGAACGCCGTGGGAGTACCGCCGCGCTGGACGTGACCGAGGATCGTCACGCGGGTCTCGAAACCGGTCCTCGCCTCGATCTCACCGGCGAGGGCGTTGCCGATCCCGCCCAGCCGCACGTGACCGAACTGGTCGACCTCGCCCTCGACCACCTCCATCGTCCCCTCACGCGGCGTCGCACCCTCGGCCACCACCACTATCGAGGCGAAGCGGCCCTTGGAGTGGCGGCGTGCCAGGGCGTCGCACACCTCCTCGACGTCGAAGGGAACCTCCGGCACGAGGACCATGGTTGCGCCACCGGCTATGCCGGCCCAGGTGGCGATGTGGCCTGCGTGCCGCCCCATGACCTCGAGCACCATCACGCGGTCGTGGGACTCGGCCGTGGTGTGCAGGCGGTCGATGGCCTCTGTCGCGATCTGCACCGAGGTGTCGAAGCCGAAGGTGAGCTCGGTGCCCGAGAGGTCGTTGTCGATCGTCTTGGGCACGCCGACCACCGGGACGCCCTGCTCGGAGAGGGCGGAGGCCACTCCCAGCGTGTCCTCTCCCCCGATTGCCACCAGGGCGTCGACCCCCTCGGCCTCCAGCGTCGCCACGCAGCGCTCGACCCCGCCCTCCGTCTTGAACGGGTTGGTGCGCGACGAGCCCAGCACCGTGCCACCGCGAGGAAGCGTCCCTCGGAACGTCTCGACCGACAGCGGCATCCACCGATCCTCGATCACGCCTAGCCATCCGTCGAGGAAGCCGATCAGCGTGTCGCCGTAGACGCGCTCGGCCTTCCGGGCCACCGCCCGCATGACGGCGTTGAGGCCGGGGCAGTCGCCTCCACCTGTCAGCATCGCGACCTTCATGCTTGGCAACCTATCGCCGGGTCGCCGCCGGCAGGATGTGCTCCACCTCGACGCCGTCCACCTCGATGCACTCAGCTCTCAGGAGCTCGACCAGCTCGGGCCCGTCCAACTCCACGAGGAACTCGTCGACCGCCCTGCCATCCTGTCGCTCCAGGATCTCGACGCCGACGATGTCGCCGCTCACGGCCCCGATCCTGCTGGCGACCGCTCCGAGAGCGCCAGGCCGGTCAGGCAGCCACACCCGTACGACGTACGTCGTCCTCATCCCTCGATGTTACGACCGGCCCGTGAACGCCGCGTTACCCCCCGGGGAACAGCGAGGGGCGGGGCCTCAGAGGCGGGTGAGCGCCCGGCGGAGGTTCCGCATGGCCTGCGAGGTGCGCTGCTCGTTCTCGATCATGGCGAAGCGCACGTGCCCGTCGCCTCCGGGGCCGAAGCCCACGCCTGGCGAGGTCGCCACGTTGGCCTCCCGCACCAGGTAAGAGGCGAACTCTATGGAACCCATCTCCCGGTAGGGCTCGGGAATCGGAGCCCAGAGGAACATCGACCCCCTCGGGGGCTCCACCTCCCAGCCGATGCGGTTCAACCCGCTGCACAGGGCGTCGCGCCGGCTCTGGTAGATCTCCTGCACCACCTTGGGGTAGTCGGGAGCTTCGTTGAGGGTGACCGTGGCGGCGATCTGTATCGGTTGGAAGGTCCCGTAGTCGAGGTAGCTCTTGAGCTTCGCCAGCGCAGCCACCACATCGGCCCGGCCCACCAGGAAGGCCACCCGCCAGCCGGCCATGGAGAACGACTTGGTGAGCGAGTAGAGCTCGACGGCCACCTCCTCGGCTCCCTCGGCCTGCATGATCGAGGGGGGTGAGTAGCCGTCGAAGCCGAGCTCGGCGTAGGCGTTGTCGTGGACCACCACCACGTCGCGCTCGCGGGCGAAGTCGACCACGTCCTGCATGAACGCCAGATCGACGCAGGTCGTGGTGGGGTTGTGCGGGAACGACATGACGATCACCCGCGGCTTGGGCCACGAGTACTCCCAGGCCTCGCGCAGGTTCTCGAAGAAGTCTGTGCCGGTCCCGAGCGGCACCTCTCTTATGTCGGCACCCGCGAAGAGCGGGCCGTAGATGTGAATCGGGTACGACGGAGACGGGACCAGAGCGGCGTCGCCCGGGCCCAGCAGGACCCACATCAGGTGCGAGAAGCCCTCCTTGGCCCCGATGGTGTTGATCACCTGCGTCTCGGGGTCGAGCGCCACGCCGTAGCGACGGAGGTAGAGGTCGCTGACGGCCTGGCGGAGCTTCGGAATGCCGCGGCTCGCCGAGTAGCGGTGGTTGCGGGGGTTGCGCACGGCCTCGGCCATCTTCTCGACCGCCGTGGCCGGAGAGGCTAGGTCGGGGTTGCCGAAGCCGAAGTCGATCACATCCTCGCCCGCCCGCCTGGCCTGGACCTTCAAGGAGTCGATGATCGTGAAGACGTAGGGCGGGAGCGCGTTGATCCGGCGGAACTCCATCCTCCAAAGCTACTGCCGTCGACGGGCGCCCCCGGCAGGTTTGGCGAGCCCGAGCCCTGGGTGCCGGGGCAGGCTCGCTCTCTGCGCCGCGCTGGCGCGACGGGGCCACAGGCCCAGCCGCTCAGTACCGCAGCAGGGCGCCTATCCGTCCGAGCACGTCGAGGTCCGCGTTCCCCACGCACACCTCCACCCGGCACGACTGGCTGAAGGCGGCCTGCACCGCCTCCTCCACGACGTCGTCGAGGTGCTCCATCTGCGCCCCGTCGAGCGGGCACCTGGGACCCACGCGGCACAGGTGCCCGCAAAGCCCGCATCGCCAGCCCGACTCCGCGAAGCCCTCGGAGACCACCAGGGTCTCCACCCGGCGCTCCACGAGGGCCCAGAGCGTCGCGTTCAGCCCTGCCACGCCCCGGGTGCCCCGGGCCACCGCCTCGCGCAGACGGGCGACCACCGAGCGCTCGTGCTGGCGCTCCATGTCGCCCTCCACCTCCAAGGCCGCCCGCCGCACCTCCTCGACGCGCGCCGTGGCCGACACGTCGATGCGGGGAGCCAGGCGCTCACGCAGGTAGGGGTGCAGCAGGCTCTCGACCGTGGGTGCGATGTCGTCGGGCGCCCCGACCGAGAGCCGGTCGAGGTCGTGCTCCTGGAAGACCCGGAAGGCGACCGCCGCTGCGTTCCTGAGGTGCTGGACGACCAGCTCCTCCACGTGGTGCTCGGCCTTGTCCCTCCCCTCCGTGTCACGCATCCCGAGCCTGTCGTAGTCGCGCGGCATCGCGTCGAACAGCTCGGAGTGGTCGATCAGCTCTCCGAAGCTGAAGGCGAACATCCGGGCCCGCTGCCTGTCCACGAGCAACACGCCGAACCTCTCCAGCTCCTGTACGAGGGCTTCGAGCTGACCCACGGCGGGAGCGGCGTTCACCACGATGCGGCTGGTGGGAGACACCGGGAGCGGCACCACGTGCCAGAGGTCGTGGGCGGCGCACGAGAAGATCGCCAGTCCCCGCGTCGAAGAGCGGTCGAACCCCTGGCGCACGTAGGCCTCGATGCGTCGGAAGTCCGCCTCGGCACTGCCGTCCACCTGCTCTCGGGCGGTGCGCAGGAGGCTCTCCAGCTCCGCTTCGACATCTCTGGGCCGCACGTAGCGCTTGCCATCGACATCCAGGTAGCAGGAGATCACGGGGGCGTCCTGACTTCGAAACCCGGCGAGCTCTCGGACGGTGGCCTCGGTGATCGTCGTCACGGCACCTCCTGTTCCCCTGCCTGCTCGGCAGCGACGGGATGTCTCTTCCCCCGATGGTAGGCACACCTCGGCGCGGCTCGCGCCCTATCATCAACCCATGGAAGTCCCGTTCCCCCCCGACGGCGACGAGCAGGACACGGGGGCCGGGTACCCCGACCGCTTCGGTCGCCTGGGCCTGACCTTCGACGACGTCCTCCTGGTCCCCGGAGAGTCCGAAGTCCTCCCCCACGAGGCCGACCTGAGCACCCGACTGGCCAGGGGCATCGACCTGGCGGTCCCCCTCGTGTCGGCGGCCATGGACACCGTCACCGAGTCCCGCCTGGCGATCGCGCTGGCGCGTGCCGGTGGGATCGGCGTGATCCACCGGAACCTGCCGATCGACGACCAGGCCTCCGAGGTCGACCGGGTGAAGCGGAGCCAGTCGGGCATGATCGTCAACCCCGTCACCCTCGGTCCCGAGGCGATGGTCACCGACGCCCTCGACCTGATGGCTCGGTACCACATCTCAGGCGTCCCCATCGTCGAGGGTGCAGGGCGGCTGGTGGGCCTTCTCACCAACCGTGACCTGCGCTTCATCGAGGACGTGAACCAGCCGATCGCCCAGGTGATGCGCCAACCCCCGCTGATCACCGCACCGGTGGGCACGACCCTCGAAGAGGCCAAGTCGATCCTGTGGAAGCACCGCATCGAGAAGCTCCCGATAGTCGACGACTCCGGCGTGCTCGAGGGCCTCATCACCATCAAGGACATCACCAAGCAGACCGAGCACCCTTTGGCGACCTACGACGATCAGGGCCGTCTGCGCGTGGCGGCAGCGGTGGGCGTGGGGGCCGACGCGCTCCCCCGGGCCGAGCGGCTGGTGGCGGCGGGGGTGGACGTGATCGTGGTGGACACGGCGCATGGTCACAACCGGGGCGTGCTCGACGTGGTGAAGGAGATCAAGGGCCACTGGGACGTGGCCGTGGCGGCAGGCAACGTCGCGACCGGAGAAGCCGTCGAGGCTCTCGCCAGCGTGGGTGCCGACGCCGTGAAGGTTGGGGTCGGGCCTGGCTCGATCTGCACCACCAGGGTGGTCGCTGGCGTCGGTGTTCCGCAGATGACCGCTATCCACGACTGCGCCTCGGCAGCCGCCAGGTACGACCTGCCGATCATCGCTGACGGCGGCATCCAGCACTCTGGCGACATCGCCAAGGCGCTCGCAGCCGGTGCCGACACGGTGATGCTGGGGAGCCTCTTCGCCGGTGTGGACGAGTCGCCGGGCGAGGTGGTGCTCGACCAGGGCGAGCGCTACAAGGAGTACCGGGGCATGGGGTCCATGGGCGCCATGAAGTCGCGCTCGTACTCGAAGGATCGCTACTTCCAAGACGACGTGATCGACACCGACAAGCTGGTGCCCGAGGGCATAGAGGGCCGCACCCCCTACAAGGGCCCGGTGGCGAACGTGCTGCACCAGCTGACCGGAGGCCTGCGGGCGGCGATGGGCTACTGCGGAACTGCCACCGTGGCAGAGCTCCAGGCGAAGGCCCGCTTCGTGCGCATCACCTCGGCCGGCCTGCGCGAGAGCCACCCGCACGACATCTCGATAGTGAAGGACGCCCCCAACTACTGGGCGTAGCTCCTGTCAGCTAGAGGAGCTGTCCAGGACGTCCTCGACGCGCTGACGCAGCTCGTCGAGGGCTGTGCGCAGGATCCTGCCCTCAGCCCTGCGCTTCACGAAGCCGGGCAGGGGGACGACGAGATCGATCTCCAGCTCGTAGCCGACGTCGGTGCTACCCGGGTGCTCGGTGCTGGGCACCAGCTCGTAGGCTCCGTCGATCTCACGCTGGATGTCGCCCTCCTCCAGCTTCCACGAGAGGCGCTCGGGAGCGCTCGAGTAGTCGTAGCGAAGGCGATAGGTGGTCTCGCGGCCCATGGCCGACGCCAGGTACTCGACCACGGTGGCACGACCTGCTTCGTCACGCTCGACGACCGTCGCCTCCCTCAGGTCGCCCGCCCACTCGGGGTAGCGCTCGAAGTCGGTGAGCACCTCGAAGCAGCGCTCCACGGGAGCGTTGATGGTGACGTGCTCTCGCGCCTGGTCCGACATCGCTCCGACGTTAGCCAAGCGACCGGCGCCCTGCGACCGTGGACCGAACCGCCCACGGGCCGCTAGCCACCTTCGTCGCCGCTCCCCTCCTCAGGATCCTCCGGCCGCTTCTCCTCCCGGGGAGGGAAGGTGCCGTTCCGGGAGATCCACAGACCCATGACGCCCAGGCCGTACATGGGCACGAGGATCCCGAAGGCCACGCCGGTGTACATGCGGATCCAGCTGGTGGCGAGCGCCACGACCACCTGGATGGCGAAGGGCGCGAGGAGCAGGCGCTGGACCCGGCGCGGCGCGCTGCGGGAACCGAAGAAGAGGCCGCCCATCCCGATGGCCTCGTAGCGGCTGCGGCCGACGGCGCGGAAGTAGGCGGCCAGGAACGCCACCACGCCCAAAGCGAAGAGCGCGAGCGAAACGACCACCACCGCCTGCTCGAGGGACGGTGTGATCACGGCGCCCACCGCTACGGCGACGTAGACCGCGGTCCCCACCCAGGAGGCCTCGATGATCCTGCGACCCTTCACGTGCCCGATCCCCCGCCAGAGGGGCGACCGACGGACTCGATGGCCTCTTGGAGCTGGACCGCCAACCGCTCGTAGGTGAAGTGCTCCTCGGCGCGGCGACGGCCGGCCGCCCCCATGCGCCGGCGCAGCTCGGGGTCGTCCAGCAGTCGCCTGAGCGCCCTGCCCACCTCGACGCTGGACCTCGGCCGGTCGAGGACGAACCCGGTCTCCCCGTGGACGACGGCCTCGTGGGACCCGCCACTGCGGCCTGCGAGAGCGGGCAAGCCGGCAGCGGCCGCCTCGAGGAAGACGATCCCGAACCCCTCCTGCTCCAGGCCGCCCCAGCGGTCCCTGCACGCCATCGCGAACACGTCGGCGCACCCTAGGAGCTTCACCAGCTGCTCGTCACCCACTCGTCCCAGGAAGCGGACCGGTGCCCGGTGGCGCTGCGCCAGCCGCTCGAGGCGCCGACGGTCCCGGCCCTCGCCGGCGACCGCGAGCACCAGCCGACGAGAGGCGGAGATCTCGCCGACGGCCTCGATCAGCACGTCCATGCCCTTTCGTGGCACGAGGCGGCTCACCGACACCACGAGGTCCTCGTCGCCGGCCAGGCCCAGGCTCTGGCGCACGGCGTCCCGCTCGGCCGAGCCGAGGGGGACGAAGCGATGGACGTCGACGCCGGGCGGGACGACCACCGTGGGCACAGGCGGCTCCACCCGCACCTGCTCAGCGGGGTAGCCCCCGGCTGCCACCACCAGAGCTGCCCCCCTCACGACCGCCTCCTGCATGCTCCTCAGCAGCGGAAGGCGACGCGGCACCGCCACCTCCGCGCCGTGCGCTACGAGCCCGTAGGGAACCTTCAGGCCCCTACCCGACCAGCCCAACGGGAGCACGGGGTCGATGAGCACGACCCCCGCCCCCACCTCCTCGGCGAGGATCTCGACCCGACGGCGCAGACCTGGGGTGGGCAGGAGCACACCACGGCGGCTGCGCTCGATGCGGAAGGGCTGGGCTGCATCGAAGGCCTCCGCCCCCGCGTGCGCGGAGGTGAGCACGGTGGTGCTCTGGGGGGGGAGCCGGCGCCAGAGCTCCCACAGGTACGACTGGATGCCGCCGACCTTCGGCGGGAAGTCGTTGGTTACGAGGAGGTGCTTCAGGGTGCGTTCTCAGTCGACCGTCGCACCGTCGGACACGACGACCACCGAGCCCGAGGTGCCGCACCACCGGCACGCCACCTCCTCGACGTCCTCGTCCAGCACCTCCACGTTCTCCACTCGCAGCTCGCCCGCCAGGTCGTAGTGGTGGAAGGCGCGGGTGCGGCGCGTCGACACCACGTCGAAGCGGGTCAGGTTCCCGCAGGCGGTGCACCGGTATCGCGTCGGGGTGGTCACGGCCGGATGGTAGCAACCCTCCTCAACCTCTCCAGGGCCTCGGCTGCCGCTCCGCTGTCTATCGACTCGCCGGCGATCGCCAGGCCGTCACGCAGGTCGTCCGCCCGCCCCGCGACCACCAGACCCGCCGCCGCGTTGAGGGCGACTATGTCCCTGTAGGGGCCCGGCTCTCCCCCGAGGACCCGCATGGCTATCGAGGCGTTGGCCGACGCATCGCCGCCCCTCACGGCCGTGGCGTCGACGACTTCGACGCCCACGTCGCGGGGGTCGAGCTCGTAGGTGCGAACCTCGCCGTCTCGCAGCTCGTGCACTGTCGAGCCCCCGGTGGTGGTCAGCTCGTCCATCCCGTCGTGGCCGTGCACGACCAGGGCCCTGGGGGCGCCTCGGGCTCGCAGCACCCCGACCACGAGCGGGGCTGTGCGGGGGTCGCTCACGCCGATCACCTGACGAGTGACGCCGCCCGGGTGCGACAGGGGTCCCAAGATGTTGAACACCGTGGGCACCCCCAGCTCCGCCCTCACCGGAGCGGCATGGCGCATGGCGGGGTGGAAGGAGCGGGCGAAGCAGAAGCCGAGCCCCGCCTCGGCCACCGAGCGGGCGACGGTGAGGCCGTCCATCTCGACTGGGAGGCCGAGCGCCTCCAGCAGGTCGAACGCCCCGCTGGTGGACGACGCCCGGCGGTTGCCGTGCTTGCACACCTTCACCCCCGCTCCCGCCACGACGAAGCAGGCCATGGTCGAGACGTTCAGGGCGTGGACCCTCCTGGCTGGCGCCCCACCGGTGCCCACGATGTCCACCACTGCTCCCACATCTGCGCCGAGGTCCACCGGCGCGGCGGTGGCGAGCATGGCGTCGACCATCCCGGTCACCTCCGCCACTGCCTCGCCCTTCATGCGCAGCGAGACGATGAACGCTGCGATCTGGGCGGGCGTGGCCTGCCCGGCGAGGACCTCCTCCATCGCCGCGCGAGCCTGCTCGGCGGTGAGGTCGTGTCCTGCGGTAAGCCGCCCGAGCAGCTCCGGCCAACCGCCGAAGGCCTCGAGGCTCACCGGGCGAGCGCCCTGTGGCCGCAGCGCTGGTTCTCCGGGACCATCGGTTCTCCTGGGCCTGGGCGGCCGGCCTCAGGCCGTCCTGCGGCGCTGGCGGATGATCCTTCGACGTTCCCGCTCGGTCGCTCCACCCCAGATGCCCTCCTTCTCCCGGTAGCCCAGGGCGTGCTCCAGGCACATCTCCTGAACGGGGCAGACCCCGCACACCGCCTTGGCGGGTTCGGCGTCTTCCTCGTCGTCTGTGTAGGGGTAGAAGATCTGTGGATCGAGGCCCTTGCAGGCCGCCTTCGATCTCCAGGGCTGGTTCATCTGTGGAATGGCTCGGTGTCGACGTCTGGAACAGGGACCTGAGGCCCCGAGGGCGGGATCCATCACCGCGACGGCTCCCAGGTGCTGAAGGTCGAGTCTGGTGCGTGCCACCTGCCGTGTCCAGATGGATCGGACGCCAGCAGGGCTCTCCGCCCGGCTCCGGTCAGGCGGCGCGCAGGTCCGAGAGCAGCTCCGCCACGGTCTCGGCGGAGAGCTCGACCTCGTGGCCGTAGGCGGGGTGGTCGACCACGAGGCTGACCGGACCGGCGGCGAAGCCGTCCACCTCCGACGGGCTCATGTGGAACAGCACGTAGTGAACCGAAGCGGTCACCTCTTCACGGGTGAGCTGGCTCTCGTGGTCCGGGTCGACCTCGCAGCGCACCTCCGCCCCGTCCGCGAGCCGCAGGAGCACGTGGTTCTCGATGCCCACCAGCCGGGGCAGCCACTCCCGGAGCTGGTCCTCGGAGGTGAGCTCGATGAACATCGTGGCGGCGAGGCCGCCCGGCTCGGGGATGAGCGGGTTGTAGACGTCGAGCTCCGTCTGGATCCCCTCGTCGGTGAGGATCTTCTCGGCCCTGGCCATCTCTTGGATCTGGAACCTGATGGTGTCGCGGTTCTCGAACACGAGGGTCACGAACGGGCCCACGTGGACCCTGCGGCGCTTCTTCAGGTCGATCACCCTCGCCATGAACTCCGCTCGTTCGCGCTCGTAGGCGCGGAGGTCGGCGATGTCGTCCAGTGCCAGCTTCCTAGTCATCGGAACCTCCCTGGTCGGCTCTGCGTGCTACGCGCTGTGCGGTGGCGTTCACGGCTCGATCCCGTAGGCACGGGCGACGAGGGAGATGGGGTGCACGGGCTGCTTGCCCGTCTCCTGGAGGATCCCTCCGTTCGCCAGGTGGCAGTCGCCCGCAACCGTGTCGCCGCCGGCCCGCTCGATCCCATCTGCGAGCTTGCGGGCCACGCCCCGCGACATCTCGTAGTTCTGCTCCCTGTAGCCCCAGGTGCCGTCGATCCCGGAGCACTCGGCCACGACGGTGATCTTCGCCCCCGTCAGCTTCATGAGGTCCCGGCTGCGAAGACCGATCTGCTGCATCCGCAGGTGGCACGGTGCGTGGTAGGTGACCTGCTCGGGGACGTCACCGCCGAACTCGGTGTCGAGGGCCGTGTCCTCGCCCTTGTGCACCCTCATGAGGTACTCGGACGCGTCGTAGGTGTGAGAGGCGACCAGCTCCGCGTCGGGTCCGCCCACGTAGTCCACGTAGTCGTTCTTCAGGGTGAGGCCGCAGGTGGGCTGGGGGACGACGACGTCCCTGCCCTTGCGGACCTGGTCCGCCAGCACCTCGATGTTCTGGCGCGCCTGCTTGCGGAAGTGCTCCACGTCGCCGCTGTGCAGCCAGGGCGCCCCGCAGCACCGCCACCCGTCGGGCACATCCACCTCCACCCCGTTGCGCTCGTACACGCGCACGACGTCCTTGCCCACCTGCGGGTCCTGGTACTCGACCAGGCAGGTCGGGAAGAGCGCGACGCTGCCCTGCGATGTGTCCACCCTCGAGGGCTCGGTCCCCCGGCGCTTGCGCCACCAGGTGCCGAAGCGCTGGCGGGCGTAGGGCGGCAGGAGCCTCTCCGCCGCGATGCCGACGGTGGCCTGCATCACCCGGCGCGGGAGGGATCCCGGCGTGCCGATCGCTCGGTTGGCCACCGGGGCCAGGGAGGTGTTCACCTTGCCCACCAGGTCGGTACGGGCCAACGCCTGGTTCTGGATGCGCTTCTGGAGCGGAAGCTCCTTGTTGCGGACCCTGATCTGCTCGGCCCTCATCATCAGCCTGGGGAAGTCGAGCTGCCACTCGTGCTGATCGGGCGTGTACGGGCAGTTGATGTAGCAGAGCTTGCACTGGAAGCACTCGTCGACGACCTGGTCCTGCTCCCCGCGCGTCAGGCGGGCGGCGTCTTGGTCCTCGTGGTTGTCGACGAAGGAGAAGAGGCTGGGGAAGGCAGGGCAGAACTTGAAGCAGAGCCGACACCCGTGGCACAGGTCGAATACCCGTGTCATCTCCTCCCGACAGTCGGCCTCGTCGAAGTAGGCGGGGTGGAACGGGTCGTAGGTGATCGTCATCTCACGCCCTCCTGCGATGGCCCGCCGAGACTCATGTCGCCGTATCGAGCGGGTGGCTGATCTTCATCGAGCTCCGGGCCCCGCATCGAGATGCGGGGAGTGCCGGGCCACCCCCGGGCGCCTGTGCCCGACGGTGGCCCGGCCTCGACCGGTCAGGAGATGGACTCCAGACCCTGGCTGAAGCGGCCGGCGTGGCTCTTCTCAGCCCTGGCCAGCGTCTCCAGCCACTCGGCGATCTCCTCGAAGCCCTCTTCGCGAGCGGTCTTCGAGAAGCCCGGGTACATCTCGGTGTACTCGTAGGTCTCGCCGGCGATCGCCGAGCGCAGGTTCTCCTCGGTGGGGCCCACCGGCTCGTCGGTGACGGGGTCGCCTACCTGCGACAGGAAGTCGAAGTGGCCGAACGCGTGGCCTGTCTCGCCCTCGGCGACCGAGCGGAACAGGGCAGCCACGTCGGGGTAGCCCTCCACGTCGGCCTTCTGGGCGAAGTACAGGTAGCGGCGGTTCGCCTGGCTCTCGCCGGCGAAGGCCTCCTTCAGGTTCTCGTGGGTGTGCGTACCCTTCAGATCAGGCCTCGGTGGTCACCTCTCGGCGTTGTGCTGGTCGTGGGTCTTGGTGGATCTCGGTGTGGTCAC
>CAZHBH010000015.1:0-37882 GCA_964530525.1 uncultured Rhabdothermincola sp. | reverse complement strand
GAGATGGCCAAGCTGGTGCGCCTCGAAGAGGTGCTCCACGAGCGCGTCGTGGGCCAGGAGGAGGCGGTCACCGCCGTGGCCAACGCCATACGACGCAGCCGGGCCGGGCTCGCCGATCCGAACCGTCCCACCGGCAGCTTCTTGTTCCTGGGCCCCACCGGGGTGGGCAAGACCGAGTTGGCCCGCACCCTCGCCGACTTCCTGTTCGACGACGAGCGGGCGATGGTGCGCATCGACATGTCGGAGTACATGGAGCGCTTCGCCGTGAGCAGGCTGATCGGCGCTCCCCCCGGCTACGTGGGATACGAGGAGGGTGGGCAGCTCACAGAAGCTGTGCGCCGCCGGCCTTACGCGGTGGTCCTGCTCGACGAGATCGAGAAGGCGCACCAGGACGTGTTCAACGTCCTGCTCCAGTTGATGGACGATGGACGGCTCACCGACGGCCAGGGGCGGACGGTGGACTTCACCAACGTCGTTCTGATCATGACGTCGAACCTCCCCGGTGACCCTCGCGACTTCTTCAAGCCGGAGTTCGTGAACCGCATCGACGACATAGTGCGGTTCCGCGAGCTGAGCGAGGCCGACCTATCGCAGATCGTCGAGATCCAGCTGCGCTCGATCCAGGATCGGGTGGCCGAGCGGCGCATGGAGCTCGTAGTGACAGACGAGGCCAAGGCGACCCTTGCCCGGGAGGGCTTCGACCCAGCGTTCGGGGCGAGGCCGCTCAAGCGGGTGCTCCAGCGTGAGATAACCGACAAGCTGGCCATCGCCCTGCTGGAGGGCCGCTACTCGGAGGGCGACACCATCGTCGTCGAAGCCCGGGACGGCGAGATCGTCCTCAGCTGAGCAGTAAGGTTCACCGTTCGCCAGAGGGAGAAGAGCACCGGGCCGACGGGCAGTGCCCAGCCGGCACGGGGTGGCTCGATCCGACGTCAGGAGCAGCAGTCGTGACCTATTCGCGCAGGTCTTGAGGCCATGTCAGCGACCGTGGTCGTGGGGACCCAGTGGGGCGACGAGGGCAAGGGCAAGTTCACCGACCTCGTCTCCCGGGAGATGCAGCTCGTCGTCCGGTACCAGGGCGGGCACAACGCCGGCCACACGATCGTGGTCGACGGCGAGAGCTTCGCGCTGCAGCTGGTGCCCAGCGGTGTCCTCTACGACCACATAACGCCGGTCATCGGCAACGGCGTGGTGGTGGACCCCCGCGTCCTGCTGGCGGAGATGGACATGCTGGAGGGCAAGGGCGTCGACACCAGCCGCCTGAAGGTCAGCGGCAACGCCCACCTGATCCTCCCGTACCACCAGGAGCTCGACAAGATGATCGAGCGCTTCTTGGGCCGCAACAAGCTCGGCACCACGAAGAGGGGGATCGGCCCCGCCTACGCCGACAAGGCCTCGCGGGTGGGCCTTCGGGTACAGGACCTCCTCGACCCGAAGATCTTCCGCGAGAAGCTCGAGGCGGTGCTCAAGGAGAAGAACGCGGTGCTGGCCAAGGTCTACAACCAGCTGCCGCTCAGCGTCGACGACATAGCCACCGAGTACCTGGACATATGCGCCCCGCGCTTGGCACCCCACATCGGCGACACCGTCGGCTTGGTGCACGAAGCCCTCGAGGCGGGCCAGAACGTGCTGTTGGAGGGGGCCCAGGCGACCTTCTTGGATCTAGACCACGGGACGTACCCCTTCGTGACGTCGTCGAACCCGGTCGCCGGTGGGGCGTGCACCGGGGCGGGTGTGGGGCCCATGCACATCGACCGCGTGATGGGCATCGCCAAGGCGTACGTGACGCGGGTGGGGGCGGGCCCCTTCCCCACCGAGCTCCACGACGAGGTTGGAGACCTGCTCGTCACCAGGGGTGGAGAGTTCGGCACGAACACCGGGCGGCGTCGCCGCACGGGGTGGTTCGACGCCGTGATGCTCCGTCACGCCGTGAGGCTCAACTCGCTCTCCGAGGTCGCCCTCACCAAGCTCGACGTCCTCGACACGCTCGACGAGCTCGCCGTCTGCGTGGCCTACGAGCTCGAGGGGGAGCGCTTCGAGCACCTGCCGTACCACCAGTCGGTGCTCCACAAGGCGAAGCCGGTCTACGAGCACCTGCCCGGTTGGCGCAGCGACCTCTCGTCGGTCACGGGCAAGGCAGAGCTGCCCCCCGCCGCGCTCAGCTACATCGAGTTCCTCCAAGACCAGGTCGGCGTGCCTATCCGCCTGGTGGGCGTGGGCCCCGGCCGCGAGCAGTTCATAGCGCTGTGACGTCGCGCCGACCCTGCAACGCGCTGCCGCAGGCCCCCGCCCCGCTGGTCGGTGCGATCGCTTCGGCTGGCGCCTGTGCAGCCATGAATAGGGTGGGGGCATGAGAAAAGTAGCGGTGCTGATGGGCTCGGCCTCCGACCAGGAGAAGATGAAGCCCGCGGGCGAGGTGCTGGAGCGCTTCGGGATAGAAGCCGACGTGAGGGTCCTGTCCGCTCACCGAAACCCTGCGAAGGTCACCGAGCTTGCCTCCACGGCGCGCGAGCACGGATACGTGGCCTTCATCTGCGGAGCCGGGATGGCTGCCCACCTCGCCGGCGTGGTGGCGGCCCACACGACGCTGCCGGTGGTCGGTGTACCCCTGTCGGGCGGCGGGATCGGGGGCACAGACGCGCTCTACTCCACCGTCCAGATGCCCAAGGGCATCCCGGTGGCCACCGTGGCCATCGACGGGGCGATGAACGCGGCCCTGCTGGTGGTGGAGATGCTCGCCATCGGCGATCCGGCCCTGGCCGAGGCGCTCGCCGAGCACCGCCGAGAGATGGCCGGAGGCTGACGCAGCGGCATGGGGAACCTGCCGGAGGTGCCCAACGTCCTGGCGACCCGGTACGCGAGCCCGGAGATGCGCGAGATCTGGTCGGCTCGCAACAAGGTGGTCCTGGAGCGCGAGCTGTGGCTGGCGGTGCTGGAGGCGCAGCACGACCTGGGAGGCGCCGACGTCCCCGTCGGAGTGCTCGACTCCTACCGATCGGTGATCCACGAGGTCGACCTGGGCTCGATGGAGGAGCGCGAGAGGGCTTCCCGCCACGACGTGAAGGCGCGCATCGAGGAGTTCAACGACCTGGCGGGCCACGAGCACATCCACAAGGCGATGACCTCTCGGGACCTCACCGAGAACGTCGAGCAGCTCCAGGTGCGCCGGTCGCTCGAGCTGATCAGGCTCAGGGCCGTCGCGGTCCTGGCGAGGTTGGCCGAGCTCGCCGCCCAGAGCGCGGAGCTGGTGGTGACGGCCCGCACGCACAACGTGCCCGCACAGGCGACCACCATGGGGAAGCGCTTCGCCAACGCCGGCGAGGAGGTCTTGGAGGCGTTCCGGCGGCTCGACGAGCTCGTGGGCCGCTACCCGCTGCGTGGGCTCAAGGGCCCGGTGGGTACCCAGCAGGACCTCTTGGACATGTTCGGAGGCGACCAGGCGAAGGTCGACGAGCTCGAGCGGCGTGTGGCCCGAAGGCTCGGGTTCGACCGGGTGCTCACCAACGTCGGACAGGTCTACCCCCGTTCCCTCGACCTCGACGTGGTCTCCGCGCTGGTCCAGCTGGCCGCAGGCCCGGCCGACCTGGCCCTGACGATCCGGCTGATGGCAGGCCACGAGCTGGTCACGGAGGGATTCGTGGAGGGCCAGGTGGGCTCCTCGGCGATGCCGCACAAGATGAACACGCGCTCGTGCGAGCGCGTGGGCGGGCTGCTCACCGTCCTGCGCGGCCAGCTGGCGATGGTGGCCGCGCTGGCAGGGGACCAGTGGAACGAGGGCGACGTGAGCTGCTCGGTGGTGCGCAGGGTGGCGCTGCCCGACTCCTTCTTCGCCCTCGACGGACTGCTCGAGACCTTCCTGCACGTCCTCGACGGCTTCGGAGCCTTCCCGGCCGTGATCGAGCGCGAGCTGGACCGCTACCTGCCCTTCCTCACCACCACCAAGGTGCTGATGGCGGCGGTGCGCAAGGGAGCCGGGCGCGAGCAGGCCCACGAGGCCATCCGCGACCACGCGACCGCGGTCGCCCTGGAGCTGCGGGCGGGAGCGACCGGGACCAACGACCTGTTCGCCCGGCTGGCTGCCGACGAGCGCCTGGGCCTGGGCAGCGAGGAGCTGGCAGCGGTCCTCGCATCGCCGGTGGAGCTCACGGGGGCCGCAGGCTCGCAGGTCGAGGCGTTCGTGGCTGCCGTGGAGGAGCTCTCGCGGGCCCACCCCGACGCCGCCGGGTATCGCCCGTCGCCCATCCTCTGATACGACTTTCGGGCTCCCCCGCCCGTCGGATGCTGGGAGGCTCAGCTCCTCCCCCTGGTGATCCGATCCGACCGAACAGCCCACCCGACGATGGAGATGCCGCCGTGACAGAGCACGCAGACGAGACCTTGACCCCCATCTACTCGGGCAAGGTCCGCGACATCTACGCCGTTGGCGACGACCGGTTGCTCCTGGTCACGTCCGACAGGATCTCGGCGTTCGACGTGGTGATGGCCGAGCCCATCGAAGGCAAGGGCAGGGTGCTCACGGCGATGTCGGCCTTCTGGTTCGAGCACCTGGCCGACGTCGCTCCCAGCCACCTGATCTCCACGGACCTCGCCGAGCTTCCGGCGGCTGCGCAGCGACCGGAGTGGGAGGGGCGGGTGATGCTCTGCCGCCGAGCTGAGATGCTGCCGATCGAGTGCATCGTCCGTGGGTACCTGACCGGTTCGGCGTGGAAGGAGTACCGCGACGGCGGGACCATGCACGGCGAGGAGCTACCGGCGGGCCTTCGCGAGTCGGACCGCCTGCCCGAGCCCGTGTTCACCCCCTCGACCAAGGCCACCGACGGCCACGACGAGAACATCTCGTTCGAACGTGCCGTGGAGCTCGTGGGAGCCGATACGGCCGAGCGGGCCCGCGAGATCTCCCTGGCCCTGTACGGCCAGGGAGCTGCCTGGGCGGCCGAGCGGGGCATAGTCATCGCCGACACGAAGTTCGAGCTGGGGATCGTCGACGGCGAGCTCGTGGTGGCCGACGAGGTCCTCACCCCAGACTCGTCGCGCTTCTGGCCAGCGGAGAGCTGGGCGCCCGGATCGACCCCGCCGTCGTTCGACAAGCAGCCGGTGCGGGACTTCCTGGACGGGCTCGACTGGGACAAGGCGCCGCCGCCGCCCCGCCTTCCCCGAGAGGTGGTGGAGGCCACGAGCGCCCGCTACGTGGAGGCCTACGAACGCATCACCGGCCGATCCTTCGCGCAGTGGCCGGGATGAGCTGTGGCGGTGGAGCGACGGGCGCCGAGGGCCTGGCGCCGTAGAGTGGGTCGATGATCTTCTCGGTGCACGTCGAGGTGCAGCTGCGACCCGGGATCGCCGACCCCGAGGGGGCGACGATCGAGCGGTCGCTTCCTACGCTCGGCTTCGACGGCGTGAAGGGGGTGCGAGTCGGCAAGAGCATCCGCTTCACGCTGGAGGCTCCCGACGAGCAGACGGCTCGGGCAGAGGTGGAAGACCTCTGCCAGCGCTTCCTCACCAACCCGGTGATCGAGGACGCCTCGGTGGAGATCGCAGAGGCCGTGGGGGCGCGGTGACGGCCAAGGTCGGAGTGGTCGTGTTCCCCGGTTCCAACTGCGAGCACGACGTGTCAGAGGCGATGCGTGCACTCGGAGGAGAGGCCGAGCTCTTGTGGCACGGCGACGGATCGCTGGGCGACGTGGATGCGGTGGTCATCCCCGGAGGCTTCGCCCACGGCGACTACCTCCGTCCGGGCGCGATCGCCCGGTTCTCTCCTGTCATGGGTGCCGTCACGGACTTCGCTCGTGGCGGAGGCCCCGTGGTGGGCATCTGCAACGGCTTCCAGGTTCTGACCGAAGCCGGATTGCTTCCAGGAGCCCTCCAGAAGAACCGAGGGCTGAGGTTCCTGTGCACGACCGTCGAGCTCCGGGTCTGCTCGACCCGATCTGTCCTGACGAGAGATGCCGAGGAAGGTCGGGTTCTGCGAGTTCCGATCAACCACTTCGAGGGCAACTACACGTGTGACGACGAGACGCTCGCCGAGCTGCGGAGCGATGACCGCGTCGTGCTCCGCTATGTAGACAACCCCAATGGCTCCGTCGACGACATCGCTGGTATCTGCTCTAGGGAGGGCAACGTGGTGGGTTTGATGCCTCACCCCGAGCGCGCTTCCTCGGCCCTTCTCGGGAGCGACGACGGCCTGCCGCTGCTCGAATCGCTGTTGGCGAGCGCGGCTGCTCCGGCTCGCTGACGTTCAGCTTCCGGAGCGGCTGATGCCTGCAGCCTTGAGCGTGGATGCGGGCACGCCCAGCTCACGCCAGGCCTGGTAGCTGATGCCCTTGCGAGCGCTGTAGCCGGGGGCTGCCTTGATGAACTCGGCCTCGAGCCCGCTCAGGTCCACCTTGTTCTCGGAGGAGGCCAGCTCTTCTTCGAGATCTATGCGCTCCTGCACCAGCTGCAGGCGCCTCAGAGGATCGGCGTCTGCGAGGCTGGCATCGATCGCATCGAGCCTCTTCTTGATGGATTCAGGCGTCCTCTTGCGTCCTCTACGAGGCCGGTGAGCCTCGAGGGCTTCGAGGTAGCTACGTACAGCTCGTCCCTGGCTCCTTCCCTCGGCCAAAGCAGCCTTGTGACTTGCTGACATTCGGTTGGACGAAGACTTGGGGGTGCGCTTTGTTGGAGTCATTGCCGGCTACACAACCAGATCTGGCCTCCCATTTCAACTGTTTGCTTGGTGGAGAGCCGCTTTGTTGCATTTCCGGGACCGCTCATTTGACGCTCGCGATCCATTTGAAGCCCGAAGGGCCAGCTCGGTGAACCAGATAGCCTCCCCTGGATGAGCAACATCGCCGAGCCGGTGCACCGGAGCCTGGGACTTGCCGATGACGAATACGCGGCCATCGAGCGGGTGATCGGTCGGGCGCCGAACCACCTCGAGCTGGCCATGTACTCGGTGATGTGGTCGGAGCACTGCTCGTACAAGTCGTCTCGCCTGCACCTGCGCCGGCTGCCGACGGAGGCCCCCTGGGTGCTCGTCGGACCCGGGGAGAACGCCGGTGTGGTCGATGTCGGTGACGGCATCGCCGCGGCGATACGCATCGAGAGCCACAACCACCCCTCGGCCATAGAGCCCTACCAGGGTGCCGCGACGGGAGTAGGAGGGATCCTGCGCGACGTGTTCACCATGGGGGCCAGACCCATCGCCCTCATGGACCCGCTGCGCCTCGGCCCGCTCGACGACGCCCGCAGCCGCTGGATCACCGAAGGCGTCGTGAGCGGCATCTCGGGGTACGGCAACGCCGTGGGCGTTCCCACCGTCGGTGGCGAGACCGTGTTCGACGAGACCTATGCGGGCAACCCGTTGGTCAACGTCTTGTGCCTCGGCGTGCTCCCCACGGACCGGTTGGTCCTGGGTCGGGCCACGGGTGCGGGGAACCTGGCGGTGCTGTTGGGCTCGACCACCGGTCGTGACGGCATCGGCGGGGTGAGCGTGCTCGCCAGCGCGTCGTTCGGCGACGCCGAAGACGACGCCGAGAAGAGGCCCAGCGTGCAGGTGGGGGATCCCTTCGAGGAGAAGCGCCTGATAGAGGCGTGCCTCTCCCTCCTCGACGCCGGCCTCGTGGTGGGCATCCAGGACCTCGGGGGCGCCGGGCTCACCTGCGCCACGAGCGAGACCGCCTCGCGTGGCGGCATGGGCATGGACGTGGACGTGACAGCGGTGCCCACGCGGGAGCCGGGCATGGAGCCGTTCGAGGTGATGACCAGCGAGTCCCAGGAGCGGATGCTGGCCATAGTGGAGCCCGACGACCTCCCAGAGGTGCTCGCCATCTGCGAGCGGTGGGAGGTGAGGGCATCGGTGGTGGGCAAGGTGGTCCCGGGTGGCCGGCTGAGGGTGCTCGACGGCTGGGACGGCGAGGTCCTCGCCGACATCCCGGCCGCCTCGTTGCACGAGGACGCCCCGCTGTACGACCGCCCGATGGCCCCGCCGGAGGGCTTCGACGAGACCGAGCGCCTGCAGGCCACAGGCGAGCTGCCGACCTGCGAGGACCCAGCTGCCGACCTGCTCGCGCTCCTAGCGGACACGTCGTGGGTGTGGCGCCAGTACGACCACCAGCTCTTCTTGAACACGGTCGCAGGTCCGGGCGGGGACGCCGTGGTGCTGCGGCTGAAGGACCCCCGCACCGGCGAGGACACGGGCCGCGGCCTCGCGCTGACGACCGACGGGAACCACCGCTGGTGCGCCGTGGACCCGCGCCGGGGGACGGCGATGGTGGTCGCCGAGAGCGTCTTGAACCTGGCGTGCGTCGGTGCGCGCCCGCTCGCCGTGGTCAACTGCCTCAACTTCGGCAACCCCGAGCGGGCCGAGGTGATGTGGCAGTTCTCCGAGGCGATCGACGGCATGGCCGAGGCCTGCCGTGCCATGGAGCTCCCGGTGGTGGGCGGCAACGTCAGCTTCTACAACGAGTCGAAGGGCGAGAGCATCGATCCCACCCCGGTGATCGGGCTCTTGGGCGTGGTCGACGATCTCCAGCGCCGCCCGCCTGGGCAGGGCCTGGTGGAGGGCGGCCGACTCGTGGTGGTCGGGCCCCCGCCCGCCACTACCAGGCAAGCGGTCGCCGGCCTGTGGGGCTCGTCTTGGGCTCGCCTGCACGGCCACGGTGGAGGGTCGATGCCGGTGCTCGATCCCGCCGCGCACCTTGCCGTAGCCGAGCTGGTCCGCTCGTTGGTGGTGGGAGGTCTGGTGGCGGGCGTCCACGACGTGTCTTCCGGCGGGCTGGGCGTTGCGCTGGCGGAGATGGCCCTGGCGGGGGGGATCGGCTTCCGGGTGGCGAGGGTTGCCGACCACGCCCAGCTCTTCTCGGAGTCGCCCTCGCGGGCTGTGCTCTGCGTCGAGCCCGACCTGCTCGTGGCGGTGGAGCGCGCCTGCGAGACGGCGTCGGTGCCGTTCACCAGGATCGGCGTGGCGGGAGGAGACGTCCTCTCCGTGAAGGACCTCCTCGAGGTGCCGCTGGAGCAGGTTCGCTCCGCCTGGGCAGATCGCCTTCCCGGGGCTCTGGAGGCGGGCACCACCCAGGGCTGACACCGCAGCTGGGTGGGCACCGCCCGTCGGGCCTATGCTGGGCCCGTGAGCTTGGGCCGCGACGGCGAGACACCTGGCCATCACTGCGGTGTCTTCGGGGTGTACGCCCCGGGGCAGCCCGCCGCCCATCTCACGTACCTCGGCCTCTACGCCCTCCAGCACCGCGGTCAGGAGTCGGCAGGGATGGCGATGAGCGACGGCGAGACCGTCACGATCGTCAAGGACATGGGCTTGGTGTCCAACGTGTTCGACGATCGCACCCTCGAGGCCCTGACCGGCCACCTGGGCATCGGCCACGTGCGCTACAGCACCACCGGCTCGAGCACCTGGCGCAACGCCCAGCCGTTCTACCGCGACGTGGGCGACCACTCCTTCGCCCTGGCCCACAACGGCAACCTCGTCAACGTCGAGGCGCTGGTGGCGGAGGCGGGCATGCTCCCCGGCACCATCTGCAGCGACAGCGACCTGGTGGCCGAGCTGCTCGCCTCCCACCTCGCGAAGGAGCCGACCCGATCCAGCGACGGGCGGGCCCTGGAGCGCGCGCTCATGGCGGTGCTGCCGAGGCTCCAGGGAGGCTTCTCGTTCGTCCTCATGGACGAGGGTCACGTGATCGGGGTGCGCGATCCCCACGGCTTCTGGCCCCTCGTGCTGGGCAAGCTCGACAACGGGTGGGTGCTCGCCTCGGAGACCCCAGCGCTCGACGTGGTGGGTGCCCACTTCGTACGTGAGCTCGCTCCGGGCGAGATGGTGGTGATCGACGCCACGGGTTGCCGCACGGTCAACCCCTTCGACGAGTCGTCCATAGATCCCAAGCTCTGCATCTTCGAGTACGTGTACTTCTCCCGTCCCGACGGCCGGCTGTACGGCAACAACATGCACGCAGCGCGCGTCCGCATGGGCGAGGAGCTCGCTGTGCAGGCGCCCGTGGAGGCCGACATGGTCATGGGCGTCCCCGAGTCGGGGCTCCCTGCTGCGGAGGGCTTCGCCCGACGCAGCGGCATCCCCTACGGCCAGGGTCTGGTGAAGAACCGCTACATCGGGCGCACCTTCATCGCCCCCAACCAGTCGATGCGGGCCCTCGGCGTGCGCATGAAGCTCAACCCGCTGCGCGACAACATCGCCGGCAAGCGCCTGGTCGTGGTGGACGACTCGGTGATCCGTGGGACGACGACCCGGGCGCTCGTGTCGATGTTGCGAGAGGTGGGCGCCACCGAGGTCCACCTGCGGGTCAGCTCGCCGCCCTACCGCTGGCCGTGCTTCTACGGGATGGACACTGGCCAGCGCGGCGAGCTGATCGGAGCCAACCTCACCGTCGACGAGATCCGCGAGTACCTGGGCGTCGACACGCTGTCGTACATCTCGCTCGAGGGTCTCTTGCGGGCGACCGGCACGGCGGGTGCGGGCTTCTGCACGGCCTGCCTCACAGGCGACTACCCGGTGCCGGTTCCGGTGCAGCTCGAGAAGGGCCGCCTGGAGGCCGAGCCGGTCGCCGTGACCGGGCCTTCCACCCTCGAGCTGCTCTTCGGGAACGACGTCGAGATGCCCGCGAGCCAGGCCGATCCGCGCCAGGCCCCCACCTTCTGACGCCGGCGCCGACCGATCCATGGGTGAGACCTACGAGGCAGCGGGCGTCGACATCGGCGCGGGTGAGGAGGCCGTGGAGCTGATCAAGCCCAAGGTGCGCTCCACCTACCGCCCAGAGGTGCTGGGCGACATCGGCGGCTTCGGAGGGCTCTTCGCATTCGACCCGGGCCGCTACCGCCAGCCAGTGCTGGTGTCGTCGACCGACGGGGTGGGCACCAAGGCGCTGGTGGCCCAGGCCACCGGTCGCCTCGACACCATCGGGATCGACCTGGTGGCGATGTGCGTCGACGACCTCGCTTGCCAGGGCGCCGAACCCCTCTTCTTCCTCGACTACATCTCGGTGGGGCGCCTCGACCCACGTCGCGTGGAGGCCCTGGTCGAGGGGGTGGCGGAAGGCTGCCGGCAGGCTGGCTGCGCCCTGGTGGGCGGTGAGATGGCCGAGCACCCCGGGGTCATGGCGCCGGACGAGTTCGACCTGGTGGGCTTCGCCACAGGGGTGGTGGAGCGTGACCGCCTCATAGCGGGCGACCGGGTGAGGCCCGGGGACGCACTGGTCGGCCTGGCCTCTCCGAACCTGCGCTCCAACGGGTTCTCGCTCGTGAGGCGCGTGCTGCTGGAGAGTGCCGGCCTCCCGCTCGACGGGCCTGCCTGGCCGGGCGCCGGGCACAGCCTCGCCGACGAGCTGCTCGCCCCTTCTCTGATCTACTCCCCGGTGGTGTCGGCGCTCACCGCCGCCCTCGACGTGAGGGCGGTCGCCCACGTGACCGGCGGAGGGATCCCGGGGAACCTCTCGCGCGTGCTGCCGCCAGGCACGGGTGCGCGCTTGGAGCCCGGGTCTTGGGAGGTGCCACGGATCTTCTCCGAGATCCAGCGGCTGGGAGGCGTGAGCGCAGCCGAGATGGCATCGGTGTTCAACCTCGGCCTGGGGATGATCCTGGTGGTGCGCCCCGGCGACGTAGGCGCAGCGGTGGCCATCGCCAAGGACCACGGCCGTGTCGCCTTCCTCGTGGGCGAGGTGGTGGAGGGCGGCGGCGAGGTCGTCGGCGCCGAGGCCGTGCTCGCCTGACCGGCGGGTTCGTCGGCTCCACGGCTCCGGGCCGGGATGCGCCCGTCGGTGGCCACCGGGTACGTTGACGCCGTGGCGACTCCCACTGCGGCATACTCGTTGAAGGTTCGCGTCAGGCTCGACAACCAGCCTGGCGTGCTCGGACGCTTCGCCACGGCCATCGGCGACGTGGGCGGGAACATCTGGTCGCTAGAGGGGTTCGAGGCCAAGCAGGCCCACCTCGACGAGGACATCATCATCAACTGCTCCAGCGAGGAGCACCAGGCCCGTGTGCTCGACCACATCAGGGGCCTCGAGGGCGTCGAGCTGCTCGCATGGGCCGACCGCACCTTCACGATGCACGAGGGCGGCAAGATCGAGGTCCTCCCCCTTGCGCCGGTGGGCGACCGTGACGACCTCTCGATGGCCTACACGCCCGGGGTAGCGAGGGTCTGCAAGGCCATCGAGGCAGAGCCCAGCCGGGTGCACGACCTCACCATCAAGCGCAACACCGTTGCGATCGTCACCGACGGCACGGCTGTGCTGGGCCTCGGCGACATCGGCCCGGAGGCGGCCCTGCCGGTGATGGAGGGCAAGGCGCTCCTCTTCAAGGAGTTCGCCGGCGTGGACGGCTTCCCCATCTGCCTCGACACCACATCGGTCGACGGCATCATCGAGGCGGTCGTCGCGATCGCCCCCGTCTTCGGTGGCATCAACCTGGAGGACATCTCGGCGCCACGCTGCTTCGAGGTCGAGGAGCGGCTGAAGGAGCGCCTCGACATCCCCGTCTTCCACGACGACCAGCACGGCACGGCTGTGGTGGTGCTGGCGGCGCTCCAGAACGCCCTGAAGATCGTCGACAAGAAGATGAGCGACCTGCGGGTGGTCATCGCGGGCGTGGGCGCCGCAGGCGTCGCCTGCGCCAAGATCGTGATGGAGGCAGGCGTGCCCCACGTGGTCGGCGTCGATCGCAAGGGCGCGATCTGGGAGGGCCGGGAGGATCTGAACTCGGCCAAGCAGTGGTTCGCAGAGAACACCAACCCCGACCGGGTCTCGGGGAGCCTCTCGGACGTGCTCCCCGGCTCGGACGTCTTCATAGGGGTGAGCGGGCCGGGGCTCATCACCGCTGACGACGTGCGGAAGATGGCGCCGGGCAGCATCGTGTTCGCCATGGCGAACCCTGACCCGGAGATCCGCCCGGAGGAGGTCGAGGGGATCGCATCGGTGATCGCCACGGGCAGGAGCGACTACCCGAACCAGATCAACAACGTCCTCTGCTTCCCCGGGATCTTCAAGGGTGCGCTGGAAGCAGGCGCCACCGCCATAACCGAGAACATGAAGCTGGCCTCGGCGAAGGCGATCGCCTCTGCGGTGGGCGACGACCTGGCGCCCGACTTCGTGATCCCCTCCGTGTTCGACAAGCGGGTGGCGCAGCTCGTGTCGGAGGCTGCAGCCGAGGCCGCCCGGCTCGACGGCGTCTGCCGCTCCTGACGCCCCCGGTCGTCGGTGCCCCATCGGTGGGGCGAGCCCACGGCGTCGGTGGCCCTCGTTAGTCTCGGGGCCATGCCCTTCAGAAGGACCACAGCTCTGCTCTCCGCGTTCCTGCTCGCCGCGACGGCCGTGCTGGGAGCGGCGCTCCTCGCGGCCCTGCCCCCGTCGTCGCCGTTGCTGGCATCGCCGGCTGGCGCCGACGAGGTCGGCGATCCGAGCTGGGTGGTCACCGAGCACGTGATGCCTGGTGGCGGTGCGATCCCCCTCGACGTGGTCCTGGATCCCGACGGTGTGGTGTGGGCGACCATGCACGGCGACAGCTCCGTCGCCAGCTACGACCCCTCCACGGGCGCGTTGAGCTTCTTCGACCTGCCCACCCCCGACTCACGACCTGCCGGCATCGCGCTGGGCCCGCAAGGCTCCGTCTGGTTCGTGGAGCAGTCGGCATCGAAGCTGGGGGTGATATCCGGAGGCGAGCTCACCGAGATCGACGTTCCGGGCGAGGGTGCATCGCCGACGTCGATCACGCTCGGCCCCGACGGGGCCATGTGGTTCACCGATCCCGGCCTCGGCCGCATCGGTCGGGTCGAGCCCGGCAGCGAGCCCACCTTCTTCCAGCTCGAAGACGCCGAGGCTGCTCCTGTTGACATCGTCGTCGGTCCCGACGATGCCCTCTGGTACCCGCTCTACAACGCCGGCACGCTCGGGCGCATCACCACCGACGGCGCCATGACCACCTTCGACCTGGAGGACCCCGAAGGTCGTCCCGTCTCAGTCGCCACCACCACCGACGGGCTCATCGCGGTTGCCGTGAAGGAGCAGGAGCGCATCGCCCTGGTGGGCACCGATGGGGAGGTGCAGACGTTCCAGCTACCGCTCTACCACCTGCTGGGTTCACCGGTCCTGGCACCGCTCGGGGTAGCCGCCGGACCCGAGGGCAGCGTTTGGGTGTCGGCCGTCGACCCGTCCTCAGGAGGGGGCTACGTGGTGCACATGGACGCGACAGGAGGTACGACCAACCACCGCCTGCGCATGGGCGCCCCGTCCCCGGCCACGGTGGACCTTCCGTTGGGCTTGGCCGTCGATGACGAGGGAGACGTCTGGTTCACGCAGCCGACCAGCAACAGGCTCGCCGAGCTCTCCTCCGACGTGTCCGCGTTCACCTCGTTCCCGCTGCCCGAGGGCGCCATGGGTGCGAACGTGGTGGTCGACGAGGCGGGCGACGTCTGGTTCTCGGACTACTGGGCGGGCCGCATAGGGCGCCTCGACCCAGACGACGGCGAGACGACCCTCTACGACGTCCCCACCGCCGACTCGCATCCCATCGGCCTGGCCTTCGACGACGACGGGCACCTCTGGTTCGTGGAGTACGGCGCCAACAAGGTGGCCAGGCTCGACCCCGGCGCGGCCGACGGCGACATCCAGGAGTACGAGATCCCGACCGCGGGTACCGAGCCCGTGTCCATCACGCTCGGTCCGGACGGAGCCATGTGGTTCTCCGAGGAGGCCGGTGGGCAAGTCGGGCGGATCGACCACTCCGGGGCCATCGAGGAGTTCTCACTCGGTTCCGACATAGCGGGCCTCCAGGACATAGTGCTGGGCCCGGACGGTGCCCTCTGGGTCGTGACGCACAAGCAAGGATCGGGCCTGGGGTCTAGTCCCAGCGGCCTCAGCAGGCTCACCGTGGACGGTGGGGTCACCTACTTCCCGTTCTCGGTCAACGGCCTCGATCCTCAGAGCCTGGCGAGCTCGGGGGGCGAGCTGTGGTGGGGAGCCATCGAGGGGGCCATGGCCGGCACCATGACCACCGAGGGGGAGGCGACCTACCAGAACCTCGACCACGGTGTCCGGGGCATGACCCGGGGGCCGGACGGCAACGTGTGGTACGGCGGCTTCGTCTCGGGTCGCGTCGGTGCTGCGCTTCCCGGCGACAGGTACGTCGAGCTCCTTCCGGGGACTGAGTCGGTGGGCCCCGCTGAGGAGTGCTCCGACGGCGACCAGCTCCCGATCGGGTGCGAGGTGGTCTACGACGTTGCGGCGGGCAACAGGGGCGAGATCTGGGTCACCTCCAATGAGAACGCCTTGCTGCGGGTCCAGGTGGCGCCGTCCCCCGAGCCTGCATGCACCGAACCCCCGTTCACCGACGTGCCCGTCGACCACCCGTTCTGCGGCGAGATCGCCTGGATGGCCGAAGAGGGCATCTCCGAGGGGTACCCCGGCGGCACGTACAAGCCCGATCTGGCGGTGACGCGCATGGCGGCCGCGGCTTTCCTCTACCGGCTCGAAGGCTCACCTGACGGCCCCGAACCCACGTGCACCGAAGCCCCGTTCACCGACGTGCCCGTGGACCACCCGTTCTGCGGCGAGATCGCCTGGATGGCCGAAGAGGGCATCTCGAACGGATACGACGACGACACCTTCCGGCCCGATGCCCAGGTCACGAGGATGGCGACCTCGGCGTTCCTCTACAGGATGGCCAACGGCGATGCGCCTCCGGGAGCCTGCTCGGTCCCTCCCTTCACCGACGTGCCCGTCGACCACCCGTTCTGCGGCGAGATCGCCTGGATGGCCGAAGAGGGCATCTCGAACGGATACGACGACGACACCTTCCAGCCGGATCTCGCCGTGACCCGGATGGCCGCCGCTGCCCTCTTGTACCGGTACGACCTCTATGTCGGCGCCTAGTCGCCAGGCGACGGCGCAGTCCCCTTCTGCGTAGGGTGACTGTGACCGGGGACCCTTGTGTGGCTGCGGGGACCCTTGTGTGGATGGTGGTCGGGACCGGCGTCGATCCGGTGACCTTCCGCTTTTCAGGCGGACGCTCTGCCAACTGAGCTACCCGACCGTGTTCGTTGCACGGTAGTGCGCGTGGTGCCACGGCACGGTACTGCGCGCCTGGCACCGTAGTGCGTGACGCGTTGGCGGTCCCGACGGGATTTGAACCCGCGACCTCCGGCTTGACAGGCCGGCGTGCACTCCCGACTGCACCACGGGACCTAGTTGGTTGAACTTGGGAACTTCGCACCCCCAACGGGATTCGAACCCGTGTTACCGCCTTGAAAGGGCGGCGTCCTAGGCCGCTGGACGATGGGGGCTCGCACCGCGCTGAGAGTCTGGTCACCTTATCAGTGACGGCGGGGGCCCCATCGACGTGGGTTACGGTCACGACGAGAGCGCCCGTCTGGGGTGCACAGAGTTGAGCGGCGGCCGTCGGGGCGCCCTCTAGAGCTCCATGGGGGATGACGTGGGTGCGGGATCGGAGGAGCTGCGCGTCGAGCGGGCGCGTCGCGGGCGGGGTGCGGCGGGGGCTGGCCTGTCTGCGCTGACGGCGGTCGTCGTCGGCTGCCTGATCGCGTCGGTGGTGCTCTTCGTCAACCGCGAGACGGCGACCGAACCACGTGCGCAGGCACCCGAGGCCGAGGTGCCCGGCGCCGAGCCGTCCGTGCCTCCTCCCGACCCGGGAGGCGATGACGGCGTGGCGCCGCCGTCGGAGTGGGATCCCCGAGTCGTCGAGATCGTCGAGTTCGTGGAGGCCGAGCGCGGCCTTCGGTTCCGTCACCCGGTGGCCATCGACTTCATGCCTGCAGACGAGTTCGTGGGGGGCGTGACAGGCGGCGCCGACGCCCTGAGCGACGAGCAGCTCGAGGAGGTCCGCCGCCAGGAGGCCCAGCTGCGAAGCCTCGGCCTCCTGGGGCCGCACGTGGACACCGCCGAGACCTTCAGTGAGATGCAGGGCGCCGGGCTGGCTGCCTACTACTCGCCAGAGACCAAGCGGATCAGCGTGAGGGGCACCGAGCTGACCCCAGCTGTGAGGGCGATCGTCGCGCACGAGGTCACCCACGCCCTGCAGGACCAGCACTTCGACCTCGGGCCGTACCTGGCGCCCGACGAGCCCGACGCCGCGTGGCGCCGCCGCGCCGTCGTGGAGGGCGACGCGAGCCTCGTCCAGGGCGCCTACGCGAGCCGAGGGCTGACCGGTGCGGAGCGGGAGGCAGCCGCCGACGAGGAGCTTCGGATGCTCGAGCAGATCGGGCAGGACCACGGCGACCCCGCATTGGCGACGATCCTGAGCCTTCCCTACATCTTCGGTCCTGCCGTGGTCAGCGTGGTGCGCAACGAGCTCGGGCTGGATGGGCTCGACGAGCTGTTCCGAACGCCGCTCTCCAGTGATTCACAGCTGCTCGACCCCGGCTTGTACCTCGACGGGATCCTTCCCTCGCCGGCTGAGGCTCCACCCCTTCCGGATGGGAGCCGACTGGTGCACGAGGGCGAGATGGGGGCGTTCTCCTGGCTGATGGTGCTCGCTCCTCACGCGGAGGCGACCGGGCTCGTGCGAACGATGGACGGGTGGCAGAGCGACCACTACTCCGTCTACGAGCACGACGGCCGCGTGTGCACGAGCGCGACCATCAACTTCTACAGCCGGAGCGCTGCCGACACCATGGAGTCGATCCTGGCGTCCTGGGCGCAGAGCATGGCCGCCGGTGGTGCCGTGGCGATCCGCACCGGTGCGAGGGGGTACGAGATCGCATCGTGCGATCCGGGGGAGGCGGCTCCCGAGGTGGACGGCGACGTCATCGAGGAGGTCGTCCGAGTCGCCTTCCTCAGGCTGGCCCTCGCGGCCGGGATGGGGGTCGACATGCCCTTCGAAGCGGCGTGGTGCCTGGCGGACCAGATGGTTCGGATCGTGCCTTCCCAGAGCTGGGAGGCCGGCGGACTGGAGCCCGACTTGCAGCTGATCGAGTCCCTGGCCAGGGAGTGCGACTACGCGCTCTGAGGGCTGAAGCTCTCCTGGGGGCGCGGGGGGCCCACCCGCCCTGCCCTGCTCGCCGAGGGAGCGGTGTCGGCTTCGAAGAGGCCCATGTGGAACCTCAGCACCGAGATCCACACCAGGGCGCTGCCGAGAACGTGGATGCCCACGAGCAGCGGGGGAAGGCCCAAGGCGTACTGGGCGTAGCCGACGCACAGCTGGCCGACGAGTACCAGGGCGAGGGTGGCGGGTCGGGACGGGCCGGGCGAGCCGCCGGCCCGGTAGTGGCTCCGTGCGGACCACATGGCGACGAGCGTGGTCGCGAGCAGGGCCAGCCCGACAGCGCCGTGAACCTGGGCGATCTCTCGGATGTCGAACCAGCCGAGCCGGTCTGCGGCCTCGTCGCCACCGTGGGGACCCGTGGCCGTGACCAGGGTGCCGGTGACGATGCTGCCCATCGACAACATCACCATGGCCCTGCTCGTCCACACTACGCCCATGCCCACAGCCGGCCGGCTGGCGGCTGTGGGGCGCCCGGCCCGCTCGTAGAGGACCGTGGAGCTCCAGATCAGCACGATCGACAGCAGGAAGTGGCCGATCACCGAGACGGGAGCCAGCTCGAGGCGCACCACGACGCCGCCCAGGATGATCTGCGCCACAACCCCAGCCAGCGGGCCCAGCGACCACCAGTAGAGGTCTCGGCGGTAGGGACGGCGCCAGTGGGCTCCGAGCACCGCCGCCACCACGGCGAGCAGGACCACCGAGCTGAGCGAGCGGTTGAAGAACTCGATGAGGGCGTGGCCGTCCATCGTCGGGATGAAGCGGTCTTCCTCGCACGAGGGCCAGTCGGCGCACCCCAGCCCGGACGAGGTGAGCCGGACGGCCGCCCCCGTCACCATGATCAGCACCTGCGAGCAGAGTGCGACGAGAGAGATGCGGCGGTACGTGGAGGGCGACACCACCGGCCTGCGAGCCATCTCACGAGATTGTCACCCTCCGAGCCTGGGGACCTACTCTGGCCTCGTCATGGTCACCACCGCCCGCACGGCAACCTTCAGCTGGCGAGAGCGCCTGGGCGGCTACGTGGCCCTCACGAAGCCCAGGATCATCGAGCTGCTCTTGGTGACCACCGTGCCGACCATGGTGCTCGCACAGGAGGGCCTGCCCTCCGTCTGGCTCATGGTGGCGACCGTTCTGGGAGGCACCCTGGCGGCTGGCGGCGCCAACGCCGTCAACATGTACGTGGACCGCGACATCGACGCCGTGATGCGCCGGACCCGCAACCGGCCGCTGGTGACGGGAGCGGTGGAGCCCGGCGCCGCTCTGGTGTTCGCCGTGGCCCTCGAGGTGGTGGCCTTCGCCTGGCTGTGGGCCTTCGTGAACCTGGCGAGCGCGGCCCTCGCTCTGGCGGCGTGCCTCTTCTACGTCTTCGTCTACACGCTCTGGCTCAAGCGCAACTACAGCTCGAACGTGGTCATCGGAGGAGCTGCCGGTGCGGCCCCCGTCCTGATCGGGTGGACGGCGGTCACCGGCGGGCTGTCGTGGTCAGCGTGGGTGCTGTTCGCGATCATCTTCTTCTGGACCCCGCCCCACTTCTGGGCGCTGGCCATCCGCTATCGGGACGACTACTCGTCGGTCTCGGTGCCGATGCTCCCCTCGGTCACCTCCCTTCGGGCAACCAGCTTCCAGATCCTGTCCTACTGCGCCATCGTCTGGGCGCTCACGGTGGTGCTCGCTCCCGTGGCCGGCCTCGGCTGGCTGTACCTGGGAGCGGCCGTGGTGCTGGGTGCTCTGCTGATGGGACTGGCGGCGAACCTCCTGCGTGACACGTCCGCGACGGCAGCTATGCGCCTCTTCCACTACTCGATCACCTACGTGGTCCTGCTGTTCGGAGCGATGGCGCTCGACGTCTTCCTACGGCACGGGTTGTAAGCGGTTTTCCGCCCCGTCATGGCCCCTGTGTAGAGTCCCGAACCGTGGCAATCACCGAGACCGCGCCGGTCGCGACGAGGGCACCCGCCAACCCGTGGGACATGGGCGAAGAGGTACCCGCGGGCGCCCAGGTGCTGGGAACGGGCGACCACAAGACTCTTGGCCGCATCTGGATCGGCTTCTCGGCCCTTTTCGGGCTCGCAGCGCTGGTCGCAGCGGCGCTCACCGCGCTCGATGGCCTGGGAGACCTCACGGTCGTCCCCGAGGCAGCGTCCTTCAGGGTGTTCACCGCCAGCGAGCTGGGCCTGGCGCTCCTGTTCGCCGTGCCGCTTTTCATCGGAGCGGCCACCTACGCCGTCCCCGTCCAGGTGGGGGCCGCCACCATCGCCTTCCCCAGGGCTGCGGCCGCGGCGCTGTGGACCTGGCTTCTCGGCTCGGTCCTGGCCATCGTGGGCTACGCCGTCGACGGTGGCGTCGCAGGTGTCCGAACGACCGGGGTCGACCTCACGTACCTCGGCCTCATCTTGGTCATAGCGTCCCTGCTCCTCGCCACCGTGTGCATCGTCACCACCGTCCTCGCCCTGCGCACCGACGGGTTGAGGCTCGACCGGATCTCCCCGTTCAGCTGGTCGATGCTCGTCGCGGGCACCATGTGGCTGCTCACGCTGCCGGTGCTGGCCGGGAACATGCTGCTCATCTACGTCGACTTCCACTACGGCAGCCCCTCGGAGTTCGGCCTCGCAGACCTGCAGTGGGGTCAGCTCTCGTGGGCCTTCCAGCCCCCCCAGGTGTTCGCCTACGCCATCCCCGTCCTGGGGCTGGTCACCGAGGCCTTCCTGGCGGCCACCCGGCCTTCCGAGGACGATCCAGGGGCCGGGGGCCCAGGTGTTCGGCGGGGGGCCCTGCTCGCCGCCATCGGCGCGTATGGCATCTTGACCTTCGGGGCCTGGGCGCAACCGGCGTTCAACTCCGAGGTGACCACGCAAGCCCTCTACGTGGGTATGTGCGTGGTGATCCTCCTTCCGATCTTGGCCCTCGCAGGCGGCTGGGCCGACCTGATGCGCCGGGGAGGCCTGCCACAGCCCAGCGCGTCCCTGGGGGCCGCTTCGCTAGCGGTGCTCACACTGCTCCTGGCCGGACTGGCCAGCGCCTTGTCGGCGATCGGGCTCTTCGGGCTCGACAAGGAGCTCTTCGCCTCCTTCGCCGTCACCCTGGTGTTCGCCACCGTCGTGCTGGGCGGCATCTCCGGGTTGGGAACGCTTAGGAAGGAGGGGGCACAGCGATGACGGCCACGTCCACCACCTCGTCTGCTCCTCAGGGGGCCCCGGTCACCTCGGTCGAGGCCGTCCCATCGATCTACGACGCTCCTCCCGCTGCGCCGGTGAGGCCGCGGGTGCTCATCGTCGGCTCTGCGTTCGGGGCGGCGGCCGTGCTCATGGCCTTCGCAGGGTTGCTGGGGATCTACCTGTACCAGCGCTCTGCCGCCGTCTCGGCGGGCGATGCGTGGATCCCGCAGGGCGTCACCATCCCGCTCCAGCAGCCCACCGTCATGCTCTTCACGCTCATCGCAGCGTCGGTGACGGTGCAGTGGGCCGTCTCCGCGGTGGCCAACGGCGACAGGATCAACAGCTACCTCGCCCTGGGACTCACCTTCGTGTTCGGGTTCGGTTTCGTCAACATGGGCTCCTACCTCTACACGCTGATGGAGCTGGAGGTGGGTGCCAGCAGCCAGGCGGTGCTCATCTACACGATCACCGGGGCCCAGATCGCCTTCGTCATCGCAGCGATGGTCTTCGTCGCCGTCACCGGTTTCCGCGCTCTCGTGGGACAGGAGACGAGCCGATCGCACGACGGCGTGAGCGCAGCGGCGATCTTCTGGCACGCCAACCTGGCGATCTTCTTCCTCATCTGGCTGGTCATCTATGTCACCAAGTAGCCCTCAGTTCCTCAGGTCCCGCATGTTCACGCCGGGCTTCCGCCTCTTGGCGGCGCTCGCCGCCGCCGGCCTGCTCGGCGCCTTCGTGTCCGGCGTGGGGAGCAGCGACGAGGGGATCGTCGACACCATCCTGGGTCCCATCACCCTCGGCTGGAAGGGGTCCGTAGGCGACCACCTCGCATACGTGGTCCTGGTGGGCATGGCACTTCTGGCCGGGACGCTGGCCGGCATCCTCATCGCCTTCCGGGATGCCGATCCCGAAGCTGAGGCCCAGGTGGCGATGACCGAGGTCGCACCACTCACCCGTGCGCCCGCCGGCACCAACTTCCTTCCGATCTTGGCTGCGTTCGCGGTGGGCGTGATCGTCGTGGGCCAGATCTCCAGCAGGGCCATCACGCTCGCCGGCGTCGGCCTGCTGATAGTCGTCGGTGTCGTCTGGATGCTCCGGGCCTGGGCCGAGCGGGCCACCGGCGACGACCGCGTGAACTGGGAGCTCTACCACCGCCTCATCGAGCCGCTGCGCATCCCGGTGCTGTCGGGGCTGGCCATAGCGGTGATCATCATCGGCTTCTCGCGAGTTCTGCTGGCCCTGTCGCACACCGGCGCTGTAGCGGTCTTCGGGGTGGTGGGGGCGATCTTCCTGCTGGTCATCGGGTTCGTTGCTGCGAAGCCGTCGATAACCAAGAACACCGTCACGATCCTGCTGTTCATAGGAGCGGTGGCAGTGATAGCGGCGGGCATCGCCGCCGCTGTGGTGGGCGAGCAGTCATCCGAGCACGAGACCGATCACACCGAGCAGTCGGCGCCCGCGCCATCGAGCTCGCAGACGGCGCCGGGTGCGCCTGTGGTGCCGCCCGCCCAGGGTGGTGATGCCTGATGTCCGGACGCAAGCTCTGGCTGCGCGTGCTGGCCGGCGTGGTGCTGGTCGTGGTCGGCGTGCTGTACGCGGCGCTGATCGCCGCAGCCTTCTTCAACGACGGGAAGCCGCTCACGACGCTCGCGCCGCAGGGCCCCTCTGCTCAATCCATCCAGGACCTGGTGGTCCCGGTGTTCGCTGTCGCCGGCCTGGTGTTCGTGCTGGTGCTGGTGCTGGCGCTGGTCATCAGCTGGCGCTACCGCGAGCGACCCGACGACAGCCGGGGGTTCCCCGAGCAGATCCACGGGAGGACCAAGCTCGAGGTCGGGTGGACCGTCCTGCCCGCCATCATCTTGACCTTCGTCGCTGTGGGCACGGTCGTCACCATCTTGGATCTGGAGCAGCGCGGCCCAGACCCGCTCCGCGTCGAGGTGACCGGCCAGCAGTGGTGGTGGAGCTTCCGCTACGACATGGACGGCAACGGGAGCTTCGAGGACCCGGGCGACATCACCACCGCCACCGAGATGGTGGTCCCCGCCGGGCGCGAGGTCGACCTGACGATCCGTTCGAACGACGTGATCCACTCGTTCTGGATCCCGGAGCTGAACGGCAAGCGCGACGCGGTGCCCGGCATGGACACGACCCTCAAGATCCAAGCCGACGAGCCCGGGATCTACCGGGGTCAGTGCACCGAGTTCTGCGGGCTCTCGCACGCCAACATGCGGATGCTCGTGCGGGCCGTCGACCAGGCCGACTACGACCTATGGGTTCGCAACCAGCGCGAGGCGAACAGGGAGCCGGTGGAGGGCACGGTGGCCGCGGAGGGCCAGGCCGTGTTCGGCAGCTTGTGCGCCCAGTGCCACGTGGTCGCTGGGCAGTTCGACCAGGCGGCTGAGACGTCACCCCCGCTGGTGAGCGGTCTCGCACCCGACCTCACCAAGTTGATGACTAGGGGCACCTTCGCCGGCTCCATCTTCAACCTCTACGCGCCGCAGCAGCCCGGTGCCCCGGTGCCGACGCCAGGTGACCCTGCAGACGTGGGCCTCGCCGGCGACCCGGGTGACGCCCTGTTCGGCGGCGATTCGGCATACCCGCTCAACCGCGCCACTCTGGAGGCATGGCTGCGGGACCCGGGCGCCATCAAGCCGATGGCCGCCGACGACGAGAGGGGCATGCCCGATCTCGGCCTCACGGAAGAGCAGATCGACCAGCTCGTGGCCTACTTGGAGACGCTGAAGTGACCGCCATCACCGTTGTTCGGACAGCCTTGGAGGGAGGCCGATCATGGCGCTGACCCAACCGAGGCCCCTCGCGCTTCCCAGCGGCCCCGAGGAGATCAACCCCATAGGCGTCTTCCAGCGGCCGACCACCAAGAAGGGTTGGCGCGCCTGGGTCACGACCGTCGACCACAAGAAGATCGGCATCATGTACGGCGCTGCCGCGCTGGTCTTCTTCATCATCGGTGGCGTCGAGGCGCTGCTCATCCGGGCGCAGCTGTGGGCACCTCGAGGGACGCTGCTCAGCGCGGACGCCTACAACCAGGTGTTCACGATGCACGGCACAACCATGGTCTTCCTGGTGGTGATGCCCATCGGCGCGGCCATGGCCAACTACCTGATGCCCCTCCAGGTAGGCGCACGAGACGTGGCGTTCCCACGCATCAACGCCTTCTCGTTCTGGTGCTTCCTGGCCGGCGGGATCTTCCTGAACACGAGCTGGTTCCTCGGCGGTGGCGCCGACGGCGGGTGGTTCAACTACGCCCCCAACAACGGCGTGATCTTCTCTCCCAGCCATGGCATCGACTTCTGGAACATCGGTCTGATCATCACCGGTATCGCATCGCTGATCGGTGCCGTGAACCTGATCACCACCGTGCTCAACCTGAGGGCTCCGGGCATGACCCTCATGAAGATGCCCGTGTTCACCTGGATGACCCTCGTCACCCAGTTCCTCCTCCTCTTCGCGATCCCGGTGCTCACGGCCGCCCAATTCCTGCTGCTGTTCGACCGGCTGTTCGACGCCAACTTCTTCAACGTCGCCCAAGGCGCCAACCCACTCCTGTGGGAGCACCTGTTCTGGATATTCGGGCATCCCGAGGTGTACCTGATGATCCTCCCGGCCTTCGGGCTGGTGTCGGAGATGCTCCCGGTCTTCTCGCGCAAGCCCATATTCGGCTACCCGTTCATCGTGTTCTCGGGCGTCGCCATCGGCTTCATGGGCTTCGGGGTGTGGGCCCACCACATGTTCGTCTCCGGGATCGGACCCATCTCGGTGGTCACCTTCTCCTTGACCACGATGTTCATCGCCGTACCGACAGGGGTGAAGATCCTCAACTGGCTGGCGACCATGTGGGGCGGGAAGCTCTGGTTCTCCACACCGATGCTCTTCTCCATCGGCTTGGTGACGATGTTCACCATCGGCGGCCTCTCTGGAGTCACGCACGCCGTCTCCCCTGCGGACTCCCAGCAGACCGACACCTACTACATCGTGGCGCACTTCCACTACGTGCTGTTCGGTGGTGCCTTCCTCGGGTTCATGGGCGCCTTCTACTTCTACTGGCCGAAGGCCTTCGGCTACATGCTCAACGAGACCCTGGGCAAGGCGAACTTCTGGACGATGCTGGTGGGCTTCAACTTGACGTTCGCCCCCATGCACGTGCTCGGACTGCAGGGCATGTCACGGCGCATCTACACGTACGACGCCGGCTACGGCTTCGAGATCTGGAACAAGGTCGCCACCATCGGCTCGTTCATCCTTGCCCTGAGCGTGGCCATGTTCCTGTTCAACATCTTCTACAGCAAGGCGAAGTCGAAGTCGCTGCCCCCGCCCGGGCCCGACCCGTGGGACGCCCGAACGATCGAGTGGATGACCCCTTCGCCCATCCCCGAGCACAACTACAACCCGGTCCCCACGGTCACGCGCGTGGACGACTTCTGGTACCGCAAGTACGGGGAGAACGAGCGCGGCGAGCTAGTGAGGATCGCCAAGACGGAGGACGTGGTGCAGGATGGCGACGGCACCGGCGTGCACCTGCCGTCACCCTCGTACTGGCCGCTCGTGACCGCCATCGGCCTGCCGATAGTGGGGTACGGGCTCATCTTCACCTGGTGGCTGTGCCTCGTGGGTGCCATCGTGGTGATCGCCGGCCTCTACGGCTGGGCGACCGAACCCCCGGACGACCCCGACGCTGCACACGGCCACGGCGAGAGCCACGAGTCGCCTGCAGGCCAGCCCGAGCTGCTCGAAGCCGGTTCGGGTTCGACAGGTGAAGACGGACCCGAGGCCGGCGAGGGCGCAGCTGCGGAGCCCGTCCCTGCCGGGGTGGGCACCGGCGAGGCGAACCAGTCCACGGAGGGCGGCTCCGATGGCTGAGGCCGCGACCCACCACCAGCAGCTGATGGCCGAGCGCGACTCTCACGCAGAGGTGGCGCACATCCAGCACGACACGAACACCGGGATGTCCAACACGAAGTTGGGCATGTGGCTGTTCCTCGGCTCGGAGTGCTTGCTGTTCGGTGGGCTCATCACCACCTACCTCCTCTACAAGAACCCCCTCAGCGGTCCGGGCCCCCACGACATCTTCGACATCCCGTTCACCTCGGTCAGCTCCTTCGTGCTGCTCATGAGCTCGCTGACCATGGTGCTCGCCGTCTCGGCCATCGAGAACGGCGACCACCACAGGGTGCGCGTCTGGCTGACAGGGACGGCGCTGCTGGGAGCCACGTTCGTGGCTGGCCAGGTGTACGAGTTCACGGTCTTCTACAGGGAGGGCCTCGGCTACACCACCAGCCGCTTCAGCTCGGCCTTCTACACGCTCACCGGCTTCCACGGCGTCCACGTGACGGTGGGCATCATCATGCTGGTGTCGCTCGTGCTGCTGTCGTTGCGGGGTCGCCTACCCGAGCACCGTTCGGAGACCGTCGAGATCGTGGGCCTCTACTGGCACTTCGTCGACGTGGTCTGGATCGTCATCTTCGCCGTCGTCTACCTGGTTCCCTAGGAGATCACGTGAGCGAGACAACGCAAGCCCCGCAAGCCCCTGAGGCCGGCGACGCCGGCGGCGGCGTGCCCACCCCCGCGCTCGACGGAGCGGTGGTTCCCTACCCCCGCGACATGCTGTACGTGCGCACGGCGGTGATCCTGGCGGCCATCACCCTCGTAGAGGTCTTCACCTACATGTGGCCCGACCTGCCCGTGTGGAGCTGGGGCGGCGATAGCAACGTGGGGCTCATCGCCATCCTCATGATCCTCATGGCGGCCAAGTTCTACATAGTTGCTGCGGTGTTCATGCACCTCAAGTTCGACAAGGCCATTCTCTGGAGCTTGTTCGCCTTCGCTCTGATCACCGCGCTCGGGGTGTACCTCGCGGTGATGCTCATGTTCCGGATCTTCTCTCCGACCTCCGTCTTGTGACCCTCGCGCTCGGCCGGGCCGGGCGCTGTGCTACCAAGGCCGACGTGGGAACCGGGACGGGGACGACGACTGTGTCCGCCTACGACGAGCGGGCTGGCGGACCGAAGGTCTGGAGCCGTCGACCGAGGGCGAGATGCGTGCGGCACGCCGGCTGGACCGCGATGGTCGTCTCCCTTGCCTGGGCGCTTGCAGCGTGCTCCGGCTCTGGGGGTTCTCCAGAGCCAGCCCCCACGACCCTCCCCCTGCCACCCACCACCACCACGATCCAACCCACCAACTCGTCGACCAACCAGGCCGAGCTCGACTCGCTGATAGAGCTGGTGATGAGCTACACGACCACCCCGGGAGCGGTCGTCAGCGTGTCGGTGCCCGGTCACGCCAGCTGGACCAGGGGATACGGCTTCTCTGATCCCTCCAGCGGCGCCCTCATGGATCCGAACGGTCAGTTCCGCATCGGCGACGTGACGTCGATGTTCACCTGCACCCTGCTGTACAAGCTCGCCCAGGACGAACAGGTCTCGGTGGACGAGCCGGCGTCGCTGTACGTGGAGGGGGGTCCCGAGTCGACCCTCGCCGAGCTCTGCAGGAGCGCCACGGGGATCCCCGACTACTGGGACAACCCCAACTTCTACCAGCGGGTGGCCGAGGACCCGACTCGATCCTGGTCGCCCGGCGCGCTGGTCTCCTACGCCAGCTCTGCCTACCCCGCCGGACCGCGTGGCACGTGGTCGCCGTCGGCGACCAACACCGTGCTGGTGGGCATGGCGATCGAGACGGTCACGCAGAAGCCCCTGCGAGAGAGCATGCAGGAGTGGATCCTCGGTCCGATGCGGCTGGAGAGCACCTCGTTCCCCACGGCGAGCGACGTGGCGATCTCGCACCCGGCCTCGAACGGCTGGTGGCAGCCGGAACCGGCCTCGCCCCTCGTCGACTACAGCGCGCTGAGCCCGTCGGTGGGGGCTGGATCGGGTGCCATGGTCTCGAGCGTCGCCGACCTCGGACGCTTCGTGGCCTCCGTCGGCGAGGAGCTCCACGTGGGCCGCGAGCTCACGGCCCGGATGCAGGAGAGCGTTCCTATGGGGCCGGACCTGCCCGAGTGGATGCGCTACGCCGCCGGCCACATCGAGATGGGTCCTCTGGTGGCGGCGGCGGGGAGCATTCCGGGCTACGCAGTCGGCACCATCTTCGACACGGGAAGCGGTTCGAACTTCACGGTCGTCTTCAACAACTCCACCGGAGGGGGGCTCTACCCGCTGTTCTTGGCGGCGGTGGCAGCGTCGATCCTCCTGCCCGACTCCGACCGGCTCCCCTTCACGATGGAGGAGGCCTTCTACTACGCCACCCCGCCTGAACGTCGCTGACGACCAGGTGCGGGGAGGTCGCGCGGAGGGCCCGGCTGTTCGCCCAAGTCCGTTGGGGGGCTAGTTTCCAGGCGTGATCGACATCAGGCGCGTGCGCGCCGATCCCGAAGAGGTGAGGGCGGCCCTCGCTCGCCGCCGGGACGACTCGGTGCTGGCGGAGCTGACCGAGCTGACCGCTGCCGACGTGGCCCAGAGGACGATCGTGGCCGAGCGGGACGAGCTTCGGGGCAAGGTGAAGGCCCTGTCGAAGCAGGTGGGGGACCTGAGGCGAGCCGGCGACACCGACGCCGCCGAGCGCATCCAGTCCGTGAGCAGGGAGCTGGGAGAGCGCCAGGGCCAGCTCGGGGCGGTGGCCGAGGAGACGGGCGAGCGAGTGCGGCAGCTCCTGCTGCGCATCCCCAACATCCCGTCGGCGGAGGCGCCAGACGGCGACGGACCTTCGGCCAACGTCGAGGTGCGCAGGGTGGGGCCCGATCCCTCCAGCTTCGGCGAGCACCAGCGCGTCCCGCACTGGGAAGTCGGCTCGGAGCTCGGGATCCTCGACCTCGAGCGCGCGGTGAAGCTCTCGGGCTCGATGTTCACGATGTTCCGCGGGCTCGGGGCCACCCTGTCCCGGGCTCTCTGCCAGCTGGCGCTGGATCGCAACTCCGACGCCTACGAGGAGATCCGCCCACCGTCGGTCGTGCTCACCGAGACGATGGTCTCCACCGGGCACCTGCCCAAGTTCTCCGATGACGCCTACCACCTCGAGCGCGACGACCTGTGGGCGATCCCCACCGCCGAGGTGCCCCTCACCTCGCTGGCGCGCGACGAGGTCCTCGCCGGCGACGAGCTACCCCTGCGCCTCATGGCGTACTCCCCTTGCTTCAGGCGCGAGGCGGGCTCTGCGGGGCGCGACACCAGGGGCCTGCTGCGGGTCCACGAGTTCGACAAGGTCGAGATCCTCGCGTACTGCACACCCGAGCAGGCTGCCGAGATCCACGCCGAGATCCTGGCGAGGGCCGAGTCGCTGCTGGTGGAGCTGGGGCTCACCTACCGCGTGCTCGACCTTTGCGCCGGCGACCTGGGCGCGTCGGCGGCTCGTACGTTCGACCTCGAGGTGTACGCCCCCGGCACCGACCAGTGGCTGGAGTGCTCGTCGGTCTCCTGGTTCGGCGACTACCAGGCACGTCGGGCCAACATCCGCTACCGGCCCGCTCCTGGCGAGAGCCTGGCTCCGGTCCACACCCTCAACGGCTCCGCTCTGGCTGTCCCGCGCGTGTGGGCAGCCCTGGTCGAGACGCACCGCCAACCCGACGGCTCCATCTCGCTTCCGGGAGCCCTGCATCCCTACCTGCGAGGCGCCACCTCCATCGGCAAGACTGGCTGAGTGGGGGTTACGGGGGATCCAGGACCGGTGCACCGCGCGACGCAGTCGCGCGGCTTGCTGGCGTTCGGGGTGTCGATCTCGGCGGTCCTGGCTCTCTTGGTGGGAGCTTGCTCCAGCGAGGTTTCGGGAGGGGGCTCGAGCTCGCTCGTGTCGACTGGCGCCGTGCCCTACTACGTGCCCGACTCCGTCCCAGCAGGGATGCACCTCGGCGCTGTGCTCGAGATCCCGTCGGGGGGCCAGGACGGCGGGGGCGTGCGAGTCGTGGCGAACCAGGTGGTGGTCTGGACGGACGAGGGGGCTGAGATGCCGAGCGAGTCTTCCTCCGTCTTGCGGCTCGACGTCCAGGTTCCCTTGGATCCGAGCGCGCCCCGCCGGGCGACCTCCGTAGAGCTCAACCCGATCCAGACCGAGCTCGACGGGCGCTGGCACCGAGTGAACTGGGTCGAGGAGGGTGGCACCAGCGCCGAGCTGACCGGCCGGAACGTGGATCGCGAGACCTTCGAGCAGGTGCGGGACTCCATCGTCCTGGGCCCCGGCACCGAGGCGTCCATCCAGCTCCCACCAGGGTTCCGTGAGGTCTTCCAGATAGCGCTGGAGGAGGAGGAACCCGGATCAGGAGTCATGCCGTACGTGGGTGCTCTGGAAGCCCACCCGGGTGCCTCGGGCTACGCCCAGTCCTACGTCCTGGACGGCAGGTTCCCTGAGTTCGCGGGCCTGTCGGTGATGACATCGCCACCCTCGGCCCTGTGGCCCGTCATCTCAACTGCCATCCCGGCGACGCTCACCGTCAGGGATGTGCAGGGCCACACCGCCTACGAACTGGGGACGGCCCCTCACGACCGAACCCTCTCGCCCGAGATGGAGGCGGTACGGGCGGAGGACCCCGATCTCGTGGAGGCGCTGGTGCGCTTGGGCGACATCGTCACGCTCGTCTGGTGGGACGGATCGGGCGTGGCGTTCAAGATCATGGCGCCCTCCTCGGAGGACGCCATGACCATGGCCGAGAGCATCCACGAGGTCGATCAGTCCGAGTGGGATGCCTTCGTCTCCTCTGCGGTCGGCCTCCCCGAGCTCGAGCGCACGACCGTTCCACTCGCGGATCCCGCCCCGGCCCCGGTCTCGCCCATCGCCCCGGTGGATCCGGATCCCTCCCAGACCACGCTCCCTCGCCAGAGCTGAACATCCGAGCGCGGACCGATCGCGCTCGGACGTGAGCAGGGCTGGCTGCCAACGTGCACGTGAGCTGGCGAGCCGTGGCCTGCGCCCGCGTGGTGGGTGGTCCGTGAGGTGGATCGTCAGGTGCGGGCGGCGCGGCGAGCCAGCGAGAGGGTCACGGCTACCGCGATGGCAAGAGCCAGGAGGAGACCGAGCCTGACGGGCCCTGTCTCCTGGATCCAGGTGCTGATGCTGGCGTTCCAGTCGAACACGAGCTGCGCCAGTCCACCGCCTCCCAGCTCGCCCTCGCGCACCCTCAGCTCGTAGACGCCGTAGTAGGCCACGTACGCGCCCGCCAGGATCAGAAGTGCGCCCGAGATGCGGTTCACATATGGGACGATCCGGCGCATGTTGCGCACCAGGCCCGCTCGAGCGAGGGCTATGGCCATCGTGAGAACCATCAGCACCAGGCCCATCCCGAGTGCGTATGCGAGGAACACGGCGACCCCAGAGGCGAGGTTGGCCTGGTCGAAGGTGGTCGACACCACGCCCACGAACAACGGGATGGTGCACGAGAGCGACACCAGGGCGTAGGAGATCCCGAACAGGAACACCGAGCCCAGCTCCGAGCTACGGGCGCCCCGCTTGGGTCCCGGTAGGCGCAAGGTGATGCTGCGCCCCGCCAACAGCGCGATCCCCACGGCCACCAGGATCACGCCGAGCACGATCGTGACCAGGGGGAGGCGCTCCTGTATGGCGTCGAGTGCGGGCTTGAGGACCACGCCCAGCAGGCCGAACACCACCATGAAGCCGGCGGTGGCCGATGCCCCCACGGCGAGCGCCCGGGTGGTGCTGCCGCGGGCCTGCGGGTGTGTGGTTCCCTCCAGACCGAGGAAGTAGGCGAGGTAGGCCGGCAGCATGGCGAACCCGCACGGGTTGAAGGTGGCCACCATGCCCACGCCGAAGGCGTAGGCGAGGGGAGCGTCGATCACAAGCGAGCCTCCGCCTGCACCCCCAGCTCCTGGGCGATGATCTGCTGGAGGCTGGCGGCGTCGAGACGGCCGCTGCGAACCGACGTGACGACCCCGCCGCGGTCCACGAACACCGTGGTAGGCATGGCCACGCCCCCCAGGCCGGCCAGGACGCTGCCGGTCGGGTCGCGGCCTACCGCGTAGGTGACGCCGGTCTCGGAGATCATGCGCAGGCCGTTGTCGGGCGCGTCCACGTAGTCGAGGCCCAGGAAGCCCACCTCGTCGCCGTAGAGCTCGTGGGCACGCTGGAAGTCGGGCATCTCCTCGCGGCACGGGGTGCACCAGTAGGCGAAGAAGTTGATCACGAGTGGGCCGCTCACCTCTGCCAGCGACCGCCGTGCCCCGTCGAAGGTCTCGAAGTTCAGATCCGGAAGCTTCTGGCCCACCACGTCTGCCTCCACCACAGGGGTGGAGCGGTCACCGGCATTACCGCTCCCGCCAGCACCCACCCAAAGCAGGGTGCCCACAGAGGCAAGCACCAGGGCCACGACGCTCAGGATGGCCACGGCCACGATGATCGGACGGCCCGAGCTACGCCTGGCCAGATCGTCCTCGGAGGGTTCGTAGAGGAAGTCGGATTCGTCGGGGGGCCCGGGTGCCATAGCCAGCCCGACGCTACCCGTGCCCCGAGCCGGGGGGACAGGTGTGCAGACGACGCAGCGAATCCGAACCGTCGTTGCAGGCACCCGGCAACCAACACGAGGGGGACGGCTGCCCGATCGGGCAACCGTCCCCCTCGCTCATGCGGTCCGCAGGTAGGTGCGGAGGTGGGCCGGAACGGGGATCTCGGGTAGCTGATCTTCCGGCCGGGGCTGCTTGGGTGGTCGTCCCTGTCGGCGCTTGGTGGCCAGGATCCGTCCGTTGACGAACATCTGCCCCCCCCACACACCCCAGGGCTCCCGCCTGGCCAGTGCCCCCTCGAGGCACTCGACGATCACCGGGCACTCGGCGCAGATGGCCTTGGCCTTGGCGATGTCGCCCAGCTCCTCCGAGAAGAACATCCCGGTCAGGGATGCGCCGAGGTCGAGGCACCTCGCCTGGTCACGCCACCGTTCGTCGGCGACTTCGCCGTTGAGCTCGGCGAGCATCGATTCCTTCCTTTCGTCGTGTGAGTTCTCTGGATCGGTGTGGGTCGTGTCCACGGGGAGGCGGAGCGAAGGGCCCCTGGAAAGCAGAAAGGCCGCCGGTTGCCCGGCGGCCTGAGGGTTCCCTTGCTTCGCAGTGCTGCTACTGCGGAGGATCCTTCAGGCGCCGGTGGATCGGCTTGTGGGCGGCGAACCAGTCGGCGACGGCTACCGAGGCGGCGATGGAACGGATCGAGGCCGATGCGTAGCCAACCGAGGCATGACCAGCCCGACGACGCGCGCCAGCTACCGCCTGGCTCGTCGTGATCAGCGTGGTGGTCATGTTCTCCATCGAACCGCTACCTCGGGTGCGTGCACCTGCGGTCACAGGTGCACACCAATGGGATCACGGGCGAAGACCTCTGGTCAACCCATTTTCGCGCAGGGGCTACGTCAGCGCCGCGGACGAGCAGGGAGATCCCAGATCAGCCCATCTCGGCGTCGAGGGCGGCGACGGCCGCCTCCAGCATCCGAGCCGAGCATCCGGCCATGGCGGTGGGCGGCAGGTACTCCTCCACCAGCCTGTCCCCGATCTCCCGGAACGCCTTGCCGGCGGGGCCATCGCCGAGGACCGCAGGCTTCCCGGTGTCGCCCCCGGTCGCGACCGCTGCCTCTATCGGCACCTGGCCCAGCAGGGGCACCCCGGCGGTCCGCGCCAGGTCGGCTCCTCCACCAGACCCGAACAGCTCGTAGGTCTCGCCGTGATCGCAGGTGAACGAGCTCATGTTCTCGACCACCCCGACCACTCGCAGGTAGCTCTTGCGCGCCATGTTCACGGCACGTACGGCAACCTTCTGGGCGTTCTTCCCTGGTGTCGTCACCACGAGCATCTCGGCGTTGGGGAGCAGCCGAGCAAGGCCCATCTGGACGTCTCCGGTGCCGGGGGGCATGTCGATGAGCAGGTAGTCCATGTCGCCCCAGGCGACGTCTTCGAGGAAGTGCTGCACCGCCCGGTTGAGCATGAGGCCTCGCCACATGAGGGCGGTCTCCTCGTCGTCCACCAGCAGTCCCATGGAGACGACCTTCAGCAGGCCGTCGCCGCAGGGGCGCTCGTGAGGGACGATCTTGCCCCCCACCTTTCCCTTGCCGGTCCCCGGGGTTGATCCGGTCTCACCCGTGGCCCCCTGGCCGCCTCCGCTGGCGTCTTCGGCAGGCCGACCGGCGAGGCGACCCTCCAAGTCGAGCATGCGTGGGATCGAGAAGCCCCAGATGTCTGCGTCGAGCACGCCCACCACGAACCCGCGGTCGGCGAGCGTCGCAGCGAGGTTCGCCGTGACCGACGACTTGCCCACACCACCTTTGCCCGAGGCGACGGCCAGGATCTTCGTGGTGGGTGGCACCTGGGTGGCGGTTGCCCGCTCCCGGGCGTTCCACCGAGCCTTGGACATGGCGGCTGCCTTGCCCTCGGCGTCCAGCTCGGTCCACGAGATCTCCACCTTGCTCACGCTCGGAAGGGAACCGATCCTGCTTCGCACGTCCCGCTGGATCTGACCCCGCAGCGGGCAACCGGCGGTGGTCAGCGCGACGGTGATCCCGACCACGCCTTCGTCGCGCACCTCTACGCCCTTCACCATGCCCAGCTCGACGATGTCGCTGCCCAGCTCGGGATCGATCACGCCGCGCAGCAGCCCCATCACCTCTTCTTGCGAGGTGCTCGGGGCAGATCCCTCGGAGGGTGCTCTAACGTCGGCCACGGAGACATTCTAACGGGATCCTCCGTGTAAACTTCTGTGGTGAACACGCCACAGCTCGACATCCTCAAGGCGCTCGGGGACAACACCCGCTACGCCATCTACCTCGAGCTGGCCCGGTCTGCGAGGCCGCTGAGCACGGCGGACGTATCCGAGATACTCGGCCTGCACGTGAACACCGTGCGGCCGCACCTGGAGCGCATGCGAGACGTGGGGATCCTCCAGGTCGACACCGAGACGAGGGGCTCGGTTGGCAGACCCCAGCACCTCTACTCGCTGGCTCCGGACGCGCCTGCGCTCGGCCTGGAGCCATCGCCGTTCCCGATGCTCGCCCGCGTGCTGCTTCAGGCGGCGTCCACCGCGGGTCTCGACGGGCAGGACGTGGCGGATTCGGCCAGGGAGCAGGGCCGGGCGGACGCCCGTCGCTGGCCGGAGGGTTCGGGCACCGTCGAGGTGCTCGTGGCCGAGCAGGCTCGCCTGGGCTTCGACCCCGCCGTGGTCGAGGAGGAAGGTGGGGCGACCGTCGCCTTCGCCCATTGCCCCTTCCGAGCCCTGGCCGAGCAGCAGCCCGAGCTGGTCTGCAGCCTCCACTGCGGCCTGGTGGAGGGGCTGGTGGCAGAGCTGGGCGATGCCGAGGTGGCGAGGTTCCACAACGTGATCGACCGCACTCCGTGCCAAGTGGAGGTCCGCACCGCTAACCTCGTCGATACAGGTTCGCTGTAGGCCGCTACGGGTGGTTCTACGGCAGGCAGAGCAACAGACCTGCTCAGGGCGCAGGTTCTAGGAGGGTCATGATGATCACGCTCACCGACGTGGCATCCAGCAAGGTCGCCGAGCTCATCGCCCAGGAGGGCGCCGACGAGTTGATGCTGCGCGTGGCGGTGCGCCCAGGCGGGTGCTCCGGCTTCAGCTACGAGATGTTCTTCGACACCGAGCGGGACCCCGAGGACCTCACGTCGCAGATCGGTGGCGTCACGGTGGTCGTCGATCCCTCGAGCGCCAAGCTCCTCGAGGGCGCCACGCTCGACTACAAGGACGGCCTGCAGGGAGCGGGCTTCTCGATAGAGAACCCCAACGCCCAGCGCTCTTGCGGTTGCGGCCAGAGCTTCAGCTGAAGAAGCCCCTGCGCTCGACTGCCCGCCTCCTGTCGAGCTCGAACGCGGCTTGACTCTGCAGTTCGACCTCGACGGCTCGCCCGTCGAGGTTCCCGACGACGGATCCTCGCTGCTCGAAGCCCTTCGCGAGCACCTCGGCGTCCGCACGACCAAGGACGGTTGCTCTCCTCAAGGGCAGTGTGGGTGCTGCACCGTCCTCGTCGACGGCCAACCCAGGGTCTCGTGCGTCACCCCCGCAAGGCGGGTGAGGGGACGGTCGGTGACGACGTTGGACGGCTTGGATCCCGACGAGCGCGATCGCTGGGCCGGCGCCTTCTTGGCCACTGGGGCCAGCCAGTGCGGGTTCTGCACGCCCGGCATCATCATGCGCTTCGCGGGGATGTCGAGGAAGGGAGTTGCGGCCGGTGACGAACCTGCCGTGACCCAGGGCCTGGCGGCTCACCTCTGCCGCTGCACCGGCTGGCGCACGGTGATCGACGCCTACGTCGCCGCAGCCGATCCGGGGTTCACCCCCTCCGCTGGGGGCCGGGACCTGACCGCCGCTTCCCGGCGCGCCACGATCGAGGGTGGCGTCCCCCAGGCGGTGGGCCCCGAGATCGCCCTCGGTGAGGGCGGCTTCGCCGCCGACACGGCCCCCCCGGGTTGCCTGGTGGCCGTCCCCGACGGTGCCGGCGGCTGGGCCGTCGGCGAGACCCTCGCTGAGGCACGACGGGCGTCGGGGAAGGTGCAGGGCCGCAACAGCACTGCAGAGCTTCGCCATCCGATAGAGGTGCCGGCCGGCGACTGGGTGGCGACTCTGCGCACCACCTGGGTGGAGCCGGCGTACCTGGAGACCGACGCCAGCTGGTGCGAACCAGGTGGCGAGCCTGCTTCACCGCTGGCGAACGGCGGTGCGTTCGGCGGCAAGCTCCACTCGGTGGCGCCCCGTGCGGCCCGCGAGCTGGCCGACAGGCACGGTCGGGCCGTGCGCGTGCTGATCCCTCGGGAGCACACCGTCACCCACGGGCCCAAGCGCCCACCGATCGGGGCCGGTGTGAGGGCCGACGGAACCGGCGTGATGAGGGTGGCCGCGACGCCCGGCATCGCCGAGCGCGTCGCGGCGGTGGCACCCGGCGTGCTGGTCGAGCAGGTGGAGCTCGCCGGTCCTCCCACGTCGGCGGAGCTGCGGGCCGCAGGATGGGCAGAAGCGGTGGCGCTGCTGGCAGCCGCCCGAGGGACGGTCGGGCGCGTGGTCGCGCCCGGTGGCGGAGAGGCGGAGGCCGAGGTGGCCCCCGACGGCTCGATATGGGTGCGGGTGAGCTGCGGCGATCCCCTCGACGAGGTCGTGCTGCGCTCTTACTGCATCGGGGCGGCCCACATGGCGCTGTCTTGGGTGACCTCCGAGGGGATCGCTCTGGCCGACGACGGCTCGGTGGCCGACCTGACCATCCGGTCGTTCGGGGTGCTCGCTGCACGGTCGATGCCGGAGGTGCACGTGGAGATCGAGCCATCGGCGTCGGACCCCGTAGGGGGTTCCGACGCCGTCTTCGCGGCGGTGGCCGCGGCGGTGTGGCTCGACCGTGGTTGCTCGCCCACCTGGCCGACCGGTTCTCCGCCTTCGCCCGCTCCGTAGGCGGACCGCTCGGGCCACGGCGGCGCAGGCTCGGTCTCTGGCATCATGTAGCGGTGCTCAGCGTCGTGATCATCGTGCTCGTGCTGGTGGTGGCCATCCCCGTGGCCGTGATGATGGGGACGTCCGTCATCGCGATGGTGCTCGGTTGGCTCACAAAGGACGACGTGGATCGGCGCTACGAGGGCAGCGAGTACGTCGACCTGAGCTAAGCCGTCGGCTGGACCCTCCGGCGCTGCAGGTCCCCGGGGAGGCGTCGAGCCCCTACCCCCAGCGCGACTGGCCGAATCGGTAGCCCACGGATCTCACGGTCTGGATGAGGTTTGCGTGCTCCTCGCCCAACTTCGCGCGAATGCGCT
>CAZHBH010000014.1:0-38183 GCA_964530525.1 uncultured Rhabdothermincola sp. | reverse complement strand
CACACCCCCAACCCCCCGTTGACCCCCCCCTAGCTGTAGTCCAATAGATAACAACCGATGTCCCGTGGCGCCCGGCCTCACGGCCGGGCTCCTCTCTACTTCTCGGACAGCCCGATTGGAGGGTTCCCCCGGTCTCCGGGTGTGGTTTATGGGATGCGGCCACGGGTAGGGCTCTCTCACCTCTCAAGAAGGGAGCGGGATATGGCTGTCCACCGAGCACACCGGGCCGAACCCGGCTACTACGAGTCGAGCATGCACGAGGTCCGCACCACGGCTCCTTGGGACGTGGCGATGCGGGTGGTGGGGGTGATCGCAGGGGCGGTGCCCCTGGTGATCGGCCTCATAGCCCTGGCCAGGATCGACTGGGGCGAGGGCTTCTCCGCCCCGCTGGTCGACGTGGCCGGGATGATGTTCTCGCCAGGCGTCGCCATAGCTACGGCGATCGGGGGCCTCATCGCCGTCCTCGCGGGGGCTGCGACCGACCGGGCTTCGAAGCTCGTGGTCGGGGTCATCCTGGTGTGCGTCGGCATCGCCGTCGTGATCGTCGGCACCGCAGCCGACATCGCCCTCGAGGCCGCTCACGGCTGGATGTCGCTCATCGTGGGAGCCGTCCTGGCCATCACCGGCATGCTGATGAGCACCGGCTACACGATGACCGAAGAGGACCACTACGTGGCCGAGGACCGCCGGGATCTCTGAGGCGGCGCACGGGGCTCAGCCGGCTCACGCAGCTCAGAGGACCGGATCTGGAAGAACCACGGTCCGGCGGACCAGCCTCGGCGAATCGAGGGAACGCCCGGCGACTGGAGATGGGTGCCAGGCCGTGAGCGGGGGTCTGGCTGGGTGGCGATACTGGCGGTATGCGCGAAGACGTGTACACGCACGGGCACCACGATTCGGTGCTGCGGAGCCATCGCTGGCGGACGGCGGAGAACTCGGCAGATCACCTGCTTCCGCACCTGGAGTCGGGGCAGCGGGTGCTGGACGTCGGGTGCGGACCGGGGACCATCACGGTCGACCTGGGGAGGCTCGTGGCACCGGGAGAGGTGGTGGGGGTCGACCTCGTGGCGGGTGTGCTGGAGGAGGCAGAGCAGGTCAGGGCCCAGGGACGTGTCGACAACGTCACCTTCCAGGTGGGAGACGTGTACGCCTTGGACTTCGAGGACGGGTCGTTCGACGTGGTCCACGCCCACCAGGTGCTCCAGCACCTCACCGATCCCGTCGCCGCGCTGAGGGAGATGCGTAGGGTCCTGCGCCCCGGGGGGATCCTGGCTGTGCGCGACAGCGTGTATGACGGGTTCTTCTGGGCCCCGGACGACCGCCGACTCGACCGCTGGCTCGAGCTCTACAAGCAGGTCACCTCCCACAACCACGCCAACGCCGACGCCGGCAGGCACCTGTTGGCGTGGACCCGGCAGGCCGGCTTCGACGACCCCGTCGCCACCAGCTCCACCTGGACCTTCGCCGACCCCGAGACCAGGACGTGGTGGGGAGGGCTGTGGGCCGACCGTGCCAGGTACTCCGACTTCGCCAAGCAGGCCCTGGAGTACGGGCTCACCACCCAAACAGAGCTCGAAGAGATCGCCGCCGCCTGGCTCGACTGGGCTGCCGACGACGACGCCCTCCTCGTGATCACCCATGTCCGGGTGATTGCCCGCGCCTGAGACGTGCCGGCCTGCCCGATCTGGGTGCAGCTCTCGTGCGCGAGGAGGGACTTGAACCCTCACGTCCTTTCGGACACAGGAACCTGAATCCTGCGCGTCTACCAATTCCGCCACTCGCGCGAGTAGGCCCTGAGAGGCTAGCCGGAGCGGGGGGCGAGCCGGACGTCCGGATCCGGGTCCCGCACCGTGGGGTGAGCGCGGCGGGGGCTAGGCGCGACTCGCCAGTATCGTTGCGGATCGTGGGTCTCCAGGGTTTCGAGCGAAGGCTCGAGAACGCCGTAGAGGGCGCCTTCGCCAGAGTCTTCCGTTCGGGGCTTCGCCCCGTGGAGCTGGGCCGGCGACTGGTGCGGGAGATGGACGACGGCCGCTCCGTGGACGTGAGGGGTCGCACCGTGGTGCCCAACTCGTTCACCATCTGGATCTCCCCCACCGACGACGACCAGTTCGCCGAGATCGACGAGCACCTCTGCCGAGAGCTGGCCGACGCTGCGCGCGAGCACGCCCGCGACGAGGGCTACCACTTCCTCGGCCCGGTGAGCACCGAGCTGGTCACCGACGAGCGGCTCCGCACCGGCAGCTTCCGCATCGACGCCATCCTCAAGGCCGGTCCGGGTGGTACCAGCGCCGGATCGCTGCTGCTGCCCAACGACGACCGCTACGTCCTGGCGGACCACACGGTGGTGATCGGACGCCTCGGCGAGTGCGACATCACGATCATGGACAGCAACGTGAGCCGCCGCCACGCCGAGATCAGGCCCCACGGCGAGGGCTACGAGGTGGTCGACCTGGCATCCACGAACGGCACGAGGGTGAACGGGGTGAAGGTGACCGAGCGGATCTTGCGAGACGGCGACGAGATCGCCTTCGGGAACACCCGCATGATCTTCCAGGCCTCCTAGGGACCCCATGTCCGACCAGCTGCTCTTCGCGCTCAAGCTCTGCCTGCTGGCCCTGCTCTACCTCTTCTTCTTCCGCGTGCTGCGCGCCGTGTGGGCCGAGCTCCGCCCGCCCGGCTCCAGCCCCTTGCCCGCAGTCGGTCCGGCCGTCCACCACAGCCCTCCCGGCGTCCCGCCCGTCCCGGCTCCGCCAGCGCCCGCCAGGCGCCACCTCGTGGTGGTCGATCCGGTGGACGACGCAGGACGCTCGTTCCTGCTCGAAGGGGAAGTGACCGTCGGACGGGCGCCGGGTTGCGGCGTGCAGGTGGACGACTCGTTCGTCTCGCAGGTGCACGCCCGGCTGTTCGCAGGCCCGGGCGGCTCCTGGCAGGTGGAGGACATGGGCTCCACAAACGGGACCTTCCTGAACGAGCAGAGGGTGGGGGGCCCAGCGACCATCGCACCTGGCGATCGCCTGAGGGTGGGCGGCACCGTCCTGGAGATGAGATGAGCACGGGCGCCGGCCCCTCGGTGACGTTCCGTTGGGGAGCGGTGACCGACAAGGGCCGCGTGCGCGACGGCAACGAGGACCACATGTCGGCCGCCGACGGGCTGTTCGTGGTGGCCGACGGCATGGGCGGCCACCTGGGCGGCGAGACCGCGTCGCACGTGGCCGTGGAGACCCTGAGGGAGGGGTTCGCACCCGGGAGCTCCGGACCCAGCCCCCAGGCGGGCGCCGCCCGGGGCGACACGGCATCGCTGGTTCGAGCGGTGGAGGAGGCCAACGACGAGATCCTGCGCCAGTCGATGACCGACGCCGAGCTGGAGGGCATGGGCACCACCTTGTGCGCGCTGGCGAAGGTATCGTCTGCCGCCGGCGAGCGGTTGGCCGCGGTGAACGTGGGCGACTCCCGCCTCTACCTCCTGAGAGGTGGCGAGCTTCGCCAGGTCACCGACGACCACAGCCTGGTCGCCACTCTCGAACGCCAAGGTCGGATCACCCCGGCGGAGGCGGCCGTGCACCCGCAGCGCAACATCCTCACGAGGGCGTTGGGCATCGACGAGCAGGTGATGGTGGACAGCTGGGAGCTGGAAGCGGTGCCCGGCGACCGGTACCTGCTTTGCACCGACGGCCTGTTCAACGAGGTCGACGACCCCCGCATCGCTGCCACCCTCCGACGGCTCGCCGACGCCGAGGAAGCCGCCCGGGAGCTGGTCCGCCTGGCCAACGAGAACGGCGGGCGCGACAACGTGACGGCCGTGGTGGTCGACGTGGCGGGCGAGACCGAGCCGGCAGACGCCGAGCGGGGGGTCGCCGACCGGGGCGCCGACCGTCCGGAGGCACCGCCCCTGCCACCCGTGCCCAGGGCGAGGCGCTTCACCTGGAGGGTCGCGTTGTTCCTGGTGGTGCTGGCGGCCATCGTCGGGGCGGCCGTGGGGATCATCGCCTACGGGACGGCCAACGAGGAACCGCCCCCACCCACCACCACCACGACCAGCTCGTCGACCACGACCACCGCGCCGGCCACCACGACGACGCTCACGGCCTTCCCGCTGCAGGGCCCCGAACCGGGACCCGCGCCCACGCCATGAGCCCGCCTTGAGCAACCGGCGGAACACCGAGCTGGGGCTCATCGCCCTCGCAGCGCTGGCGACCGTGGGCGCCTACGTGCTCGCGAGCCTCGGCGCATCGGCCGAGCTCCCGGTGAACATCGTCCCGTTCCTGGTGATCATGTTGGTGCTGTTCCTGGTGGCGCACCTGGCGCTGCGGCGCCTCGCCCCCGATGCCGACCCCATCCTCCTGCCGGTGGCCGCGCTGCTCAACGGGCTCGGCTACGTGGTGATCGCAGGGCTCGACGAGAGCCTCGCCGGCCTGCAGGCCGCCTGGAGCGCGGTGGGCGTCACGGCCTTCGTCGCGACCCTCGTGGTGGTGCGCAGGGTCCGTGCGCTCGAGCGCTACCGCTACACGTTCCTGCTGGTCGGTCTCGTACTCCTCGTGCTGCCGTTCGTCCCGGGTCTGGGGGTGGAGGAGAACGGAGCCAGGATCTGGGTGAAGCTCGGACCGGGAAGCTTCCAGCCCGGTGAGGTGACCAAGCTGGTGCTAGCGCTGTTCTTCGCCGCCTACCTCGTGGACAAGCGCGAGCTGCTGCGCACGGGCACCAAGCGCCTGGGGCCGTTCCAGCTCCCGGATCCCAAGTACCTCGGACCGGTGCTCGTGGTGTGGGCCATCTCCCTGATGGTGATGATCGCCCAGAAGGACCTGGGTACGTCCCTGCTCTTCTTCGCCCTGTTCGTGGTGATGCTCTGGGTGGCGACGGAGCGAGCCACGTGGTTGGTGCTGGGAGGCGTGATGTTCGCGGCCGGGGCGTGGTTCTCGTTCGCCAGCTTCGCCCACGTGCGCGACAGGGTCGACATCTGGCTCGATCCCTGGTCGGTGGCCTCGGCAGAGGGCTACCAGATCGTGCAGGCGGCCTTCGCCATGGCGTTCGGCGGGCTCACCGGCACCGGCTTGGGCCTGGGCGGTCAGGTGCGCATCCCACTGGCCGAGAGCGACATGATCTTCGCCTCCATCGCCGAGCAGCTGGGTCTGCTGGGCGGCACCCTCGTGCTCGTGGCCTTCGTGGTGATGGTGGGCTCGGGCCTGCGCATCGCGATCAAGGCCGAGCCGCCCTTCGAGAAGCTCCTGGCCACCGGGCTCACGGCGCTCATCGGCATCCAGGCGTTCATCATCATCGGGGGCGTGACCCGCGTCCTCCCCCTCACCGGGGTGACCCTGCCGTTCGTCTCCTACGGGGGTTCCTCCCTCGTGGCCAACTACGTGCTCATCGCGCTCCTGCTGCGCATCTCCGACGGCGCCAACGGGCGTGAGGTGGCGGCGGTCGAGGCGCGAGTGAACGCCGACCGGGCGCGCCTGGGCGAGAGGCCGGGGGCCGGCACGTGAACAAGCAGATCCGCCGTCTCGGGGCGGGCATCCTGGCCTGCTACCTGGCGCTGTTCTTGATGCTCAACTGGGTGCAGGTGCTCCAGGCCGACGAGTACAACGACAACCCGCTCAACACGGCTTCGATCAGGCGAGACTTCAACCGGCCCAGGGGGTCGATCACCACGGCCGACGGGACGGTGGTTGCGCTCACCGAGCGCAACCCCGACCGCTCCTCGCAGTTCGAGCGGGTGAGGTACTACCCAGAGGGCGACCTCTTCGGCCAGGTCACGGGCTACTTCTCGTACTGGTACGGCAAGTCGGGCCTGGAGCAGTCGTACAACTCCCAGCTCGCCGGGCAGGACTTCGAGCAGCAGGTGAGGGGTCTCAGCGACCTCTTCGACGACGAGGCGAACGTGGGCAACCTCCAGCTGTCGCTGCGCGCCGACCTGCAGCAGATCGCGCGCGACGAGCTGGGTGAGAGGGAGGGGTCGGTCGTGGCCCTCGACGTCCGCAGCGGCGACGTGCTCGCCTTCTGGAGCTATCCCTCGTTCGACCCCAACCGGCTCTCGGCCACCGACCACGGCCCGGTGACCCAGGCGTGGGAGGAGCTGAACGCCGCCCCCGGCAACCCGCTGCGGCCGCACCAGTACCTCGATCGCTACTTCCCTGGGTCCACCTTCAAGGTGGTCACGGCCGGCGCCGGGCTCGACTCCGGGGAGGTGACCGCCACCAGCCCGGTGTACCCGTACGTGACCGGGTACACCCCGCCTCTCACCGACGTGGAGATCAGCAACTTCGGCGGGCAGGTGTGCGGGGGAGACCTCTTCGAGATCCTGGCCGACAGCTGCAACAGCTCGTTCGCCCAGATGGGCGTCGACCTGGGCCCCGAGATCATGGTGTCGGGCGCGGAGGCCTTCGGGTTCAACGCCGTGGCTCCCATCGACCTGCCCAACCCCACCGACGTGGAGTCGGTGTTCCCGACCGACTTCACGAGGAACACGCCGGCGCTGGCCCAGGCCTCCATCGGCCAGAACGACGTGCAAGCCACGCCCTTGCTCATGGCCATGGTGGCTGCCGGCATCGCCAACGAGGGCCAGATGATGGAGGCACGCCTGGTGAAGGAGGTGAAGGACAACCGGGGGAACGTGGTCCACCGCTACGGGCCCACGCCCTGGCGCAGGGCGCTGGAGGCCGCACAGGCCAGCACGCTGGCGGATGCCATGGTCGGCGTCGTGACCGACGGAACGGCGGGCGCCATGGCCATCCCCGGCATGGAGGTGGGAGCCAAGACCGGAACAGCCCAGCTGGGCACCGACCCCCCGCGGTCGCACACCTGGATCATCGCCTTCGCAGGCCCACCGGGCGACCCCCAGGTGGCGGTGGCCACCGTGGTGCTCGACCAGCCGGGCGCCAGCGAGTTCACCGGCGGCCGGGTGGCCGCCCCGATCGCACGGGCGGTCCTGGCCGCTGCCCTCGACCGTTGAACCCCCTCGCCTAGGCTGGCCCGCGCGTATGGCAGATCAGCCCACGGGACCCACCGTCTTCAACGATCGATACGAGCTGCACCGCAAGGTCGCCCGCGGCGGCATGGCCGACGTGTACCTCGCGAAGGACCTCCTGCTCGACCGGCAGGTGGCGGTGAAGGTGCTGTTCCCCGAGTACGCCCGCGACGACACGTTCGTGGAGAGGTTCCGGCGAGAGGCGAAGGCGGCGGCCAACCTCAACCACCCGAACATCGTGGCCGTGTACGACTGGGGCGAGCAGCTCGGCACCTACTTCATCGTGATGGAGTACGTCGACGGCCAACCCCTGTCGGAGATCATCCACAGCCGCGGCGCGATCGAGCCCGCGCGGGCTGCCGAGATCACGTGCGACGTGGCCGACGCTCTCTCCTTCGCACATCGCAACGGCGTGGTCCACCGCGACATCAAGCCGGGGAACATCCTCATCACCCCCGCCGGCCAGGTGAAGGTGGCCGACTTCGGCATAGCCCAGGCCGGGACCAGCGAGGCCACCCAGGCGAGCCTCACCCAGGTGGGCGCGGTGATGGGCACAGCCACCTACTTCTCACCGGAGCAGGCCCAGGGTCGGCCCGTCGACCCTCGCAGCGACCTCTACTCGCTGGGGTGCGTGCTCTACGAGATGCTCACCGGCCACCAGCTCTTCACGGGTGATACGCCGCTGGTCATCGCCTACAAGCACGTCCAGGAGCAGCCGGTCCCTCCGAGCCAGCTGGCCCCGCAGGTCCCTGCAGCGCTCGAGGCCATCGACCTGCGCCTCCTCGCCAAGGACCCCGACCACCGCTACGCCTCCGCCGACGACCTCCTGGCCGACCTGCACCGCTTCTCGCGTGGCGAGCCGATCGCACCCGGCATCCCCGGGCTCGACGACCCGACCCGCGTCGTGGCCCCCATACCCGTTCCGGTTCCCCCCACGCTCGTCGGTGGCGACCCTGCCGGTGCCGCCGAGGCAGCTGGGGTCGGCGGCGGGGGGCCCGGCTCTCCCGACGAGCGCTCCAACCGCGGCCCGTGGGTGGCCGCCCTCATCGGTCTCCTGGTCGTGCTCGCCATCGTGCTCGTCGTGCTCGCCCTCCGGCTCAACCAGAGCAGCGGCGACGTGACCGTGCCGTCGGTGGGCGACCTCACCGAGCAGGAGGCCACCAGCCGCCTGGAGCAGGTCGGCTTCCGCGTGGAGGTGACCCGGGAGAACAACGACTCCGTCGAGCCGGGAAGGGTGATCAACCAGGACCCGACCGGAGGCTCACGGGCGCCCGAGGGCTCGACCGTCAAGATCTTCGTCAGCCTCGGCAGGGGAGAGGTGGAGGTGCCCGACGTCCTCGACATGAGCGAGGCGGCCGCTCGGGTGGCCATAGAGCGCGCGTCGTTGGTGCCCGACGTGGTGCAGGCGCCGCACCCCACCACGCCGGCCGGGCGGGTCATCGCACAGGAGCCCGTGGGCGGAGCCAAGGTCCAGAAGGACAGCTTCGTGAGGATCACGGTCTCGAGCGGTCCCGAGACAGTCGTGGTGCCCAGCGTGTCGGGCATGAGCGTGAGCCAGGCCACCAGCAGGTTGCAGGAGGCGGGCTTCAGGGTGACCCAGCGCACCGAGCACTCCGCCTCGGTGCCGGCGGGGAGCGTCGCCGGCACGGATCCGGCTGCAGGTGAGGCTGCCCCCAAGGGGTCCACGGTGACGCTGATCGTCTCCAGCGGCCCTGCGCCCACCACCACGACCACCCCCGCGACGACCACCACCCAGGCGACGACCACCACCACCTCGGCGCAGGGCGAAGGCGACTAGCCCCGCCTCGGCCAGTCCAGTCCAGTCCAGTCCAGTCCAGTCCTGGTCAGGCCTGGTCAGGCCTGGAGTGGGGCTAGGGCCGCAGGGCTTCCGCCAGCTGGGCCCACTCGTCCACGGGCAGGCCAGCGCTCCCGCTAGGGCGGAGCACCTGGATGCACACGTGGTCGGCGCCGGCTTCGAGGTGCGCGCCCACGCGCTCCACCGCGTCGGAGATCCCTCCGGTGGCCACGAGAGCGTCCACGAGGCGATCGCTCACGTCGGCCACGTCGGCATCGCCGAAGCCCAGGCGTCGCAGCGAGCGCTCGTAGTTGGGCATCGCCGTGTAGTGGCTCACCCAGCGGCGCGCCACCGATCGGGCCTCGCCCAGGTCGTCCACCAGGACCACCGCCTGCTCGGGGGCGAGCACCGGGTCCGGGCCCAGCACCCCCCTCGCCCACGACGTGTGCTCCACCGGCACGAGGTAGGGGTGCGCCCCGTGCGCCCGCTCGGCGGCCAGCTCCAGCATGCGGGGACCCAGCGCGGCCAGGACCCGCCAGCGGGCGGGTTCGCCGGGGGGCGCCGTGAGCGCAGCGGCGTCCATCCCGGCGAGGTATGTGGCCATCGTGTGGAGCGGCCGCTCGTAGGGACGGCCGTGGAGCGACTCCACCATCGAGGCGTGGCTGGCCCCGAGGCCCAGCACGAAGCGGTCAGGGAACGCCTCGCTGAGGGTCGCCCACCCGGCGGCGGCGGTGTGAGCCGTGCGGGCGTGGATGCTCGCGATCCCGGTGGCCAACGTGAGCCGGCTCGTGGCGCTCAGGTAGGTGGCCGCCGACGAGAAGGGCTCACGGCCCGGTCCCTCGGGGATCCACAGCGCCTTCCAGCCCTGCTCATCCAGGGCGCGGACGCCTTCGATCGCATCGGCCATCGACCTGCGGTCCAGCTCGGCGGTCCACAGGCCCACCCTTCCCAGGACCTCCCGCAGGCGGTCCCGATCGCCCGCCGGCCCGCCGATGGGACTGTTGACATCCGCCACGACCCCTCCTACATTGCCCGACACACAATTGCTTATAATAGAACTTAGAAATAGCCTAATCCCGAGACGGCCAAGACCGAGCTACACCCCAACCCGGAAACACGAGGTGCCGGCAGACCCCATGGCTGCTTCCCTGCGATCGAAGGTCGACCACATCGCCGTTGCGGTTCCCGACTGGGAGTCGGTGGAGCCGCACTGGCGCGAGCACCTGGGCGGGAGCCGGGTGGCCTGGGAGGAGCACGAGACCTTCCGGGGACGCCAGCTCCGGTTCGCCAACGGTGGCAAGTTCGAGATGATCGCACCCGCCAGGGGGAGCACCGACCCCGACAACTTCGTCCGGCGGTTCATCGCACGCTACGGCACCACCGTCCAGCACATCACCCTCAAGGTCCCGGACTTCGCCGAAGCCCTCGAGACCCTCCAGGGGGCCGGGGCGGAGCTGGTGGACGTCCACCCCGACGGGGAGGTCTGGAAGGAGCTCTTCGTGCGCCCCGGATGGGTGGGAGGACTCCTGGTCCAAGTGGGCTGGAGCTCGTACGACGACGTCGAGTGGGCGCTCACAGCCACGGGGCAGGAGCCCGAAGCGCCCCGCGAGGGCGCTGCGTCGCTGCTGGGTGCGACGCTGTTCCACCCCGACCTCGACCGCGCCACGCAGGTGTGGCAGCTCCTTGGCGCCACGGTGGAGCGCTCGGGCGATCGGATCTGGTGCAGGTGGGAGGGCAGTCCCATGGACATAGAGGTGCAAAGGGGCACCCCAGCCGGTCCGCGCCACCTGAGGATGTCGGGCCGCCGCGAGCTCTTCGAGGGGGCGTGGGTCGGCCCCTCCGTGCGGCTCACCGACGCGGGCGAGGTGCGATCCGGATCCGGCCACGGTGAGGGGCAAGGGTGATGGAGGACATCCTCGTCGAGCGCGACGGCCACGTGCTCACGATCACGCTCAACCGCCCGAAGGTGCTCAACGCCCTGCGCGAGCAGACGGTCGACGAGCTGCTGGAGGTCCTCCTCGACGTCGCCCGCGACCCGTCGGTGGGGGTAGTGGTCATCGCCGGCAGCGGCTCGTCGTTCTGCAGCGGCTTCGACGCCCACATCATGGCCGACATCGACTCCGAGCACCTGCTCGAGTTGTTCTACACCCGCAACATGCGCCTTTCGTCACTGCTCCAGTCGCTGCCGCAGCCGGTCATCGCCCAGGTGCACGGCTGGTGCGTGGGGGGTGGCTACGAGCTCGCGCTGTTCTGCGACCTCATCGTGGCCGACGAGTCGGCGACCTTCTACTGCTCGGGGGTCAACTCGGGAAGCAGCCCCGTGTGGGGAGCGACGCAGCTCCTGGGCTGGAACGTGGGGGAGAAGCGCGCTCGCGAGATCGTCTACACCACCTCGAAGCTGTCGGCGATCGAGGCGGAGGACATGGGCTTGATCAACGCCGCGGTGCCCGTGGGCGAGCTGACGACCACGGTCCAGCAGTGGTGCGGGCGCCTGCTGGAGATGAGCCCCGGTGGGCTGCGGCTCTCGAAGCGCACCATGAACGCCGTGGTCGACATCCAGGTGGGCCTGCTCAGCGCGTGCGAGTTCTCCGCCACCTCGGCGGGTGCCGAGACCAGGTACGGCTACTCGTCGTTCCTGTCGAAGGCCGTGCCCGACTTCGAGGCTTACCGGAGCGGCCAGGTGGGATCCGAGGGCAGCTCCGACGCCAGCGGAGGTGCGAGCGATGGATAGCCGTCCCGTCGACTGCGGCTCGCTGAGGGTGTTGCTCGATCGCACCGTCTCGCTCCACTCCGACCGGACGCTCCTCGCGTTCGACGATCGCCAGCTCACCTACGGGGAGTTCTACGACGAGGTCCTGCGAAGCGCCCGGGCCCTGCACGAGCTGGGGGTCGCCAAGGGCGATCGTGTGGCGATGCTCGTGCCCAACTCCCCCGACTTCCTGGTGACGTGGATGGCGGCAGCGCACCTGGGTGCGGTGCCCGCTCCCATGAACATCCAGCTCAAGGCCCGGTCGATCTCGGGGCAGGTCGACCAGATCGGCGCTAGCGCCGTGGTGGTCGACGAGTCGCTGCTGACCAGCATCGACCCCTCCTCGCTCTCGCACCAGCCGCACCTCCTGACCACGCGGAACAGGTCATCGGCCTCCGGGCCCGGTGGCGTCGAGCCCTCCAGGGCGGGCGGAGCAGGCGGCGGGGACCGAGCCGGCTGGCTCGACCTCGACGAGCTGAGCTCGGCACAGGAGCCACAGCCGGTCCCGGTCGACGTCGAGCCCTCCGACCTCGGGGCCATCATCTTCTCCTCGGGAACCACAGGGCTCCCCAAGGGGGTTGCGGGCTACCAGCACACCTACCTGTCGAGCGCCGCGGACTGCGCGGCCATCATGGGCCTCGACCAGGACGACCGCATCTACTGCTGCCTCCCGCTGTTCCACGGCAACCCCCAGCTCATGGCCTTCCTGCCCGTGCTGGCGGTCGGGGCGAGCATGGTGGTGGCGCAGCGCTTCAGCGCCTCCCAGTTCTGGGACGACACGCGCCGCTACGGAGCTACCGGCTTCACCTACGTGGGCACGATGCTCCAGATCATCGTCAAGCAGGACGAGCGCCCCGACGACAGCTCCAACCCGGTCGAGTTCTGCTTCGGGGGCGGCGCCACCCCCGAGCTCTACCGCACGATGCTGGATCGCTTCGGCGTGGAGCTGATCGAGTGCTACGGGCTCATCGAGTCTGGCGGCGTGGTGACCAGCACCGTGCGCGGCGCCACCGAGGCCGAGGGCTGCGGTCCTCCTCGGTCGTGCTTCGAGGTAGCCATCCTCGACGCCAACGACCAGCCCCTCCCCGTCGGCGAGCAGGGCGAGATCGCCGTGCGCCCGAGGGTGCCGTTCAGCCAGTCGTCGGGCTACTACGAGAACCCGCAGGCCACCCTCGACCTGTGCCGCAACCTCTGGATGCACACGGGTGACGTCGGGCGCCTGGACGAGAGGGGCTGGATCCACTTCGTGGGCAGGGAGAAGGACTCGATCCGCCGGCGGGGCGAGAACATCTCCGCCACCGAGGTGGAGCACGTGCTCGAGCGACACCCGGCGATCGCCGAGGTCGCGGTGGTGGCGGTGCCCGACGACCTGTCCGGTGAGGAGATCAAAGCTTGCATCGTCGTGGCGGAGGGTCGCGAGCTGGACCCCGCGGACGTCTGGGAGTTCGCCTCGTCCGAGCTCGCCGACTTCATGGTGCCCAGGTACCTGGAGGTCGTCGACAAGTTCGAGAAGACAGGTTCGCAGCGGGTGCTCAAGGCCCCGCTGAGGGCCACGGGACCGACGGGTGCGCACGATCGCATGGCGAAAGCGGAGGGCAGGTAGGAATGGAAGACGTACAGGTCACGATCGACGGCCCGGTCGCCCGGGTCGAGATCCACACCCCCAACAAGATGAACGCCCTGCGCGAGCAGACGCTCAGCGAGCTCACCGAGGCGTTCAGCCAGGTCGGTCTCGACCCGAGCGTCGCCGTCGTGGTCGTGTCGGCGCACGGCCCCAACTTCTCGGCGGGCTTCGACGCGAACGTGATGGCGGGGATGGACCCCGAGCACGGGCGGCGGCTCTTCTACCACCGCAACCTGCCCCTCTCGAACATGATGAGGAACATCCCCCAGCCCATCGTCGCCGAGGTGCGGGGGGTCTGCGCTGGTGGCGGCTTCGAGATCACCTTGTTCTGCGACCTCATCCTGGCGGCCGAGGACGCGAGGTTCTGCTGCGTGGGGGTGAACGCCGGGATCACGCCGGTGTGGGGCGCCAACCAGATGCTGCCGATCATCGTGGGCGAGAAGAGGGCGAGGGAGATGGTCTACTTCGCCAAGCAGGTCTCGGGCGTGGAGGCGGCGAGGATCGGACTCGCCAACAAGGCGGTCGCCGAGCCCGAGCTGAGGGACACGGTCGACGAGTGGTGCGCCCGGCTCGCCGACATGAGCCCGACTGGCATCCGCATCTCGAAGCGCAGCCTCAACTTCCAGTTCGACCAGATGTACCCCGCCCTCGTCCAGGGCCTCGAGATGGCCGCCACCGCCCTCGGCGACGAGGTGCTGGAGGGCTACGCCGCCTTCCAGGAGAAGCGGAAGCCGGACTGGGCGCAGTTCAGGGTGCGCAAGACCAACTGAGCCGGGAGGTGCGGCGTTGGAGCTGACCTTGCTTCGGGGGCTCCGGGTGCTCGAGCGCTCGGATGACCTCGGCGGGGCCTACGCCGGGATGGTCCTGGGCCAGCTGGGCGCCGAGGTCTCACGCGTCCCCACGGGGTCCGACCGCGTCGATCCCCTCGTGCGCGAGGCCACCGACGCCTGGAAGGTGGTGCTCGGCGGGGAGCCCGAGGTGTCCGCAGCACTGGCTGCGGCGGACGTCGTGGTCAGCGACGCCGGCCGCTGGGGTGCGGCCGTCGATTCCGGGGCCGCGGCGGCCGAGGGAGCGGGGCCCGTCGAGCTGCTCCTCGACCTGGCAGAACCCGAGCACCTCGCGATGAGCGGGCGGATCGACTGGGAGGGGGTCAGCGCCGTCAGCGGCGTGAGCGTCGTGCTCGGCCAGCCCCACCGCGAGCCCCTCTCGCTCCCCGCCGACCTGACCGCCGAGGTCACGGCGGTCAACGGCGTCGCCGCCCTGCTCGCGGCTCTGCTCGTGGACCCTGCCGACCGGCCGCGGGTCGTGCGGGTCTCGGCCGCGGGTTGCCTCGAGGAGTTCGTAGGCATGAACGGGAAGATGTACGAGGGGTACCCGCGGCGGTGGATGCGAGAGGGCCGGAGGGCGGCGGGCTCCTCGGGTCCGTACCCGGCGGCCTTCTTCAGGTGCTCCGACGGCTACGTGCTCGTGCTGGCCCGCTCGTCGGAGGACTGGGCGGCGATCCTCGCGGCGATGGGCGACCCGGCATGGGCGGACCGACCCGGCTACCGCGACCCGCTTGAGGTGTCGCAGCACCACGCCGACGAGGTCGACGAGTACGTCGATGCGTGGATCCGCGACAAGACCGCCCGTGACGTGACCCGACTGGGGAACCAGTTCGGCTTCGCGACCGCCCCTGTGTCGTCGATCGCCGAGGCCCTCGCCAACCCCCAGCTGGCGGCCCGGAGGAGCCTGCGCGAGCTGGAGGTGGGTGGCGAGCGCGTGCAGGTGCCGACCCTTCCGATCGTGCTGCCCGAGGTTGAGGTGCCCGAGCCACGGCGCGGGCCCAGCTCCGACGGGGAGCGGTCGTGGAGGCCCGGCGGTGCTGGCGGGTCTCCGGCGAAGTTCCTCTCGGGCCTCCGGGTCCTCGACCTCTCGTGGGTCTGGTCGGCTCCCATGGTCTGCATGACCCTGGCCGACCTCGGTGCCGACGTGATCAAGGTGGAGCACAGGCGCCGACCAGACGGGTCGCGCCTGCGTGGCCGGCCCAGCCGTGACGGTGTGGCGGTGGAGGGCCCGATCCTCGAGGTGACCCCGTACTTCCACCAGGTGAACCACGGGAAGCGCTCGGTCGAGCTGGACCTGTCGGATCCCGCAGAGGCGGAGGTGATCAGAGACCTCGCGGTGAGCGCCGACGTGGTCGTGGAGAACATGAGGCCCGGGGTGCTCGCCCGGCGGGGTCTCGGCTACGAGCAGCTGGCTGAGCTGAACCCGGGTCTCGTGATGCTCTCCATGTCGCTAGCTGGACAGGAGGGGCCGCTGCGGGACGCCAAGGGGTATGCGGCCGTGATGTCGGCCATGTCGGGCCTCGAGTCGCTCATCGGCTACGACGACGAGCTCACGGGCATGCTCTCGTTCGCCGTGGGCGACCCCAACGCGGCAGGCCACGGGCTCGTGGCGGTGCTGGCGGCCCTGCGGGCCCGCGAGCGCGACGGCAGGGGGTGCTGGATAGACCTGAGCCAGCTGGAGGGCCTCATGTTCGGGCTCCTCGGGCCCGTCCTGCGCAGCCAGCTCGGCGAGCCCGCCGCCGCTGCAGATGCCGCGGCGGGACCCTCTGGGATGGTGGCGTGCTCGGGCCAGGACCAGTGGGTGCACGTGTCGTTCGAGCCGGCCGGCTCCTGGGAGAGGTTCTCGGAGGCGATCGGGGGCGAGGGCGCTGCCCCCGAGGAGCGGTTGACCCGGTGGGCCCGGAGCCGGACGCGTCCGGCGGTCGTCTCGATGCTCAGGGCCACGGGAGCGCTGGCGGCACCGGTGCGCTCGCTGGAGGAGGTTCGGGCCACGTCGGGACGTCGCACGTTGAGGATCGATCACCCGTACGGGCCCGACGAGCAGGTGTGGATACCGCCGTGGCACTTCGACGGCCGGCTCCCTGGCACAGCGGTGAGGGCGCCTCTGCTCGGGGAGCACGCCGAGCAGCTCGCCCGGTCCAACGGGTCCACCGGGACCAGCCGGCAGCTCTGGGGGGAGGGGCGGCACGCCGGCCAAGACCGTTCTGAAGATCACGATGGTTACTTTGGTTAGATTTGTACCTTTGGTTTACCTTGCACCCGGTTGGTGGTGGCGAGGGCATCGGGCTGGAGGGAAGAGGTAGAAGTGGCTGGCAGCGAACCTGCGTTCTTCGGCCACCGACCGATGGCCCGCAACCTGAAGCGATCCGAGCAGGTGGCGCGCGACATCGTTCGCGCCACGGTCGCGCGTGGGATGGAGCCGGGGAGCCCGCTGCCCACAGAGGCCTCCATGGTCAAGCAGTACGACGTCAGCAGGGGAACCCTTCGAGAGGCCCTGCGGATCCTCGAGGTCTACGGCCTCATCACCATCAAGCCGGGGCCCAGCGGCGGGCCACGCCTGGGCGAGGTCGATGCGTCCGACTTCGGCCGGACGGCGACCTTCTACTACGAGGTGACGGGAGCGACCTTCGGCGACCTGGCCGAGGCACGCCTCGTCATCGAGCCCACGATGGCACGGCTGGCTGCCCAGAAGCGGACCGAGGTCGAGGTGGAGCTCATGGCCGAGCTGCTGGTGCGGACGCGCGGGTCCAGCGACGTCGACGAGCTGGTGCAGCTGTCGCTCGAGTTCCACGACCTCGTCGGGCAGATGTCCCGCAACAAGGTGCTCGCCCTCATCGGCAGCTCCTTCGAGGAGATCTTCACCACCTACTCGCTGGTCACCCTCTCGGCGGAGGAGAACCGGGAGGTGCTGAAGACCCACGAGAAGATCGCCTCCGCCATCGCCAACAGCGACGCGGCGGCGGCAGAGCGCTGGATGCGCAGGCACATGGAGAGCTTCGTGAGCGACTTCGAGGCGCGCAACCCAGCGCAGGTCGACAAGGTCGTCGACTGGACCTGAGCCCTCCGCCGGGTCGGCCGGGGCCCTAGCGCCCAGGCCAGTCTGGCTTGCGCCTCTGCTCGAAGGCCTTGATCCCCTCCGCGGCGTCCTCGGTGGCGGCTGCCACCGAGAGCATCCCATGCAGGTGGGGGAGCGCCTGGGCTGCCGGGACGTCGAGGACGCTGTAGAAGGCGGTGCGCCCCAGCTTGATCGCCGTGGGCGACTTGCGGGCAAGCGACGAGACGAGCTCGTCGACTCGGTCGTCGAGGCGATCGGGCTCCACCACGTCGTTCACGAAGCCGATCCTCAGGGCTTCGGCGGCATCCACCCTCCTGCCCGTGAGCATCAGGTCGAGGGCCACCTTCGGCGCCATCGACCGGAGGATCGGGATGGTGATCATGTAGGGCCAGAGGCCCACGTCCACCTCGGGCGTGCCGAAGGTGGCGTCGTCTGTCGCGATCACGAAGTCACAGGCCAGGGCCAGGCCGAAGCCTCCTGCCAGGGCGTACCCGCGGACCTTGGCGATGGTGGGCTTCCCGAGCTCCCACAGGTCGTCGAAGAGCGCTGCGAGCTGACCTCGGCCCTCGTGCGCCGCCAGCACGCCGATGTCGCCCCCTTCGATCCCGCCCAGGTCGGCACCCGAGCAGAACGCCGACTCGCCCGCTCCGGTCAGCACCACCGCTCGCACCTCGGGGTCCGACGCGGCCCCAGCGAGGGCCGATCTGAGGGCCTCGATGGTGTCGAAGGTGAGGGCGTTGCGCCTCTCGGGGCGGTTGATCGTGATCTCTGCAGCCGGGCCCGAGCGCCTGACCAGCACGAGCTCGTCCATGTGGTCCTCTCTTGCCGTAGTCGACCTTGCTATCCGAATTATCCTCATTACCATGATAATTGACTGTAGGAATTAGGGCCACTTACGATGGTCGGGTGCGGAAGGCGACCCGGCCGCCGCAAGGAGAGGAGCTGACGGGTGGTTTCGACGACGTACCAGCAAGGAGGGCTCGGGGCGGAGCTGGATGCGGAGGTGCGCACCGAGCTGGGAGACGTCGTCTACCGGTCGCTGACCGATCGCTTCCCGCTCCCGTACTGGCGCGACCTGGACGCCACCGGGAAGTTCCCCCACGAGTTCTTCGACTTCGCCGCCGACCAGGGGTGGCTGGGGATCGTCATCCCCGAGGCCTACGGAGGCTCCGGAAGGGGGATCTCCGAGGCAGCGGTGGTGCTCGAGGCCGTGGCCAGGTCGGGGGCGGGCCTGAGCGGCACCAGCGCAATACACATGAACGTGTTCGGCGTGAACGTGGTGGTCAAGCACGGCAGCGACGAGATGAAGCAGGAGGTGCTGCCGAAGGTCGCCGACGGCCGGATGAAGGTGGCCTTCGGCGTGACGGAGCCCGACGCCGGCCTGGACACGACGAGCATCACCACCAGTGCCCGGCGCCAGGGGGACGACTGGGTCATATCGGGTCGCAAGGTGTGGATCTCCACGGCTCAGGTGGCCGACAAGATCCTCCTGCTCGCCCGCACCCGGGCCAAGGAGGACTGCGAGCGCCGCACCGACGGCCTCACCCTGTTCTTCACCGACCTCGACAGGTCGCGCATCGACGTGAAGGAGATCCCGAAGACGGGCCGGGCGGCCGTCGACTCCAACGAGCTGTTCATCGACGACCTCGTAGTGCCCGACTCCGATCGGGTGGGTGAGGAGGGCAAGGGGTTCAGGCTCCTGCTCGACGGCCTCAACCCCGAGCGACTCCTGGTGGCGGCCGAGGCGGTCGGGATCGGGAGGGCCGCCCTGCGCCTGGCGGTCGACTACGCCAAGCAGCGCAACGTCTTCGGCCGCCCGATCGGGATGAACCAGGGGATCCAGTTCCCGCTGGCCGAGTGCTACGCCAAGCTCGAGCTGGCGTGGCTGATGGTGGAGCGGGGCGCGGCCATGTACGACAGGGGTCAGCCCTGCGCGGCAGAGGCGAACATCTCGAAGCTCTACGGCGCGGAGTACGGCTTCGAGGCTGCGGACGTCGCCATGCAGACCCTCGGCGGCTTCGGCTACGCCAAGGAGTACGACGTGGAGCGACTCTGGAGAGAGGTGAAGCTGACCCGCATCGCCCCGGTGTCTCCCGAGCTGATCAAGTGCTACATCGGGGAGCAGATCCTCGGCCTCCCCAGGTCGTACTGAGGCCAGGCCGACCATGAGCAGCGCCCTGCGCCCTTCGGTGGCCACGGCGACGGTCGAAGAAGCGGCCGCATCCATACGCTCGGGTGACGTCGTGGTGCTCGGAGCGCTGTCGGCGGAACCGGCGGGCCTGGTGGCCGCGATCTGCGACCGGGCCTCCGAGCTGGAAGGCGTCACCTTCGTGGGTGGCGTGATGCTCGACGGCTACCCGTTCCTCGACCATCCCAGGGAGGCCTTCGGCTTCCGCACGTGGTTCATGCCCTCGGCCCTGCTCGGCCGCTCCCTGGATCCCACCCGCCTCGAGTACCTCCCCCTCAGCTGGGCGCAGGTGGTGAGGATGCTGGCGAACCAGCCCATCGACGTGGTCCTGGTGCAGGTGGCGCCGCCTGGGCCCGACGGCATGTGCAGCCTCGGCACCAGCGTGAGCTACACGTCGGTGGCCCTGGAGCGGGCGGAGAGGGCCATCGCGGTGGTGAACCCCCGCATGCCCTACACCTTCGGCGACAGCGAGGTGCCGATCTCGCGCTTCGACGTGGTGGTCGAGTCCGACGAGCTGCTGCCCACGTTCCCCGAGCGCCCGGCCGACGAGGTGGACCGCGAGATGGCGACCGCCGTCGCCGCCACCATCGGCGACGGGTCGTGCCTGCAGGTGGGCGTGGGAACCCTCCCTGCGGCGGTGGTCTCGGCGCTGGCGAGCCTGGGGCGACGGGACCTCCAGCAGCTCTCCATGCTCACCGACTCCTACCTCGAGCTCGTCTCGAGCGGAGCGTGCTCCACCACCCGGCCCTCGGGCCTCGTGGGCGAGGTGGTGGGTTCGACCGAGCTGTACGAGCACGTCCACCGGAACCCGTCGATCGTTATGGCCGACGGCCGCAGGACCCACGGCCTGGAGCACCTCGTGGGAACCGAGCAGCTCGTGGTGCTGGGCTCCGCCCTCGAGGTCGACCTGTTCGGCCAGGCGAACCTGGAGCTGCTGGGCGGCGCCCAGGCCGGAAGCGTGGGAGGCGCCATCGACTTCCTCTCGGCCACGGCCGCCTCCAGCTCCGCCCAGTCGGTGCTCATGCTGCGCGCCGAGACCCGTTCGGGCAGGTCGCGCATCGTCCCCAGGATCTCGGGACCGGTCTCGGTCGGTCGCACCTTCACCCGGCGCGTCGTCACCGAGCACGGGGAGGCCGCCCTCGACGGGCTCTCGGCGCGCGAGCGCGCCCTGGTCATCGCGGAGATAGCGGCACCCGAGCACCGTGACGAGCTGCGTCGCTACGTGCACGACAACCCAGGCGCCTTCTGTGGATGAAGGCCACCGGACGAGGAGCTGAAGACGTGGGCACAGCCCCCCTCTCCCTTCCCGAGAGGATCGACCTGTGCGAGTGCTGGGGCCGCGACGGCATCCAGTCGTGGGAGGAGCCCCTCCCGATGGAGGCCCGGGCGTCCCTGCTCGACGAGATGCTCCGGTCGGGATACGCAGAGGTTGAGGTGGGCGCGGTGGTGCCCGCCCGCACCACGCCGCAGTTCGCCGACCTCCCCGAGCTGCTGAGCCGGCTCCATCCGCCGGCGGGCGTGAAGGTGCGCGTGCTCGTGCCCAACGTGCGCGGCGCGGAGCGCCTCCTGGCGATGCCGGAGGCCCAGGGCGTCGTGACCAGCATCGGCATGCCGGTCTCGGCGAGCGAGACGCACAACCAGGCGAACCTGCGCAAGAGCGTGGCCGCCCAGCTCGACGAGATCCGGGCCACCCAGCAGATGGCGGCACCGGCTGGCCTGGAGCTGGTGGTCGCCGTGGCCACGTCGTTCGGCTGCCCCATGGAGGGCCGGGTCTCCTCGGAGAGGGTCCTGGGGCTGGCCGAGGAGATCGCCTCGATGGGGATCGACCGGATCATGCTGTCGGACTCCACCGGCCTGGCGGACCCGCTGGCGGCCCACCGGCTCTTCTCCGAGGCCGCACTGCGACTGGAGGGCGTCCAGCTCATCGCCCACTTCCACGACACCCGTGGCCGTGGCCTGGCGAACACCCTCGCCACGTTCGCCGCCGGCGTGTCCGCGGCCGACGCAGCCCTCGGCGGGATCGGTGGAGAGCCGAGGTCGGTGGAGCACGGGCACGTGGGGGAGACGGGGAACGTGGTCATGGAGGACCTGGTCTCGGTGCTGGCGCAGATGGGGATCGAGACGGGGATAGGCCCAGCCGAGGTGCTCAGGTTGGGAGCCAAGGTCGAGGAGGTCATGGGTACGCCGCTCAGGAGCCAGGTCCTGCGGGCAGGCCCCGGGTTGGAGGCCACGTGACCCTGGCTTCCTCGTCGAGGGGCGATGTGACCCTTGCCTCGTCTCAGATAGTTCGTTATGATAAATCTTATGAAATGCCGGGATAGTTCCCGGTGGGGCTGACCGCCCGATCGCTCATCATCAGGGGCATTGAGCAAGAGGAGCAGCAGGATGGGAACAGGTAGGGACTCGTCGACCATCGTCCGTTCCAGGTGGGGGGTGCTCGGCGCCATGGCGCTCGCACTCGCCCTGTTGGGAGCGGCTTGCAGCAGCGGTGGGGACTCGTCCAGCAGCGACACCTCCGCGGGGGGCAGCTCGGGTCCCGCGCGTGCCTCCGTGACGGTGGCGGTCGGTGCGCTGGACCCGGTCTTCACCCAGGCGTACGTGACCCAGGAAGCCGGCTTCTTCGACGACGAGAACCTCGACGTCAACCTGAACGTCGCCGGATCGAACGTGGTCAACCTCCTCGTGTCCGGGCAGGCCGACCTGGCGTTGCTGGGCACGTCGTCGGCCTTCGTCCCCGTGCGGGAGGGCAAGCAGACCTCGATCATCTACGGCAACCTCGGTGGCGGCACGTCCGGCTTCATGGTGGGCACCGGTGACATCACCGAGCCCTCAGGGTGCTCCCGGGTGGGCACGCTGAACGTCGGCTCTGCGGTGTACGCGTGGGCCACGCTGTACGAGAGCGCCTACGACGCCGACTACGAGATCGTTCCGTTCCAGGACTACCCGACGATCATCGCGGCCACCCAGTCGGGCAACGTCGACTGCGCCGTCGCCGCCTACGGCTCGCTGGCGCAGGGCATCAACGACGGCACCTTCAAGCTGATCGTCGACCCCCGCAACGAGGCCTCCCTGCCTTCGAGCGTGCCGACCGACATCATCGAGGGCGCCCTGTGGGGGATGTCCGACAACCTCAACTCCCGCAGCGACGTGATGGTGCGCTTCCTCCGGGCGTACAACAAGGGCCTCGAGCTGATCAACTCCTCCAGCGAGACCGAGCTGGCCGAACTCATGACCCAGAACTCCGAGTGGGCGACGTTCGGTGGCCAGAAGCTGGCCGAGCTGATCGAGTTCCAGAAGTACGCCTTCGCCCCCAACGACGGGTACATCTCGCCCGACGGGTGGACGGCCAACATCGAGTTCTTCAAGAACGGAGGCCTCGAGTTCATCGACCCCGCCAACCCCACGTGGGGATACGACGAGCGGGTCGACATGTCCTTCTACGACCAGGCGATCGGATAGCAGGGCGAGCGCGTCAGCCATGGCCGTCCCCGACACCGACCAGCGCTCCGGTCCAGGGCTCGATCCGCTGGTCGACGTCGTCGACCTCAGCTTCAGCTACGAGAACGGGACCCAGGCCCTGGGTGGCATCTCGTTCAGCCTGGAGCGGGGGAAGAGGCTCGGGGTGGTCGGGCCGAGCGGTTGCGGGAAGTCGACGCTGCTGTCGCTGCTGGCCGAGCTCTCTCGGCCCAGCGGCGGCACCATCGACTGGCGGGCGAGCGGAGGGGGTGCCCATCCGCTGGCCATGGTGTTCCAGAAGGACACCCTGCTCCCGTGGATGACCGTCTCGCAGAACGTCGCGCTGTACTCGAAGTTCCAGAAGGTGACCAGGTCCGAGGCACGAAAGCGGGTTGAGGAGCTGCTGCCCCTCGTCTCGCTGGAGGGCGCCTCGGGCCTCTACCCCTACCAGCTCTCCGGCGGCATGCGCCGGCGGGTGGCGTTCCTGGCTGCGGTGGCCCCTTCCCCCCAGGTGCTGCTGCTGGACGAGCCGTTCTCGTCCCTCGACGAGCCGACGCGGGTGGGCATACACCAGGACGTGCTCCGCATCGGCGCGGAGATGAACATGACCATGGTGCTGGTGACCCACGACCTCGCGGAGGCGATCTCGTTGTGCGACGAGGTGCTCATCCTCACCCAGCGCCCGGCCACCGTGGCCAGTCGCCACCAGGTCCCGTTCGGACGTGAGCGGGAGGTGCTCGAGCTGAGGCAGGATCCCGACTTCCTGGAGCTCTACGGAACCCTCTGGCACGAGCTGAGCCAGCAGATACTCGCGGGCAAGCGCGACGCCGCTGCCGAGCCCGAGGACACCCCGGCGGGGACGGCGTCGTGACGTCGGCGCTGGCCTCCATGGAGGAGGGGGTCGCCCGGAAGGCGGGCGAGCCCCCCAAGCCGACCCGCTCCGGCAAGCCGCGCCGCGACCGGCGTTGGCCGGTCGTCCTCACGCAGGTGCTCATAGTCGTTGCATTCCTCCTCGCGTGGGAGCTCCTGCCGAGGATCGAGGCGCTCAGCAGCAAGAGCCGCCTCCTCGACCCGTTCTTCATCAGCTCACCCACTCGGGTGTGGGACCGCATCGTCGACCTGGCCCTGGGCCGCCAGGGGAGCGCGGAGATCTGGCCCTACATCTGGCGGACCCTCTGGTCGGCGATGGGCGGAGTCGTCATCGGCGTGACGCTCGGCGCGGCGTGCGGTCTGGCGCTGAGCGCCTCGCGCTTCTTGAGCCGGGTCTTCCACCCGTTCATCACGGCCATCAACGCCGTCCCCCGCGTGGCGCTCATACCCATCGTGGTGGTGATCTTCGGCCCCACGATCTCCGCCTCGATAGTGGTGGCCGTGCTGGTGGTCTTCTTCGTGGCGTTCTTCAACGCGTACGAGGGGGGCAGGACGGTGGCCCCGCAGCTCTTGCAGAACGCGGAGGTGCTGGGCGCCAGCAGCTGGCAGTCCATGTACCGCATCCGGCTGCCATACTCGCTGGCGTGGACGATGGCCGCCCTCCCGCTCGCCATCGGCTTCTCGCTCCTGGCGGTGGTGACGGCCGAGATCCTCACCGGTTACGAGGGGATCGGCCGGCTCATCTCCATCGCCTCGGTCTCGGCCGATGCCTCGCTGACGTTCGCCATCGTCATCTACCTGGCGATAATCGGTGCGGCCATCGTGGGCCTCGCCGAGCTGGTGAAGAAGCGGGTGCTGCACTGGTGGACCCAGAGCTAGGGAGCCGCTCGGAGGTCCGGGCACTCTCGGGCGTGAAGGTCCTCGACCTGAGCCGCTACGCGCCAGGCTTGTTCGCCACGGCGCTGCTCGCCGAGCTCGGCGCCGACGTCGTCACCATCGAGCCGCCTCGGGCGACCGAAGCCGGCCCCGAGGCCGGAGACGCACCTTCGTTCCCTCGCTACGGGATGCCGGCCGCCCGGGCGGCGGGCACGCACCCGCTTTGGAGGGGGCGGAGCATCGTGGCCCTCGACCTGAAGAGCGCCGATGGGCGCTCGGCGGCCGTGGAGCTGGTGAGGGGGGCCGACGTGGTGGTGGAGGGCTTCCGTCCCGGGGTCGCCGAGCGCCTCGGGCTCGGCTTCGACGACCTGGTGGAGGTGAACGAGCGGATCGTGGTCTGCTCCCTCACGGGGTGGGGCCGCGACGTACCGGGCGCGCACAGGGCAGGCCACGACCTCAACTACCTGGCGGAGACCGGCGTCCTGGCTGCCGGGGCCCGGTCGGGAGAGACCCCGGCGATACCCCTGAACCTCGTGGCCGACATGGCTGCTGGGGGCCTGGCGGCGGCCTTCAACATCGTCGCGGCTCTGCTACAGCGCGACGTCGCCGGCGAGCCCGTGCACCTCGACGTCTCGATGGTCAGAGGCATCCTGGGGATGCTGGCCCCGACGGTGGCGGGCATGCGCGCCGAGGGCTTCGACGTCTCCTGGAGCGGCGGGATGCTCTCGGGAGCCGCCCCCTTCTACGACAGCTATCGCACCTCCGACGGTGGCTGGATGAGCGTCGGCGCGATAGAGCCGAAGTTCTTCGCCCGCCTGTGCGAGGTGCTGGGGTTGGGCAACCTGGTTGAAGCGCAGCTCGACGAGAGCCGATGGCCAGAGGTCCGCGCAGCGCTCGCAGCTGCCTTCGGCTCCGCCACGCGCCAGGAGTGGGAGGAGCGCTTCTCGGAGGTGGACGCTGCCGTGTCGCCTGTGCTCTCCGTGGGCGAGGCGTTCGAGCGCTGGCAGGAAGCCGGGGTCGTGGGGGCCGACGGAGCTGTCTCCGTGGTGGCCCCGCAGCTACGGGGTCGGCAGGCGTGACCGCGCTCGAGAGCGAGGAGCCCGCTGCGGGCGACGTCTTGTGGTCACCCCCCGACGACATCAGGGAGCACTCGCGCATCGGGAGCTACCTGAGCTGGCTGCGCGAGGAGCGGGGGCTCGCCGTCGATGGCTACGAGGACCTCCGTCGGTGGTCGGTGAGCGATTTGGACGGCTTCTGGTCATCCGTGTGGGAGCACTTCGGCATCCGTTCGTCGACCCCCTGGCGCAAGGTGCTGGCCAACTCCGAGATGCCCGGGGCCGAGTGGTTCGAGGGCACCTCTCTCAACTACGCGGAGCACGCGCTCGAGGGCCCCGACGCGGGTGGCGGCGACGCCCTCGCCGTGCTGGCGCGCTCGCAGACGAGAGGCGCTGTCGAGCTCTCGTGGGCCGAGCTGCGCGACCAGGTGGCTCGCGCCCGGGTGGGCCTCATGGCGCTGGGCGTGGGGCGGGGCGATCGAGTGGCGGCCTACCTCCCCAACATCCCCGAGACCCTGGTGGCGTTCCTGGCTACCGCCAGCCTCGGCGCCGTCTGGGCGTCGTGCGCGCCGGAGATGGGCGTGCGGGCGGTGGTCGACCGCGTCGGGCAGCTGGATCCCAAGGTGCTCCTCGCCGTCGACGGGTACCGCTACGGCGAGCGGGAGATCGATCGGCGTGGCGAGGTCGCCCAGCTGGTGGCGGCGCTGCCCACGCTGGAGGCCACCGTGGTGGTCCCTTACCTGCTCTCGTCGAACGACGCCGTGGCGGGCATCGGGGCGCAGGCGTCGAGCTGGGACGGCCTGCTGGCTGACACGGGTCCGCTGGTGTTCGAGCCACTCCCGTTCGACCACCCGTTGTACGTGCTGTTCTCGTCGGGAACCACGGGCCTTCCCAAGGCGATCATCCACTGCCACGGCGGGATCCTCCTCGAGCACCTCAAGGTGCTGGCGCTGCACCAGGACCTCGGTGCGGGCGATCGGTTCTTCTGGTTCACGACGACGGCCTGGATGATGTGGAACTACCTCGTCTCGGGTCTCCTCGTGGGATCGGCGGTGGTCCTCTTCGACGGTGACCCGGCTTTTCCCGACCTGTCGGCGACGTGGCAGATGGCCTCGGAGCTGCAGGTCACGTCCTTCGGAACCAGCGCGGGCTTCCTGCTCGCCTGTCGGAAGGGGGGCTTGCGGCCGGGGGCCCAGCACGACCTCTCGGCGCTGCGCTGGATCGGTTCCACCGGAGCGCCGCTGCCTTCCCAGGGGTTTCGATGGGTGTACGAGGCGGTGGCTCCCGACGTGATGATGGCCTCGATGAGTGGCGGCACCGACGTGTGCTCGGGCTTCGTCGGGGGCGTGCCCCTGCTCCCGGTGGTCGCCGGGCGGATCTCGTGCCGGATGCTCGGAGCGTCGGTGGAGGCCTTCGACGACGACGGTCGATCCGTGATCGATCGCCAGGGCGAGCTGGTGATCACCCGTCCCATGCCATCGATGCCGGTGGGGTTCTGGGGCGACGAAGACGGGAGCCGCTACCGAGCCGCGTACTTCGAGGCGTTCCCGAGGGTGTGGACGCACGGCGACTGGATCACGATCCACTCCGACGGGAGCTGCGTGATCACCGGACGCTCCGACACCACGCTCAACCGGGGCGGCGTGCGGCTCGGCACCAGCGAGATCTACACGGTGGTGGAGGCCTTGCCCGAGGTGGCCGACAGCCTCGTGGTGCACCGGGAGGACGACGAGGGTGGACCGGGACGGCTGCTGCTGTTCGTTCGCCTCGCTGGCGCTGAGAGCGCCCAGGAGGACGCCGACGTCGCGGAGCTGCGCGCCAGCGTGGCCCAGGCGCTCCGCAACGAGCTCTCGCCTCGGCACGTTCCCGACGAGCTGTTCGTGGTGCCCGACGTCCCGCGCACGCTGTCGGGCAAGAAGCTGGAGCTGCCGGTGAAGAAGATCCTCACCGGCAAGCCGGCCGCCGAGGTCGCAAGCCCGGGTTCGTTGGCCAACCCCGACTCGCTCGCAGCCTTCGAGGCACTCGCTCGTCGAGGGCTCTGAGCCTGGGCCCCTGGCCGGTGGCGCCTCGGGTCCAGCTCCAGGTCAGGCGTCCGGCGCCGGGATGGCCCGGGTCGTCGACACAGAGGTGCCGAAGCCGTGGATGCCCAGGCCGTGCAGGCTCCCCAGGCCTCCGCACACGACCACCAGCACCCTTCCCTCTCGGTCGGCCATCAGGTGCACGCGCCCGTCGTCCGCTATGCGCCCGGCGTCCTCCAGTGGCTTGTGGTACTCGACGGGCCACGAATCGATGGGAAGCGCAGCGGCGTCCCAGATCCTGTCCTCCACGTCTGCGATGTCGGGGTAGGTGTTGGCGATCAGCTCCGCCCAGATGGGGTTGATGCCCACCACCACCTCCGAGAAGGCGAGGCCCGGCAGGTAGCCGTTGGCCCCCGGGTAGGCGAGCGAGCGGCCCAGCAGGTCGCACAGGAGGTCGGCGCTGTCGGCCACCCCGTCGAGCATGTTCATCGTGCCCATGGCGCTCACGACGGTGACGGCGTCGCCGGTGACCCCTCGCCGTTCGGCGAGAGGCGCCCACGGGGAGCGCTCCTCCCACTCGCCGAAGAGGATGCCTGCAACGCGCCCGGGCTGGCCGAAGACGCTCTGCGAGGTCGAGCCCGCTCGCTGTCCGGCGACGTTGCGCATGACGAGGCGCAGGGCACGGCCGATGGGCGGGCTCCCTCCCTCGGCCCCGCCGAGGCAGCTGGCTCCGAAGGAGATGTGCAACTTGTGTCGCACCGGCCCGTTCACCACCACCGCCGGCACCACCGAAGCCGTCGTGGCGTTGATGGCGTGGAGCTCGAAGTCGGGCTCGGCCATGGCCTGCAGCGCGGTGACGATGAGCGGCATGGCAGCGGGCTCGGCGCCCGCCATGACAGCGTTGATGGCCACAAGCTCGACCGTGCAGTCGGCGTTGAGAGGTGGGAGCTGGGCGACCACGGCGTCGGCCGGGAGGCCCGACGCCGCGATGTGGCGCTCGACCCTGTCGACGGTCGGGGGGACGAGGGGCAACCCGTCGCCCCAGCCCAGCTCCATGGCGGTACGGGTGAAGGCCACCGGGTCTGCCTCGACCTCGTGACGTTGAGCTGACAGCACCGTCATACCTCCGCCCCCGCTATCTCGAGGAGCTCTCCGAACCGTTGGGCTGCGATCTCCCGGACCTCGTCCTCGGGACGGGTGTCGAGCGGGTAGGGCAGCGTCAGGAGGCGCAGGCCCGGCCGGTAGCCGTCCTCCGCCAGGATCTTCGCCAGGGGCACGAAGTGCTCGGTGGCCACCGCCACGGTGGGCGCTCCGGTGCCGAGAGCGGTGAGCGCGTCACGGATGGTCCACGCCGAGCACGACCCGCAGTTGGCGAGACCCGAGACGACGAGGTCGGCCGATCCGATCAGGCCCTCGTACTCGGCCTGCCTGCGGTCGCCCTCCTCACCCGGGATCCCCTGCCAGCGCTTCCAGGTGACGACCTCGGCCCCCGACTCTCGCAGGAGCCGTGACCACTCGTCGACCGTCCAGTCCCACGAGCGCCACAACGCATCCACCCTGAACAGGACCGTCTTGCCCTTCAGCGGTCCGGCATCGGGCCCAGGATCGGGATCACCGCCGTGGCCCTTGGCGGTGGGATCGAGCACCACGACCCTGCCGGAGTGCTCGCCGTTGCCGGTGGCTGCCGTGGGCTCGGCTACGTCCGGGACCTGGACCCGCGGGTCGTCCAGCGTCACCTCGAAGGGGAACGAGGTGCGCCTCTCTAGGCTCGACGCGATGAGCCTGCGCATGTGCTCGGAGGGCATGACGCAATCCATGCAGTCCACGTCGTCGAACTCCAGCCGGAGCTCCAGGCGCCGGGCCTCGGGATCGAGGTCGACGACGGTGAACGTCATGCCCTCCTGCTCGAACTGCTGGCAGACCTCTTCGACGAGAGCTGCTGTGACCATCCTGCGGACCTCCTGGGGAGAGCCGGGCGTGGCTTCCTCTTGTGACCCGGAGCGGCTTCTCTGCCGCCCTCGACCTCTGAAGAACTATTATCATCATATGGCTGAATGGAGTCAATCGTGGGTTTGAGCGACGACCCGAGGGCCCTCGAGCTCGCCGAGCGGACGGCCAGCTTCGTGGAGCGCCACGTGATCCCCGTGGAGGAGGCCCGGCGCGGCGTGCTCCACGACGGACCCGCCGAGGTTCGTGCCGAGCTCCAGGCACTCGCGCGCGAAGCCGGTGTCTTCGCTCCACACGTGGGTGAGCGATGGGGTGGTGCGGGCCTCGACATGCGGGGCCAGGCCCTGGTGCTGGAGGAGGCCGGGTACTCGCTGTTCGGGCCCCTCGCCCTCAACTGCGCCGCCCCCGACGAGGGCAACATGCACCTCCTCGAGCGCGTGGCCACCGAGGAGCAGAAGCAGCGCTACCTCGCCCCCCTCGCGGCCGGCGAGGCCCGCTCGTGCTTCGCCATGACCGAACCCTCGCCGGGGGCGGGATCAGACCCCGCCCTGCTTCGCACCACCGCCACCAAGGTCGCGGAGGGCTGGTTGATCGAGGGCAGGAAGTGGTTCATAACCGGCGCGCAGGGCGCCACCTTCGCCATCTGCATGGCCAGGACCTCGGGCGAGGTCGGGGGCAGGGGCGGCGCGACGATGTTCCTCGTCGACGGCGACAACCCGGGCATGTCGGTGGTGCGCGACATCGACACCCTCGACGAGGGGCTCTTCGGCGGCCACAGCGAGGTCGTCTTCGAGGAGTGCCTGGTTGCCCCCGATGCGGTGCTCGGTGAGGTCGACATGGGGTTCGAGAACGCCCAGGTGCGCCTCGGGCCTGCTCGGCTGACCCACTGCATGCGCTGGCTGGGTCTCGCCAGGCGCGCTCACGACATCGCCGTGGCCAGGGCGATCGAGAGGGAGGCCTTCGGCTCCCGGCTGGCGGATCTGGGGATGGTGCAGCAGCTGGTGGCCGACAACGAGATCGACATGGCGGCGAGCCGGGGGCTCATCTGGGCCGCGGCGACCGAGCTGGACGCCGGCGGCCGCGCCTCCCAGGAGACCTCGATCGCCAAGACCTTCGTGGCCGAGGCGGTCGGCAGGGTCGTCGATCGCGCCGTGCAGGTGTGCGGCGCTCTGGGGATCTCCGGCGACGTCCTGCTCTCTCGCTACCTCCGAGAGGTGAGGCCGTTCAGGATCTACGACGGTCCCTCCGAGACGCACCGGTGGGCGATAGCCCGGCGAGCCGTACGCCGGGCCACGGCTCGTGCGCAGGAGCGAGGGGCCGGGGAAGGTGGGCGATGAGCGAAGAGGAGACGTCGATCCTCGATCTCGCCCGCTTGGAGTCCTTCCTCGACGACCAGGACGTGGTGCGCGCCGGCCCCCTCAGGGCGGAGCTGATCGAGGGTGGCCGTTCCAACCTCACCTACCTGTTGACCGATGGTGCCAGGCGGTGGGTACTGCGCCGCCCGCCTCTCGGGCTGGTGGCCCCCACCGCCAACGACGTCGCCCGCGAGTTCCGCGTGATCTACGCCCTGGGCCCCAGCCCGGTGCCGGTGCCGGAGGCCGTAGCCCTCTGCGAGGACCCGGACGTCATCGGGGCGCCCTTCGCCCTGGCCACCTTCGTGGAGGGACGGGTGGTGCGCTCGGCCGAAGACGCCGCTTCCCTCTCGGCGGCTGAAGCCAAGAGGTGTGCCAGCGCACTGGTGGAGGCGCTGGCGGCGATCCACGCCGTCGATCCCGAAGCCGTAGGCCTCGCCGAGCTGGGCAGGCCCGAGGGCTACCTGGAGAGGCAGGTGTCACGCTGGTACCGGCAGTGGGGGACGGTCCGCACCCGCACGCTGGACCTGGTGGACGAGCTGCACTCCCGCCTCGAGGCCGTCGTGCCTGCGGAGAGCGGTTCGGGGATCGTCCACGGCGACTTCCGCGTGGACAACACGATCCTCGCCACCGACGACCCCGGCAGGGTGGTGGCGGTGCTCGACTGGGAGATGGCTACGCTCGGCGACCCCCTTGCCGATCTGGGCGTGCTGCTCGCCTACTGGGACCCGGCCGTCACGGCGCTGCTGCCCGACGGGCACCCCATCTCGGCGAACCCCGGCTTCCCCAGCGCCTCGGAGGTGGCAGAGGAGTACGGGGTGGTGAGCGGCCGCAGCATCGAGGACCTCGACTTCCACCGGGCCCTGGCCTACTTCAAGCTGGCCGTGATCGCCGAGGGCATCCACAGGAGGTTCGAGGAAGGGTTGACCGTTGGTGAGGGCTTCGAGGGCACCGGCGAGGCGGTGACGGCGCTCGCCGAGAGGGGTCTGGAGGTGCTCGGACGATGAGCCCTGAAGACCCCTTCTCGCTGGCGGGACGCACGGCTGTCGTCACCGGGGCGTCCTCGGGGCTCGGGGCACGCTTCGCCGTGGTGCTCGCGGGTGCGGGAGCCACGGTCTTCGCGGCGGCGCGCCGCGCCGATCGGCTGGAAGACCTGGCTAGGGCGAACCCGTCGATCGTGCCGGTCGTGGCCGACGTCTGCGACGAGGGAGCCCGTCGGGCCCTGGTGGGCCGGGCGTTCGACGAGTCGGGCAGCCTGGACGTGCTGGTCAACAACGCCGGCGTGGCCGGGCACCGGCGAGCCGAGGACGAGGGGCTCGACGAGGTGCGCAGGACCTACGAGGTCAACGTCTTCGCTGCCTTCCACCTCGCTCAGCTCGCAGCTCGCACGATGACGGAGGCGGGGCGCGGGAGCATCGTGAACGTGGCGTCGGTGCTGGGGATGGTGGCGGGAGCACCCATGTCGTCGGCCAGCTACTCGTCGTCGAAGGGGGCGGTGATCAACATGACCCGCGAGCTGGCGGTGCAGTGGGCCTCCAGGGGTGTTCGGGTGAACGCGCTGGCACCGGGTTGGTTCGAGACGGAGATGACGTCGGGGATGACCGGCAACGAGAAGGCCACGGCCTGGGTCGAGCGCAACACCCCCATGCGCCGCTTCGGCCGTCCCTCCGAGCTCGACGGCGCCCTGCTCTTCCTCGCCAGCGACGCCTCCTCCTTCTGCACCGGCTCGGTGCTCACGGTCGACGGGGGTTGGACGGCTCGGTGACGCTCGGGCCCCCGCGCGCGCAGGCCCGTAGGCTGTGAGGGTGGAGCGCCTGAGGTTGAAGCACCCGATAGTGGTGGGCGTCGTCGTGGTGGGCGCGGCGGCGACGCTCGTGGCCGGCTTCCCGATCTGGAAGGTGGCGGTCGCCGCCCTGGCCGCCTACCTCATCCTTCGGGTCGGGCTCGCCGCCTTCGTCGGCCTCGCCCGGCCGCTACCGCCCCCGCCGCCCCCCGGCGAGCTGAGGAAGGTGAAGATCACCTACAGGTGCGACATCTGCGGGGCGGAGGTGCGGATGACCGTGGCACCGAAGGAGGATCCGGAGGCTCCACGGCACTGCCAGGACGAGATGGTGCTGGTCACGCCCATCGAGTAGAGATCCACAGCCTGTGGATAAACCTGGGGAGCATTACGCCGATGTAACTTCGAACTTGCTCTCCGTCCACGTCGGACGCGGCAGCGAGGAAGCTATCGGTACTGCGTGGCGGTGATGATCCCTCCGAGGATCGAGAGCAGACCGATCATCAGCCACCAGTTGCTCGGGGCGCCGGGGAGGATCAGGTCCACGTAGTGGAGGAAGATCACCAGCATCCCGACCCCGAAGAACGTGAACATCAGGATCGGGACCCAGCGGGGGCTCTCCTTCTGGTAGCTGGGCACCGGCGGCGTGTAGCGCGTCGACTCCTCGGGACCGGAGGGGTCCACCCTCCGCTTTGAGGGTCCGCCTCCCTTGGGGGTGGTACGCCCGCCTTGGATCCGCTGCTTTTGAGGTCGCTTCCCTGAACTGGCCACGGCTCGCCACTCTAGACGGGGCGAGCGCGGCTTGGTGCCCTGCCGGGTGAGGGGCAGCGCCGACAGAACCAGATCGTCGCTACCCGGGGACCCCGGGTAGCGTCGGGGCTGCCATGGCCCCCAGAGTGCTCGTCCTCGACAACTACGACTCCTTCGTCTACAACCTCGTCCAGTACCTGGGTGAGCTGGGAGCCGAGCCGCTGGTCCACCGCAGCGATGCGCTCGACCTGGACCAGATCGTCGCCCTCGATCCCGACGCCGTGCTCATCTCGCCGGGACCAGGACGCCCCGAGGATGCGGGGTTGTCGAACGCCGTGATCGAGCAGCTGGGGCAGAGCCGCCCGGTGTTGGGCGTCTGCTTGGGCCACCAGTGCATCGGTCAGGTGTTCGGAGCCGAGGTGGTCCGGGCCCCGAAGGTGATGCACGGCAAGACCTCCCTCGTCCACCACACGGGCGTGGGCGTCTTCGAGGGGCTCCCGAGCCCCTTGGAGGCCACCCGCTACCACTCGTTGGTGGTGGATCGCTCGTCGGTGCCCGAGGTCTTGGAGGTGACGGCGGAGGCCGACGACGGGATCGTCATGGGCCTACGGCACCGCGAGCTCGACATCGAGGGCGTGCAGTTCCACCCCGAGTCGATCCTCACGGCGGCCGGCCACGACCTCCTGGCCAACTTCCTCAGGAGGATCGGCGCCGACGCCACCGCCTAGGCGGCGCCGACGCCCTGACGTCAGATCCGCTCGATGATGGTGGCGTTGGCCATGCCGCCGCCCTCGCACATGGTGAGCAGGCCGTAGCGACCGCCGGTGCGCTCCAGCTCGTTGAGCAGGGTGGCGAGGAGCTTGGTGCCCGAGGCGCCGAGCGGGTGGCCCAGCGCGATGGCGCCGCCGTTCACGTTCACCTTCTCCGGGTCGTAGCCGAGCTCCTTCTGCCAGGCGAGGACCACCGATGCGAAGGCCTCGTTCACCTCTGCCACGTCGATGTCGTCGAGGGAGAGCTTGGAGCGCTCGAGCACCTTGCGGGTTGCCGGGATCGGGCCGGTGAGCATGATGATGGGGTCGACGCCGGTCACGGCGAAGCTGTGGAAGCGGGCCCTGGGGGTCAGGCCGAGCGCCGAGGCCTTCTCCTCGCTCATGATGAGCGCTGCCGAGGCGCCGTCTGTGATCTGCGACGAGTTCCCCGCCGTGATCATGCCGCCCTCCTGGAAGGCTGGCTTGAGGTTGGCCAGCTGCTCCATCGAGGTGTCGCGGATGCCCTCGTCGGAGGTCACGATCTCGTCGGTCTCGATGATCTCGCCGGTGTCGCGGTCGCGCGGTACGGCCTTGACCGGCACGATCTCGTTGTCGAAGCGGCCTTCGGCGCGGGCGCGCGCGGCGCGCTCGTGGCTCTGCAGCGAGAAGGCGTCGAGGTCCTCGCGATCCAGGTCCCAGCGCTCGGCCACCATCTCGGCGGAGACACCCTGGGGGACGATGCCGCCGCGCTCGCTCAGCCGGAGGCCCATGTTGGGCCCGAAGGGGAAGCCGACCCCGTCCACCATGGCGGTGGCGCCCATCGGGACCAGGCTCATGACCTCCACGCCGGCCGCCACGACCACGTCGTTGGCGCCTGCCATGATCGCCTGCGCTGCGAAGTGGGCGGCCTGCTGTGAAGACCCGCACTGGCGGTCGATCGTGGTGCCGGGGATCTCCTCGGGCCAGCCGGCGGCGATCACCGCGTTGCGACCCACGTTGAGGGCCTGGGCGCCGATCTGCATGACGCAGCCGCAGAGCACGTCCTCGACCACCGCGGGGTCGAGGTCGTTGCGCTCGACCAGGGCGTTCATCGTCTCGGCCAGGAGGTCGACCGGGTGCCACCCGGAGAGCTTCCCGTTGCGCTTCCCGCCCGCAGTGCGGACGGCGTCGACGATCACCGCTGTTGCCATTGCTGATATCCCCTCTGGATCTCCCGGATGTCGCGACGAGTCTTGCCGGGCACGCTCCCACCCGCCAGCCGAGCCGAGTGGTCCGCTGTGCGCGATGCTGAGCCGATGAGCAGCCACGAGATCGACGAGGCCGTCGAGGGGCTGACGGTGCCCGGGGCCTTCCTGCGCACCGTCGCCGCCCACGGCGAGCTGACAGCGGTGAGATGGAAGAGCGGGGAAGGCTGGGACAGCTGGTCGTACCGTGACTTCGCAGACAGGGTTGCCGCGGTGGCCGCGGGGCTCCAGTCGCTGGGGGTGGGATCCGGCGACCGGGTGCTGCTGATGATGCGCAACATCCCGCAGTTCCACGTGGTCGACATGGCTGCGGCGTTCTGTGGAGCCACGCCGCTGTCGGTGTACAACTCGTCGTCGCCCGATCAGATCGCCTTCGTGGCCGGCCACAGCGGCACCACCGTCGCCGTCGTGGAGGACGCCGGCTTCGCGGACCTCTTCGCCAAGGCGGCTGGCCAGATCGCAGACCTGCGCCACCTCGTGGTGGTGGACCCCGAAGGCGTGGCCGGCGACGCTCTGCCCTACGACGTGCTGGCCGGCCACGCCCCGATCGACCTCGACGCGGCCGCCGGCGCCCTGGATCCCGACAGCCCTGCCACGATCATCTACACCTCCGGAACCACGGGCGACCCCAAGGGCGTCGTGCTCTCGCACCGCAACGTCTGCTGGATGGCCGAGTCGATCCACCGCGCCCTCCCCGAGCACGACCTGGCCGGCAAGCGGATGGTCTCGTACCTGCCCATGGCCCACATCGCCGAGCGCATGGTGAGCCTCTACGCCGCCACCGCGTTCGGCGCCGAGGTCACCACCTGCCCCGACACGGGCCTGCTCGCGGAGTACTTCCGCGAGACCCGCCCGCACATCGTGTTCGGCGTGCCGCGGGTGTGGGAAAAGGTCCACGCAGGGATCAACGCCGCCGCGGCGGCAGATCCCGAGAAGGCCAAGGCGCTCGGCGAAGCCGTCGAGGCGGCGTTGGAGATCGTGGAGGCGCTCGACTGGGGGACGGCCACCGAAGAGCAGTTGGCCACGTACGACTTCCTCGACCAGGTCGCCTTCAGCACCGTGCGCCAGCTCGTGGGGCTCGACGAGGCCGTCATCGCCGTGAGCGGCGCGGCGCCGCTCACGCCCGACGTGCTCCGGTGGTTCCGCGCCGTCGGGGTGCCCCTATCCGAGATCTACGGGATGTCGGAGAGCACGGGGGCCATCACCTGGGCGCCCACCCACATCAAGCCCGGGACGGTCGGCCCGGCCATGCCGGGGGTGGAGGTGGCGCTCGCCGACGACGGCGAGGTCCTCTTCAGAGGGTCCAACGTGTTCTCGGGCTACCTGGGCGACCCCGAGCGCACGGCGGAGACCATCGACGACGAGGGCTGGGTGCACACCGGCGACGTGGGCGTGATGGACGATGACGGCTACCTGCGCATCGTCGACCGCAAGAAGGAGCTGATCATCACCGCCGGGGGCAAGAACGTGAGCCCGGCCAACCTGGAGGTGGCGCTCAAGTCGATCCCGCTGGTCGGCCAGGCGTGCGCCATCGGAGACGACCGGCCCTACATCGTTGCCCTGGTGACGCTCGACCCCGACGCGGCGCCCGCCTGGGCGGCTTCGCGAGGTCTGGAGGGCCGCCTCGCCGAGCTGGCCGAGACCCCCGAGGTGATCGCCGAGGTCGAAGCGGGCCTGGCTGGCGCGATGGCGGGGTTCAGCCACGCCGAGCAGGTGAAGAAGGTGAAGGTCCTGGGCGAGGAGTGGCTTCCCGACAGCGACGTGCTCACCCCGACCTCGAAGCTGAAGCGCCGCGGCGTGAACGAGCGCTACGCCGCCGAGATCGAGGCCCTGTACTCCACCTAGGCCCGGTCGCGCGACTGCGCGGCGAAGCCGATGATGGAGTGCACCATCAGCACGACGCCGGGCAGGCTCGCCCACCAGCCCACGGCGAGCCCCGCGAGGGTCACCGCAGCGCCGACGGCGATCCCCACCGACCAGATGCTCGTGTGCGGGAGGTAGAGGCCCTCGTGGCGGGGGGGATCGGTGGGCGTCGGCCACTCGTCGGCCTCCACCTCCGATTGGACACCCCTCAGCTTCAGCACGAAGTAGATGCCGGTGACGCAGGCGAAGATGCCCGCGCCGAGCAACATGGCCGTGCCGGCCGGCTCGTGAGAGGTGAACCAGTAGATGGCGGTGAGCAGTAGGTAGAAGCCGCCCACGGCCCCGTACATCCGGGTCTCGGTGGGTATGCCCTTGGCCGGCTCCACCGCGCGCCGGCCCCCGGTGACGGTCGTCCCGCCCTCGTCCTCTGTCACGTGCGTCGTGCTCCGGAGCTCGTCGTCACCGGCCATCGGGATCAACCCTCATGAGGTCGCCTCCTGCGGGGGCCTAGGACGCTCACGTCCAGCCCGCCGGCTGCTTGGGCCGCCCGTGCTCGCGCGGCGAGCGGTGGTCGGGGTGGTTGAGGTCCCACAGCGGCCGCTCCGAACGGATCGGTGGCAGGGCCTCGGTGAAGTTGCCGGGCGGCGGTGGCGAGGCCGTGGCCCACTCGAGCGTGTGGCCGTCCCACGGGTTGGCACCTGCCGGTGCGCCCCTGCGGAGCGAGATCCACACGTTCCACAGGAACGGGAGCGTGGACAGCGCCAGCAGGGCCGCCCCCGCGGACGACACCGCGTTGAGGGTGGCGAAGCCGTCGGCCTCCAGGTACGACGCCGTGCGGCGGGGCATGCCCTGCAACCCCAGGTAGTGCTGCACGAAGAACGTCATGTTGAAGCCCACGACCATCATTGCGAACTGCACGTAGCCCCAGCTGTCGCGCAGCATCTTCCCGGTGATCTTGGGGAACCAGTAGTAGATGCCCGCGAAGAGCGCGAACACCGATCCTCCGAAGAGCACGTAGTGGAAG
>CAZHBH010000013.1:0-40597 GCA_964530525.1 uncultured Rhabdothermincola sp. | reverse complement strand
TCCCGCATTTCATCCGCAGCCAGAAGCGGCTTCCCGATTCGGGCCTGCGCGACAACCACATGCAGTGGGATTTCTGGACCAACAATCCCGAAAGCGCGCATCAGGTGACGTATCTGATGGGCGAGCGCGGCCTGCCGCGCACCTGGCGGCACATGAACGGCTACGGCTCGCACACCTACATGTGGGTGAACGCGGCCGGCGAGAAGTTCTGGGTCAAATATCATTTCCATACCAACCAGGGCATGGAATTCTTCACCAACGAGGAAGCGGCGGCCATGGCCGGCAGCGATGCCGACTACCATCGTCGCGACCTGTTCGAGGCCATTGCGCGGGGCGAGCATCCGAGCTGGCGGCTGTCGGTGCAGGTCATGCCTTATGCCGAGGCCAAGACCTACCGCTTCAACCCGTTCGACCTGACCAAGACCTGGTCGCACAAGGATTATCCGCTGATCCCGGTGGGCACCATGACCTTGAACCGCAACCCGGAGAATTTCTTCGCGCAGATCGAGCAGGCGGCGTTCTCGCCCGGCAACACCGTGCCCGGCATCGGCCTCTCGCCCGACAAGATGCTGTTGGGCAGGTCGTTCGCCTACAACGACGCGCAGCGCAACAGGATCGGCACGAACTTCCACCAGCTCCCCGTGAACCGTCCGCGCACGCCGGAGACCAACACGTACATGTTCGACGGGCAGATGGCCTACGAGCACTCCGGCGCCCAACCCGTGTACGCGCCCAACTCCGAGGGCAGGGAGTGGGCCGACGGAGAGGCGTCCCCCGAGGAGTCGTGGGCCGTCGACGGCGACATGGTCCGCAGCGCGTACGAGCTCCACGCCGAGGATGACGACTTCGGCCAGCCAGGTTCCCTGGTGCGTGACGTCATGGACGACGTCCAGCGCGACCGCCTCGTGGAGCAGGTCAGCGGGAGCCTCCTCGGAGGCGTTCGTGGCGAGGTGCTCGAACGTGCCTTCTGGTACTGGACGAGCATCGACCCGGAGGTGGGAAAGCGCATCGAGGAGAAGGTGCGCTTGGGTTCGGCCCGAGAGCCGGTCCCCGGGATGGGCGAGAGCTGACAGGCTCTGGCCCACCGCCAGGGAGCCTGGTCGCGTCAGCGGGCGGCCCTCTCGATGAGGCGGGGCCGTATGCACGCGAGCACGACCAGGGCCACGACGACCCCGTAGGCCACCCACTGGTAGGCACCCGCTCCCGCCCAGCTCGACAGCTCACGGGCGTTCGTGATCATCAGCAGGGCGCCCACAGCGAGGCCCATGGGGCGGGCGGGGACGTAGCGGACGAACAGGGCGGCGACCGGGGCGGCCAGCACCCCGCCCACGAGCATCGCGACGACGACCGCGACGTCGAGCCCGCCACTTCCCAGAGCTGCCACGAGCGACGACGCCGAAACTGCGGCGACAGCGACCTCTGCGGTGTTCGTGGAACCCACAGCGAAGCGGGGAGGGAGGTCGCGGTGCATCAGGAACGGCGTGACCACAGGGCCCCAGGTTCCGATGAGCCCGTTGGTCACACCCCCGGCCGCCGCCACCACCTCGACGCCGCGGTCGTCGAAGGGGGGCATGCGGTTGGGATCGTGCTCCAGGTCCTCGAACTCCTCGGCCTTCACCTTCACCCTTCGGCTGAACCGCCAGAGGATCCTGGCACCGATCACCAAGAGCAGGGCGGCGAGAACGGGTCGCAAGGTGCTTCCGTCGATGCGGGAGAGCACCAACACCCCGATGATCGCTCCCAGGGCTCCAGGAACGGCCAGCTGCAGCACTAGTCGGTGATCGATGTTGCGGAACCGCCAGTGCGACACCGCCGAGGCGATGCCGGTCACCACCTTGGCGATGTTCACCGTGGTCGACACCGAGGCGGGTGCCAGACCGGTGCTCAGCAGGATGCTCGAGCTGGTGGGACCGAAGCCCATCCCGAGTGCTCCGTCGACGAGCGCTGCACAGAACCCAGCGATCGCGACGAACAGGAGCTGGTCCACAGCCCACTAACCCTAGTGAAATGATCGGATTAGTTCGAGCGCAGGCAGCTTCGGTGTCGGGAGCTGGCCCGATGGCCCCGGCGGCGGGCTGGCCGGCAGGATCGGCCGCGGCGCAGGGGCCGGCTGGCCGCTACTTCCTCTTGGGTGTGGGCGGCTTGTGCATCGAGGCGGCCTCCATGCCACCGAACCCGATGCCCCCGAAGCTTGCGATGAACACGGCGCTCAGGAGGGTGGCCCACAGTTCGATGCCAGCGATCAGCAACCCGACGACCACCATCACGAAGATGAGGGCGAAGCCGACGATCGCCCCGATGGCTGCCGATCGGAACAGACCGGTCTCGAAGGGCACGTCCTCGTCGACGTCTGCAGCGGAGGGTACGAGCGTCAGCTCCGGCTTGGGCTCCCCGGCGCTCTCCTCTTGGGGTTCCGAGGGCAGCGAGACGGTGCCTGATCGCTCGGCGGGGAGCATGGTTGGGGCCTCCTAAAAAATCTAGCTGATGCTAGAAATTTAGCAGGGGCCCCTCGCCGGGGCTACTCGGGCGAGCGACGCGAGGTCCTCGAGCGCGACGGTCGCGAGCCTGGATCTCGAAGCGTGAGAGCGGGTTGCGAGGTGGGTTCTGCCTGCACGGGCTCGCCTCGGAGGCGCACGCGGCAGTCGGCCTTGCGGGGATCGTGGGCGATCAACTCCTCCACCGTCACGCCCGTGCCTTCGGCCAGGCCCTCGGCGATTCCCAGGTGCAGCGCGCAGACCGTGCGGCGATCCGCGAGGGCGGCTGCCTCGAACGGACAGTGGTGGAGCACCACGTCGTTGCCCTCTTCCGATCTCACCTCGGGTTGGAAGCCCTGCCTGGCCATCGCGGCGCTGATGTCGTCGAGGGCGTTGCCGGAAGGGGAGGTGACCCGGAACTGGTCGGCTGCCCGCCGTCCGACCTCCTCGGGGTCCAGGCCGGTTCGAATGACCTCTACCAGAAGCCGACTGAGCCGCTCGTAAGGGCCTGTCGTGCCCCACTGGCCCTCCACCCCCGGTGCGATCGTGTAGACGAGCCTGGGGCGACCCCGCCCGGAGCTCGCGGCCCGTGCCTCCACCACGAGGCCGGCGTCTACCAGCTTCGCGAGGTGCTGGCGTATGGCGTTGTGGTTGAACGGGAAGTGCTCGTTCAGCTCCGCCACGCCCACGGGCCCGTCGGCGTCGGCGATCCGCCGGAAGATCTCGTGGCGGGTGGTGTCGCCCAGAGCGCGGGCCTGCCTCTGCAGCGTGCTGGCCGGTGCAGTCGGTGCCACCACCTCAATCTAGCAACGGCTAGAAAATTGTGGGGATCAGGGCCCATCCGGGTCGGTGGCGCTTGGCCTCCTCATCCCTGCAGAGAGTCGACCCTGTCCACGGGTTCGTCGGTCTCCTCTTCGCGGCGGGCGCAGTGCGCACAGCAGTAGAACCTTCCTTCCACCTCCACCCCGTGCCCGATCACCTTGCATCCACAGTGCTCGCACACCGGCGCCATCCGGTGGATCGCGCACTCGAAGCTGTCGAAGGTGTGAGTGCTCCCTGCCGCTCGGATCTCGAAGGACTTGTCGTAGTCGTTGCCGCAAACCTCACACCGGGCCATCGCCTTCCTCCTTGTCGATCGGACGCATCGCGGTCCGGGTGGTCATCTGCCCACTGCCTTCTCGAGCTCCGCCTTGTTCATCTTCGAGCGGCCCTTGACGTTCTTCTGTCGAGCCTCGTTGTAGAGCTGGTCGCGGGTCCGGCCGCCGGGGCCTTGATGAGATCGCAGGCCCCCCCTGCGTCCAGAGGAGATGTCGTCGGTCGAGGTCGTGCTCGATCGCTCGGCCTCGCCGGAGCGCGCCCGTTCCTTGTTCACCGTGCGGGCTGCGATCTCCTCGGCGGTCCCCTCGTCCTCGCCGCGTTCGAGGAGGCCTTCCTTTATGTGCTCGTACTGCCGTTCACGCTTGTCGCTCCATGCTCGTGGCATCTTTCCGTTCCCTCCGTCGTGCCAAGAGAGTCGCTCACGCCTACCCGCACACCTCGCCGACTATTCAGCGTCGGCGCGTCGGCGGTTTCGTCCATCCCGAGACGGGTAGGAAGATCACATGTCACTGCAGGCCGTAGCTCTCAACTGCAGTCTCAAGGCGTCTCCCGAACCGTCCAGCACCGAAGTGCTCGTCGGCGAGGTCGCGGAGGGTCTGCGCGAGCTCGGGGTCGAGGTGGGCGACCCGGTCCGTGTGGTGGACCTCGAGTTGAAGCCGGGTGTCTCGTCCGACGAGGGAGACGGTGACGACTGGCCGGAGCTGAGGCAGAGGATCCTCGAATCGCAGCTGCTCGTTCTCGGCACGCCCATATGGCTCGGGCAGCCGTCGTCGGTGGCCAAGCGCGTCACCGAGCGCCTCGACGCCTTCCTCGGTGAGACCGACGACAGCGGGCGCATGGTGAGCTTCGACCGGGTGGCGATCGTAGCGGTGGTGGGAAACGAGGACGGAGCTCACCACGTCTCGGCGGAGCTGTTCCAGGCACTCAACGACGTCGGCTTCACGCTGGCGGCTGGTGCGGTGACCTACTGGGTCGGCGAGGCCATGCAAGGCGTCGACTACATCGACAAGAGCCCTCGTCCCGACAAGACGGCCCAGGCCACGGGCACTGCGGTACGGAACGCCGTGCACCTGGCTTCGTTGCTCAACTCGGCGCCGTATCCCGGCGACTAGCAGCGAGACGAGAGGGACACATGGGAAGCGAACGAGAAGAGACCTCGAAACCCGAGTGGGCTGACCAGCCCGAGGAGGCATACGTGGCCATGGAAGACGAAGAGTGGGAAGACCCGGCACCGCCCAACACGGTCCCGAGCGGAGAGACCCTCGAAGCCGATCGCAAGGATGCCTTGGTGCACGGCTCTGCCGACGACATGCCCACCCCGGAAGAAGAAGAAGCGGCGCCTCCTGGCCCCGCACCTCGCTCTGTCGTGGAAGCACAGCAGGCGGCCATGGAGCGCGGCGCCAACATCAAGGGCGAAGGCCAGATCGAGTGAGCGACCAGGTCCTCAGAGCCGAGGGAGCACCTCGTCGCGATAGGCCTTGAGGAACGCCTCCTGGTCAGCGCCGATCTGGTGGACGTAGATCTCGTCGAAGCCGGCCTCCGCGAACTCTCGCACGGAGGCAGCGTGCACCTCGGGGTCGGGTCCGGCGGCGATCGACGAGACGTGCTCTTCGGTGACCAGCTCTGCTGCCTGCTCGAAGTGGGTCGGCGTGGGAAGGGTCTGGCCCATCTCCCCCGGTAGGCCGACGTTCGGCCAGAGGCGGTGGACCTCCTTGCGGGCTTGGGCTTCCGAGGGGCCCCAGCACACCTTCATCGCCGCAACAGCCGGTCCGCTGCCGCCCGCTCGTCGATAGCGCTCGACAAGTTCGCGATCGGGGGAGGTGTTCACGAAGCCGTCAGCGATGCGTGCTGCAAGCTCCACGCTCTTGGGCCCGAAGCCCGACACGTAGACAGGCACGGGCTGGTCGGGACACGAGTAGAGCCGCGCATTGCGCACCACGTAGTGCTTGCCCTCGTGCGACACCTTCTCACCGGTCCACAGCTCGCGCATGACCGCGATCGCCTCCTCGAGCATCTCCAGGCGCTCGTCGGCGGAGGGCCAGCGGTCGCCCAGGATCACCTCGTTGAGCGCCTCGCCGGTACCCACGCCCAAGAAGAACCTTCCCTTAGTCATGAGGGCGACGGTGGCGGCGGCCTGGGCGACGATGGCGGGGTGGGTCCTGATCATCGGACACGTGACACCGGTGCCCAGGCGAGCTCCCGGTGCGGCAGTGGCGAGGCCGCCCAGCACCGACCAGACGAACGGGCTCTCACCCTGGGCCTCGACCCACGGGTGGAAGTGGTCGGAGACGATGATGTCGTCGAAGCCGTGCTCCCGTGCGGCTGAGCCGAAGCGCACGAGGTCCGAAGGCCCGTGCTCTTCGCTGGACAAGCTGAATCCGATCTTGGGTCCGTTCGCCGCCATCGGGTCCTCCGTTCGTTGGTGGGGGATCGGCGCCCGCCGGCGAGGGGTCTCGTACCGGCGTGCGCTCTGACCTACCCGTCGCCGTCGGCCGCAACCCCGTCGTCGTCGGTCGGCCACAAGGTGCGCAGGGGGGTCAGCAGCCACAACACGCCCATGGCGACCGCCGCGCTCACGCTCAGCATCAGACCCACCTGGTTGCTGAAGACGAAGGCACCAACCACGTACATCGAGGTGATGAGCGCCACCGCCAGCAGGGCGAGGCCGAGCCTCGACATCCGGATCGCCATGGCGAGCCGCTCCGCTCGTGCCCTTCGATCGCCCAGGCGGTGGAACGCCGTTGGCGCCACGAACGCGACCACCGAGAGCATCGAGCTCATCAGCGCTACCCCGTAGACGCGGGTCTCCGTCGCCTCCAGCTCGGCGAAGCGGGGTGCGAAGGGCACCGTCAACAGGAAGCCCACCAGGACCTGGACGCCCGGAAGGACGACGCGCAGCTCCTGCATCAACCCGTAGTAGCGCCGTCGCAGCTCCTCGCGGTCGCGCTCGTTGTCGAGATCGGCGAGCGCCTGGTCGTCTCGGGGGCCCATCGTGCGTGGCTGCTCGGTCTTCGCGCCGCCGCCCCCGAGAGCCGCGGCCTTCGACCACGACCCCGGAGGCGGTGCGCTGCCGGAGGATCTTCGTCAGTCTTGGTGGACCTGCTGGCGGGCTTCGTCCTTGGCCGCCTCGGCGCGGGCGCGCTCGGCCTTCGCCTCGTGCTCCGCCACCTCTCGCTCGCTGCGGGCCTTGTCCTGCTGCGCCTCGCCCTCGCGGGCCATGTCCTCGTTACCGGTCATGTTTCCGGCGACTTCCTTGGCCTTTCCCTTGAGGTCCTCGACGATTCCCTTGGCTCCTGCCTTCGGTCCGCTCTCTGCCATGACGGTGTCTCCTCGTGCTGGTTGGTGCCGCTCACCTACCCCCGACCAGCCCAGGGCAAACGTCCCTCGCGTTGCAGGCGCCCAACCCCCCGTCCACGAGCCGGCGACTTCCCCGTCTACGTGGGACCCCCGCGGGGTACGATAAGGGCGCCTCACCCACGTCCCAGGGAAGCCATGACCAGCGATCGCACCAGTTTGGGCAGCCGTCCGGAAGACCAGCTGTCGATCACCCGCGCTTCTTCGGACGAAGGGACCCTCGTGCTCGTCCTGGTCGGGGAGCTCGACCCCTACACAGCCCCGCTCTTCATGGCAGAGATAGAAGGGGCGCTCGGCGACGACGTCGTCAACCTCAAGCTCGACATGGGGGGCCTCAGCTTCCTGGACTCCTCAGGCCTGCGGGTGCTCATGGCGGCGCACAACAAGCTGAAGCCGAGGGGCGGTGGTGTGGTCCTCGCCGGGGCCACCGACATCACCAGGCGCGTGATCGAGATCGCAGGCCTGGACCGCAGCTTCACCCTGCTGCCCTGACTAGCTGCTCTCTCTCATCCCGTCGGCGGACTTGCGGAAGCTGAAGTACGCAACGGGCCTGTCGAGCACGAGCTCGTACTCGTCGCAGACGGCCGTGACGATGTTGCGGCTCACCGCCAGCCTCTCCTCGTCGGGTTCGTTGTCTCCCCGCCGGCTCCTCCCCGAGCCCTGCAAGCTCGTGCCGTCGGATCTGAACTGGATCTCGAGGGGGCCACCGTCGCTCACCTCGATGAGGGCAGCGCACAGCTCGTCCACCGCTATGCGGCAGTCCTCGGTGCTGTCGATGTCGAGGCCCGACACCGAAGCGACACCGCTCGCGACGAGGCGGACCAGTCGCACGAAACGGGCGTCTGGCTGGATCTCGAGATCCACGAAGACCGGATCGGTCAAGAACTCGCCCTCCTCTGGCTGCGCAGCCGGGACGCAGCCCTTGTGCAATCCGACCTACCCGGGTGCGATCCCGAGAAACCCCGCAGGCTCCGGTCACGGACCTCGAAGCCGTTCAAGGCTCCTCCGGCGAGAGCAGAAGGTAGTGGACGCGGCCGTCGGCCTTCAGTGCGCGCACCCGGAGCCCCCCCAGCGAGGCGGGATGCCCGTCGCCGCCATCGGAGAGCAGCTCGTCGAGCTGCGAGGTCGTCACGGCGTCGTCGACCATCCGCTTGATCCTCGACCACTTGCGGCCAACCGCCTGATCCGGCGGCCTCGACCACCTCTCCTCTGCGCCCACGCTCCAGCCCACCACCCGCAGGTCGACGTCCAGGACGATCAGAGGTGAGGGCACGGCGGAGAGCAGCTCGTCGACGAGTCCCTCCAAGGCATCCAGGGCGTCGCGAGCTTCGGAGGCCCGGGCGAGAGCGGCGCCGAGCTCCTCGGAGGCGGCTTCCAGCTGCGAGCTGGCCTCCCGGAGCCGCTCCTCTACGAGCTGGTCGAGGTCGGAGGTCGACGAGGCGCGCGGATCGCCTGTCGGGGCTGCGGCTCCACCGTCACGGGGGGTCCTGCGCGGCGCCATTCGTCACCTCCTTCTGTGGCGCACGGCGGGCTCCGCCTGCACCTAGTGTGTGTCCCGACCGCAGAGGAGCGCCATGAGCGCTAGCGACAGACCTGCCGAGGCGAGTGCTCCCCGGCAGCAGACGAGCTTCGAAGAGGCCCTGGATCGCTGCCGATCCGTCGTGGACGGAGCCATAGCGCAGCGGACCATCCCAACGAAGCTAGTCGAGCGCTCTCGCTTCCAGGGCACTGCGCCCGCCGCTTCGGTGGAGGTGGAGGTGTGGGCGGACCACGTCGCCGTCAAGCGTCGCTCCGATGCGAGGGCCCGGGATCGTCTCGTGGCCCACTACGGCGCCCACGCCCAGGTGCTCGCCAAGCGCTTCTACCGCCAGCGCGAGCCCCTCGAGGATCTCCAGCAGGTGGCCATGGAGGCGCTCCTCCTCGCTCTCGAGCGGTTCGATCCCGAGCAGCGCAAGCCGTTCTTCGGGTTCGCCAACCCGACCATCGTGGGGTCCCTGAGGCGCCACTACCGCGATTCGGGGTGGTCGGTGAAGGTCCCGCGCCGGGTGCACGACCTGGCGAGCACGATGCGTGACTCGACCGAGCTCCTCACCCAGGACCTGGGCCGCGTGCCCACGAGCGCCGAGCTGGCCGACCTGATGGACGTGACGAGCGCAGAGGTGGAGCGTGCCCAGGCGGCCATGGGTGCCCGTTCGACGGACTCGATCGACGTCCCGCTGGCTGGTCGGTCCGCCGGGGAGCTGTTCGGCGAGGAGGACAAGCAGCTCAGCCTGGCGGAGAACTGGCTGGCCGTGCAGCAGGCTCTCGTGCACCTAACCCCTGAGGACCGTGAGCTCCTGCAGCTCTACTTCATGGAGGAGCTGACCCAGACCGAGATCGCACAGCGCACCGGGGTCAGCCAGATGCACGTCTCCAGATCTCTGGCTCGGGTCCTCAGGCAGGTTCGGAGCCACATGAGAGCGGAGTGATCCCCGGCCACCGAGTGGCTCTTCACCCGGTAGCCGCCCCCGCCTCCGAGACTGCGGCCCCAGGACCTGCTCCAGCGGGGCCGACCTCGTCGAGCGCGAGCACAAGGATCGCCACGTCGTCGTCGTGGCGATCCTTCCCGAGCATCGCCGCCACGATCCTGTCGCATGCCCCGTCGGGGTCATGGGCGTCGAGCCCCTCGACCACCCGCTCGAGCTCGGAGAGCCTCTCGTCGATGGATCGGTCTCGCCGCTCGACCAGTCCGTCGGTGTAGAAGACCACCAGGCTCCCGGGGACGAGGACGGTCGACTCCTCGAGGCGGCTCTCGGGGCTCTGGACGGCCAGAGGCGTGCTCCTTGCGCCGTCCAGGAGCACGGTGGTGCCGTCGGGCTGCCTCAGGCACGGGGGAGGGTGGCCGGCGCTGCTGTAGCGCAGCTGTCCCGTCGCTGCATCCAGGGTGGCGCACGCGATCGTCGTCATCATCGCGTCGGGGGTGCGGTTGGCGACCAGGTCGAGGCTCTCGATGAGCTCCGATGGGCTGTGGCCCGCGCACGCGAGCGCCCGGGCTGCGGCCGCGAGCTGACCCATGGCCGCGGCCGCAGCCAGGCTGTGGCCCACGACGTCGCCGATGACCACGGTGGCCGTCCCTCGTTCGTCGTGGATCATCTCGTACCAGTCACCGCCCACCTCGAGGGTCTGGGTGGCGGGCAGGTAGCGTCCGGAGGCACGCATGCCCGCCGGCGTGTCGACGTTCCCCGGCATCAGGGAGCTCTGGAGGGTCAGGGCGATGTGGTGGTCCAGCTCCGCCTGGGCCGTCGCCTGCTCGCTCCGCCAGCGGTACAGGTCGGTCAGGCGCTCCTGGCCCTTGGTCTCGTGGCGGGCCCGCTCCAGGTCGGCCGCCGTGTCCCTGGCCGAGGTCACGGCCCGGACGCGCTCGGTGACCTCGAGCTTCAGAAGCCACGACGCACCTATGGCCGTCAGGAGGAAGAGCTGCTGCTGCACCAGCCGGGAGTGCGGGTCGAGGTCGTCACCGATCAGGCCCCAAGGTCCAACGCCGTGAGCGGTGGCCGCCGTCAGTGCTCCCGCCACCACCACGGCGGCAGCGGCGAGCTCCCTCGAGCTGCAGCGGACGGCGGTGTAGGCGAGCAGGGGGAGGGCCGCGTAGCCCACGGGGACCTCCTCGCTGAGGACGAGAGCGAGGGCGCACGCGACCATCGCCACCGCGACGACGACGACGTCCACTCGGGTGGTGCGGAAGAGCACGAACTCGCGCGGCCTCATCAGCACGAGGACGAGAGGGGCCACCACGAGCACGCCGAGTGCGTCTCCCACCCAGATGTCCGGGAAGCTCGACAGCCACGCCAAGTCGTCGCCGAGGTCGAGCACCGTCGAGCCGACGGTGGCTCCCACCGCCGGACCCGCCAGGAGACCTCCGACGAGGAACGCCAGGCAGAACCGCCGACTGAAGCCCACGGTGGTGCTCAGGGCCCTGGCCACCGCCGCTCCGACGAAAGGTTCGGCAAGGTTGGCGGCTGCCCAGCCGAGCGCCCACCACAGACCCTGGCCCTTGCCCATGTCGACCGCCAGCTCACCCACCACCACGGCGGCGGCGACAGCCGGCCAGCGGCTCCGGGGCAGCAGGAGGAAGGCGACGAAGGTGAGCCCGGCGGGAGGGAAGAAGGTGACGCCGATCGAGACCGCACCGAACAGCTCGTACGACGAGAGGGCCAGCAGCGCGTAGGTGACGGCTAGCACGAGGAACGTCGCGAACCCGGCGAGCGCTCCGGACCCCTCGCGCAGTCTCACCGACATGTGAACCTCCAAAGGCCGGCCGACCTTCCGAGAACGACACCAAGCTAGTCGTGGGTCGGGATCTCCATCCCGTGGCGCTCCCTCGTGCCGCGGCCCCGATGTCGACGGGGTCCCTTGTCTCAGGTGTTCGTAGAATGATCTAGAGGGACGGCCGGGATGGCCGATACCTCCGCCGGGGGCCCCGATCCACGAACGCTGCGATCGGCACCCACTCCTCCTGGCTGATATCTATAAGTATCCGAATCGAGCTGACGCGGAGCGGTGGGTGGCTGCTGCGTCGGTAGGGAGGCGCCATGTCCGAGCCCAGTTCTCAAGCCCAGCACAGCTACCAGGAGCTGATAGATCGAATGGATGTCCTGGGGGAGGAGGTGGCCAGGATCCGCGCAGCCGTCGAAGACCTGCGAAGCGACCTGAGCGACGAGGTGCGGACGCGATCCATAGTGGTCGTGGACGACGAGGAGTTCGAGAGGGTCGTCATCGCCGCCCGCGCTCAGCACGGTTCTGTGAGCGTCTACGGTCGGTCTCCACTCGACCGGTCGACCTGTGCCGAGCTGTTCGCCAACGATCCCATCGACGGCGACGGCGCCCATGCCGGTGTCTCGATCATCGACGAGGGCGAGGTGGTCGCCGCGCTCGAGGTGCTCCACGGAACGCCTGCACAGCTTCACATCGACGCACCCGAGAGATGATCCCCGACACCACGTCGCGGACTGCGGATCGGCCCTTGAGGTTCTCGCCGGGTTCGTAGGAGCCAGGCTGCCTACGTCAGACGAGCCTTCGCAGCTTGCTCGCCGAGATGGGACGGAGCAGATCGATCGGGTCGAGTGAGAGCATCTGGGCTAGGCGTTCCAGCGAGCGAAGGCTGAGGTTCCTCTCGCCTCGCTCCATCGAGGCGAGGTACGTCCGATGGAAACCGAGTTGCTCCGCCAGGCTCTCCTGGGAGACCCCCATCCGGAATCGGATCGCCTTCAGGTTCTCACCGACGACTCGCTGAAGATCACCTTCCATGGGGGGATCATGACCACCAGATATGCATCGGTCGACAGACTCTTGAGTATCGAACCGTCAAAAGGGTGGGTTCGGCGTCGGCAGGAGAGGATGCCGGAAGGTGGTCACATCGCCCCGGTGCCCAGCAGGACCAGCGCAAGCCCGGCGATCCCGAGGCGGTACCAGCCGAATATGGCGAGGCTGTGCCGCTGCAGGTACCCGACCATCCAGCGCACGGCGATCACGGCGGCGACGAACGCCACCACCAGGCCCAGGATCGGCTCGAACCAGCCGTAGGCATCGAGCATCTCCGAGCCGTTGCGCACGGCCTCGTAGGCGGTCGCGCCACCCAGCGTCACCAGCCCCAGCAGGAAGCTGAACTCCACCGCTGCAGCCAGGCTGTAGCCCAGCGCCAGTGCGGCCAGGATGGTCACCATGCTGCGGCTGGTGCCCGGCCACATCGCCACGCACTGCGCCAACCCGATCACCAGTGCGCTGCGGAACCCCATCTCCTCCAGGCCCCGCCCCCCGCCACGGCTCGTCCATCGATCGGCCACGGCGAGTATCACGATGCCGCCCACGATCCAGGCTGCGATCACGGGGCCGGGACCGAGGAGGTTGTCCTTGATCAGCTGCTCGCCCAGCAGCCCGATCACGGCAGCAGGAACGGCGGCCGCCGCGAGCGCCAGGAGGACCCCCCTGCCGGTGGTGTCGTGCCCGAGTGCCCCCCGGGCCATCGAGACCAGCCGCTTCCAGTAGAGGACGGCCACGGCGAGGATCGCACCAGCCTGGATGGCTATCGCGTACGAGTCGGCGGCATCCTTCGTGGCCTCGGTGGTGCCGATGCCCATGAGCCTCTGGGCGACCAGGAGGTGTCCCGTGGAGCTGATGGGCAGGAACTCGGTGATGCCCTCGACGAGGCCGAGCACCACGGCCTTGAGCGGGGTGAGCTGGTCGCCAGCCTCCTGAGCTGCCGCTTGGACGCCGGCCAGGATCCAACCGGCCGCTGGAGCCGGCGACCAGAGCACCGACAGAGCGACGATCACGACGGCAGCCGTCCCGAGAGCAGCGTAGGAGGACGGCGAGGGGCGAGCCGGGCGAGGAGGGACGATCGGTGGGGCGGGCACGGCCAGCGACGCTACCCGGCCGTACCATGCGGACATGCCCAGACCCACGGCCCCGGAGCTCACTGCACCGCTCGTGTCCCCGGAGCTCTACGCGGGAGACCCTTTCCCCCTCTACGAGAGGCTGCGTCGCGAGGCACCCGTCGTCTGGAACGAGGACCCCGGCTTCTGGGTGCTGAGCCGACATAGGGAGGTCCTGGAGGTCTCGAGGGATCCTCACACCTACTGCTCGAGCAAGGGGGTCTTGCTCATGGACCTCGGTCGAGAGCTGCCAGAGGTCCCAGGCGCCCTGCTCTACGTCGATCCCCCCGACCACCAGCGCTACAGGGCCCTGGTGCAGCCAGCGTTCAGCCCGTCGCGCATGAAGGCGCTCGAGTCCGCTGTGCGAGATCGGGCCAGGGACCTTCTCGGGACGGTGGAGGCCGATCGCCCGTTCGACGTCGTCTCGCAGCTGGCGGTGCCCTTCCCGCTGGTGGTGATCGCCGAGCTGCTGGGTGTACCTGTCGATGACTGGCCACGCCTGTACGAGTGGTCGGAGGCGGCGATCGACGCCGGTACTGCCCAGACCGACGAGAACCTCACGAAGCTCGTGGAGATGGCCGACTACTTCCTCGCTGCCGCCGAGGACAAGAGACGGCGACCAGGGTCCGACCTGATCTCCACGCTGGTCGCCGCCGTCGACGACCAGGGCAGGAGCCTGGACGACTCCGAGCTCTTGATGCTGTGCGGACAGCTCCTAGTGGCAGGCAACGAGACGACCAGGAACCTGATCTCCGCCGGCCTCGTCGCCCTGGCGGAGCATCCCGCGCAATGGGCCCTGCTCGTGCAGGACCCTTCGAGGGTGCCCGCGGCCGTCGAGGAGCTCCTGCGATGGACGACGCCGGTGATCAGCTTCATGCGGACCGCGACCACCGAAGCAGTCCTCGCAGGTCGCAGGATCGAGGAAGGCGATCCGCTCCTGCTGCTGTACAGCTCGGCCAACCGGGACCCCGACGAGTTCGGACCCGACGCAGGCGAGCTTGACGTGGTGCGTCGACCCAACCACCACCTGGCCTTCGGGTTCGGGGAGCACTTCTGCCTCGGGGCGGCCCTCGCTCGGATGGAGGCACGAATCGTGCTCGAGGAGGTGCTCGGGCGCTTCTCACGCATCGTGCTCGCCGGTGAGGTCTCCAGGTTGCCCTCGGCAGGGGTGGTGGCCGGGATCACCGAGGCTTCCCTGGTCCTGGCGTGAGCGACGGCGTGACCAGCCAGGAGCTGGCGCTGGCCGCCGAGGTGCTGCGCGCAGGCGGCTTGGTGGCTTTTCCGACCGAGACGGTCTACGGCCTCGGAGCCGATGCCACCAACGAGGTCGCCGTGGAGAGGATCTTCCTCGTGAAGGGCCGACCGCCAGGGCATCCGCTGATCGTGCACCTGGGATCGGCCGACCAGATCGACGAGTGGGCCCGGGCGGTGCCTCCCCAGGCGCGCCTGCTGGCCGAGGTGTTCTGGCCGGGCCCGCTCACGTTGCTGCTGCGCCGGTCCGCCCAGGTGGCCGATCGGGTCACCGGTGGCCTGCCCACCGTGGGCCTGCGGGTCCCGGGCCACAGCGTGGCCCTTCGGCTCGTGCAGGAGCTCGGCGGAGGGGTGGCGGCCCCATCGGCGAACAGGTTCGGGCGGGTGAGCCCGACCACGGCTGCACACGTCATCGAGGAGCTGGGAGACGACGTCGACCACGTCCTCGACGGCGGGCCCTGCCAGGTGGGGATCGAGTCGACCATCGTCGACCTGTCCACGGGCACCCCGGAGGTCGTGCGCGTGGGAGGGGTCACAGCAGAGCAGCTCGAAGATGTCCTCGGCGGGCCCGTCCCGCTCTGGAACCGGGAGCGGCCGCTCGCCGCTCCCGGAACCCTGGCGTCGCACTACTCGCCCGACGCCAGCGTCGAGCTGGTGGTGGCCGACGAGGCAGCGGCCAGGGCACAGGCGTTGGTCGACTCGGGCCAGAGCGTCGGACTGCTGGCGCCGGCTACCGTCGGCAGCCTTCCGCGCGAGGTGGTGGAGCTGGGTCCTGCAGGTTCGCCAGAGAGCTACGCGAGGAACCTCTACCAGCTGCTGCGCCAGGCGGACGCGCTCGGCCTCGACGTGGTCTTGGCCGTCCCGCCCCCACCCACGGGATTGGGCTTGGCGGTCATCGACCGCCTCAGGCGCGCAGCGGTGTGACCGCGGCCGCCCCTCTCGACAGCGCCGCTGCCGTCGACTGTCGGCGGTGCGGACCGGACCGGTACGGTGGGGAGACACGCCGGGCCAGTGACGCGATGCTCGGGACGATACGAAGGCCCTGATGGATACCGCTTCCCCCCGAACCTCCCCCTCCTCTCCTGCCAGTCCCACAACCCAGAAGCGCCAGCTCCAGTCGACACGACGCAGCCGCCGCACCTACGAACGGGCACCCGACGAGCGGGTGAACTGGAAGACGTCGGTCCCCTTCATCGCCTTCCACGTGATCGCCATCGCCGGCACCCTCGTCTTCGGGGTCACGCTGAAGGCGCTCGTGCTCTGCGTGACGCTCTACGTGGTGAGGATCTGGTTCATCACCGCCGGCTACCACCGCTACTTCTCGCATCGCAGCTACCGCACCAGCAGGTGGTTCCAGTTCGTGCTCGCGTTCGGGGGCGGCACGGCCGCCCAGAAGGGCGTCTTGTGGTGGGCAGGCCACCACCGTGAGCACCACCGCACGTCCGACACCGCTGACGACATCCACTCGCCGCTGCGCGGCTTCTGGTGGAGCCACGTGGGCTGGATCCTCTGCGACAAGTACTCGGCCACCCCGACCCGCCGCATCCGAGACTTCGATCGCTACCCCGAGCTGCGGTTCCTCAACCGCCACGACTGGCTGCCGCCCTGGATCCTCGGCACCGCCTGCTTCCTGATGGCGGGTCTTCCAGGGCTGTTCTGCGGGTTCATGCTCTCCACGGTGCTGGTCTGGCACAACACGTTCTTCGTGAACTCGCTCGCCCACGTGATGGGCCGGCGTCGCTACGCGACCGAGGACACGAGCCGGAACTCGGTCCTGATCGCCGTCACCACGCTGGGCGAGGGATGGCACAACAACCACCACCACTACCAGGCCTCGGCGCGCAACGGCTTCTTCTGGTGGGAGCTGGACCCCACCTACTACGCCCTGAAGGTCCTCAGCTGGCTACGGGTCGTCCGCGACCTCAAGGTGCCGGGCGAACGGGTCCTGATGCGTGACCGCATCAGCCACGGCGCGTTCGACGTCGGGATGTTCAGGGCCAACATCGCGAGATCGCTCCACGACAAGACGGAGGCGATCGGAGCCTTCGTGCACAGCTCGCTGGTCTCGGCGGAGGATCTTGCTCGCACCGCCCGCAAGCTCAAGCCCAGGCCCGGAACGGTCGAGCCCTAGCGCCGGAACGGTCGAGCCTGGCGGGTGGCCTTCAGGCGTCTCTGGCCGGCCATCTGTGGCGGCCATCTGTGGGGATCTCAGGCGACGCCGACGGAGCGGAGCTTGTCGAGGCGGTGGATCGCGTTGATGAGGCGGACCGTCCCCGACTGCGAGCGCATGACCAGCGACTGGGTCGTGACCCTCTGCTTCTCGTAGCGCACTCCCTTGAGCAGCTCGCCGTCGGTGATCCCGGTGGCGGCGAAGAAGCAGTTGTCGCTGTTCACCAGGTCGTCGGTGTAGAGCACCCGCTCGAGGTCGTAGCCCGCAGCCACCGCCGCCTCACGCTCTGCGTCGTTGCGCGGCCACAGCCGCCCCTGGAGCTCGCCCCCCATGCTCTTGAGGGCTGCGGCTGCTATGACGCCCTCCGGGGTGCCGCCGATGCCGAAGAGGATGTCGGCTCCGGAGTCGGGCCACGCCGTCGAGATGGCGCCCGCCACGTCGCCGTCGGGGATGAGGCGGATGCGAGCTCCTGCTTCGCGCACCTCGGCCACCAGATCGTCGTGCCGGTCGCGGTCGAGGATGACGGCTGTGACCTCCCTGACCGACTCGCCCTTGACCTTCGCAACGGCCTCGAGGTTCTCGGTGGGGGAGGCACAGATGTCGACAGCCCCCTTGCACTCGGGGCCCACGGCGATCTTCTCCATGTAGACGCAGGGGCCCGGATCGAACATCGAGCCCTTCTCGGAGAGCGCTATCACCGCTAGGGCGTTGCCCCGCCCCTTGGAGGTGAGGGTGGTCCCGTCGATGGGGTCCACGGCGATGTCCACTGAGGGCGGGCTCCCGTCGCCGATGTGCTCTCCGTTGTAGAGCATCGGCGCCTCGTCCTTCTCGCCCTCGCCGATTATCACCACACCGTCCATGGGCACGGTGCCGAGAACCGCCCGCATCGCGTCCACGGCGGCGCCGTCGGCGCCCTCCTTGTCGCCCCGGCCCATCCAGCGCGACGCCGCCAGGGCGGCGGCTTCCGTGACCCTCACGAGCTCCAGGGCGATGTTGCGGTCGGGGCTCTGGTCGTCGCTCATGGACAGAACCCTAGTTCGACCCCGACCGGCGCCTCCATGGTCGATCGGCGGCGGTCAGGAGGCGGTGGCCAGCAGGATGCGCTTGGCCTCGGTGAGCTCGGCGATGCGCAGCGCGGCGGCCTCGCTCGCCCCGCCGTGGTCGGGGTGCACCTGGCGGAGCAGGCTCCGGAAGCGCCCTCGCACCTCCGAGGGCCGGTTCGTCGGGTCGTCGGTCAACCCGAGGATCGTGAGGGCCCAGGCCCTCGGGTCGTCGAGCTTCGCGGCAGGGACGCCCCCGAGGGTGAAGCCGTCGACCAGGCTCCTCACGAGCTCGTCGTCGAGCCCTCCGCGCCATCGCAGGGCACGTCGCAACGTCGCCATCACCCCGAGGCGGGAGGGCAGGTCGAAGCGGGCAGTCGCGTAGAGGGCACCGAGCACCGCCTGGGTGGGGGTGCAGCGCTCCTCGAGTTCGAAGCCGAGCCCTCCACCCGCCTTGCCGACCAGCCTGAAGCGGCTCCGCACCAGGCCCACCCGGTCGGTCTGGAATCGGTACCGCAGCTTGGGCTGGGCGATGCGGCGGCCGTCGGCGATGTCGGTCATGAACCTGGCCAGCTCGCCGGAGAGGTCGGGGTCGATCTCGCGCCCGTGAGCAGCGACGATCCCGCCCAGGAGGATCCCGCCGAAGCCCGGCGACGGCACGACCGGCAGGTTCGAGTGCCCCAGTGCCACCCGGCGAGTGGGTGCGATGGGCCGGGAGTGGTAGATCTCCAGCTCAGCGAGCGTGGACACGGGCTACACCAGCGTGCGCAGGAGCTGCCGGAGCTGGTCGGCCTGCTCCACGATCTGCTCGTCGCCGTCTTCGTCGTCCACCTCGATGGCCTCCAGCAGGGTGCCGGTGCGCTCCCTGACCGCCGCCCACACGGTCGGCTCGAAGCCGAACGGAAGGCCCATGATCGCCACCGCCGCTCCGGCGTCCACAGCTCCCAGCACCCCGTTGTGGTCGTTGGCGTTCTTCCTCAGGCGGTCCACGGCGAGGAACAGGTCCGAGAGGACCTCCTGGGGGTCCCGGCCCCGCAGCACGTCGTCGATGGCCTCGTCCTGTACCGCTCCCTCGACGAGGCCCTCGGACTCGCCGCCCTCCACGGGCAGGGCGTCGGGGAACTCGATCGAGTCGAGCACGGCCTCGGTGGCCTCCTCGTCGGACGCGAGCACCACCAGGTCGCCTTCCAGGTCGAGCTCGTAGGGGATGCCCGCCGCCTCGAGCGCCTCGGCGAGGACGACGCACTGGGCGTCGGTCCAATCGCCGAGGCCGTAGAGGAGCTTGTCGGCCTCGGGGTCGAGCGGGGGCTTCGCGGTCGCTTCGACGCGCTCGACGAGGTCATCGATCTGCGGTTCGAACACGGCAGGGGCCACCAGGTCGGTGCCCTCCCATGCGTAGGGCACCTCCGTCGCCTCGAGGAGCTGTTGGAGCATGAGGCGGGACTCGCGAGCCCACAGGTGCAGCTCGTAGGCCACGTAGCCCTCGGCGGCGGGTCCGTTCAGCTCTGGGTCGTCGTCTTGTCCGCTCGTGATGGCCACGGTCGGAACGGTAGCCGCATGGGGCATCGCCGCAGCGGGCGCGCCGGCCCCGGTCAGGGATAGATGTAGACGGGTACCCCGATCACGGTGTCGAGCTCGGAGACGAGGTGCTCGATGTCGTCGTTGTGCAGCCGGATGCATCCGTGGCTCACCTGCGTGCCGATCCTGTCCGGTTCGTTGGTGCCGTGGATGCCCAGCTGGCCCTCTCCGCCGTTGTAGGTCGTGACGGTGTCGGAGTAGCCCGACAAGCCGAGCGCGTACGGCCCGTAGAGGCCCTCGGGACGGGACGACTCGATCAGCTCGGTGATGTAGTACGTGCCGCCCGGCGTCGGGGTGTTGTCGGTCGCCGTCGCTATCGGGGCGTCCACCACCAGGTCAGAGCCTCGATAGAGCTTGAGGTTGAACTCGGAAAGCCGCACCTCGATGCGGAAGACGTGGCCCTCCATCTTGATGTCGCTGCGCTTGACCCATCCGGTGGATCCGTTGGGCCTGGTAGGCAGGTCCACCTTCACCCAGGCGCAGTTGTCTTCGGTGGGCTCGCTCTGCACCAGCATCCCCAAGGGCACGGCGATGGCGGGGTCGGTGTCGGTGTAGCGCGGGTTGGGGAAGGTGGTCACGGGCTCGAGCGCTCCGGGAGCGTCGTAGATGGGCAGCTCGCCCTGCGACCGGGCGTAGGCCACGTGGTACGGGAAGTTCTGCACTCGGGGGTCGCAGGGGCTCTCCTGCACGTAGGTGCCGCTGGGGGCGACCGGAGGCCCCAGCGGTGCGGCGCTGTCGCTCCCGCAGCCGGTGATGGCGAGCAGGGACGCGACCACCGCGACCGCCGCCGTGGCGAGTACCCGCGGGCTGCGCTTCGCTCCGACCGAGGAACCCGTGCCTCGGTGGTGCACGAGCCCGCGAAGGGTTCTCCTGGTGTATCCCCGCATGGCCGGGATGCTACCTGCCGGGGTCTCGGCGAAGGGCCCGAGGCGTGCCGCTGTGGAGCCACGTGCCAGGGCTCGAGTCGGGATCCAGCCCGTCGGCCTCCAGGAGCTCTCGCGACAGGGGGGCGTCCTCTGGGTTGAGGTCTTCGAGCTCCACCCCCTTGGTCTCGGGGTAGAGGACCAGCACGAGCACCACCACCAGGGCGGGTCCGGCTGCCAAGAGCACCATCGCGCTGGGCAGCCCACCTGCCAGTCGCTCGGAGAGCAGTCCCGCACCGACGAGTCCGGCGAAGCTGCCACCCACCCTCGCCAGGTTCACCACGCCGTTGGCCCGTCCCCTCACCGACGTGGGGAAGAGCTCCGGCGAGTAGACGCCGAGCGCGGGTATCGCCACCGCTCCGACGACCGCCCCGATCAGCGACGACAGCCAGATCCCCCACCCCGTGGCGAGGTAGACGACGACCGTGAAGGCCGTTCCCACGCCGAGCCCGATGGCCCCCACCAGGCGTCGCCCACGCAAGTCGGCCAGGCGTCCTCCCACCACGATCCCTGCACCAGCTGGGGTGTTCGTGAGGATGGTGAAGAGGGTGAGCTGCAAAGCGCTGAAGCCCTGCTCGGTGCGGAGGTGCTCGTTGAGGAACCCGGCCGCCGGGGCCACGAACATCTCGAGGCAGAACGCCGATGCGGCCAGGAGCAACAACCTCGCCCGCTGGGCACCGGACCACCGGCCACCGGGGCCGAGAGCCGGAACCGACCTGGCCTCGGCAGACCGAGGCGGCGCGGAGCGGGACGAACCACGGCTCTGCAGGAACCGGCGGGTCTCGGGGAGCCTCCTGGCGATGAGGGCTATGGGCCAGAGCGCACCTAGGGGTACGGCGAACAGCACCCGCCACGCTCCGGTGCCCAGACCCGCGACGGGCAGCAGCATCACCGCCAGCCCCGCCCCCAGCGCGGCCGCCATGACCAGCACCGATATGGCGTAGGCACGTGCCCTCGCAGGCGTCTCCTCCACGGCCACCACAGCCACGAGGATCGCCAGCGCCATCGAGCACGCTCTGGCGATCGTCTGGGCCACGCCCAGCCACACCATGTCGGGGGCCAGCCCGCCCGCCGCCGTCGCCAGGCAGCCCAAGGTCGCCGTGGTCAGGAGCATCCCTCGTCGGCCTCGGCGGTCGGCCACGGCGACGAGGCCCAACGACGCGAGGGCTCCGACCCTGACCAGGCCCTGCAGCCATCCCAGCTCGCTGTCGGATGCCCCGAAGTCCTCGCCGAAGAAGGTGTTGGTCTGGGTGAGCAGGGTGCCCATGTAGCCGCCGAACAGGCCGAGCAGTCCGAGCAGCCCCAGGACGGTGGACGCCCTGGCATCCAGACGGGTCGGGGGCGCCCACCACGGCGGGGCGGTCTTCCCCGTCCGGCGGTAGCGCAGCGACAGGACCATCAAGGGCGTGAACAGCAGCGACCAGAACGGCACCGCCAAGGCGAACTCGACCTTCTCCACCACCGTTCGCCGGTCGCCGGCGCCGGCTTCGACCGTCACCGAGCGCTCCCAACGACGGAACGGACCCTCTGCCAACCCGAAGTGGAGGGTACGACCGGGTGCCGGCTCGCTGCCCGGCCCGGCGGGACCCGATCCCGGTAGGGGTCGCTCGGCCACCACGTCGTCGCGCGGCGAGCAGACGGCGTCGAGCTGGTCCGATGCCAGCGTGCGGCGGACCACGACCGTCGGCATCCACGGATCCTCTCACCTGCTGTCGCCGGGGCGCGACGTGGGAGGATGGGGCCATGGATCGCATCCGGGTTCGCAGGGGCCAGCCCCTGGAAGGCACCGTGAGGATCGGCGGGGCCAAGAACTCCACGCTCAAGCTCATGGCGGCCACGGTGCTGGCGCCGGGCACCTACCTGCTGCGCAACGTGCCCGACATCCTCGACGTGGACTGGATGGGCGAGCTGCTCTCGCGGATGGGGATGACGGTCACCCGCCCCGGTCCGGGCGAGCTGTCGATCGAGCACCATCCGGACCTCGTTCCCGAGGCCCCGTACGAGCTCGTGGAGAGGATGCGCGCCTCGATCGTCGTGCTGGGTCCGCTCCTCGCCCGCTTCGGTGAGGCTCGGGTGGCGCTACCCGGCGGCGACGACTTCGGGCCGCGGCCGATCGACATGCACCTGCGAGGCCTGGAGCAGCTGGGTGCGGAGGTGCGCTTCTCCCACGGATACGTAGAGGCCCGCGCCGAGCAGCTGGTGGGCACGCGGGTGCTCCTGGAGTTCGCGAGCGTGGGAGCCACCGAGAACGTCCTCATGGCTGCGGTTTTGGCCAAGGGGACCACCATCATCGACAACGCCGCCCGAGAGCCGGAGATAGCGGACCTCGCTGCCTTCCTCAACCGCATGGGTGCCCAGGTGCTCGGGGCGGGGAGCTCCACCATCCACGTCGAAGGCGTCGACGAGCTGAGCCCCGTCACCCACGAGGTGATCCCCGACCGCATCGAGGCGGCCACCTTCCTCGCTGCGCTCGGCGTGGCGGGGGGCGAGGTCACCTTCGAGGGGGCACGACTCGATCACATGGACATGCTCGTGTCGAAGCTGGGCGAGATGGGGATGCGGATCTCGCCCGACAGCGCCGGCTTGTGGGCCATGGCGCCACGGCGCCTGCGCTCCGCCGACGTGTCCACGCTGCCGTACCCGGGCCTGGCCACCGACTACAAGCCCCTCCTGGTGGCGTTGCTGACCACGGCGGAAGGGGTGGGCATCGTCACCGAGAACCTCTTCGCCGGCCGCTTCCGCTACGTCGACGAGCTGGTGCGCATGGGTGCCGACATCCGAACCGAGGGTCACCACGCCGTGGTGCGGGGGCGCGAGCGGCTCTCGGGTGCTCCGGTCCGGGCCCCCGACATCCGGGCGGGGGCAGCCCTCGTGATCGCCGCCCTGGGTGCGGAGGGCGAGACGGTGGTCTCCGACGCTCACCACCTCGCCCGTGGCTACGAGCGCTTCGTGGGCAAGCTCTCGGGCCTCGGAGCCGACGTCGTCGAGGAGTGACCGTGCGCGGGTCGTCGAGCCCGCGCCGCGCAAGGGGCTCGGGCGAGCGCGTAGAGGCTCCGGGGTTGGCAACGCGGGCCGCGCAGGGCACTCTGGATGTGTGGCTATCGAACGAGGTCAAGTGGAGAAGGTCATCGAGGTGATCCGGCCGGCCATCCAGGCCGACGGTGGTGACATCTTCCTGAGAGACGTCGACGAGGCCGGCGGTGTGGTCAGCGTGGAGCTCGTCGGCGCCTGCGTGTCGTGCAGCGCGGCATCGGTGACGCTGAAGTCCGGAATCGAGCGGATCCTCCGAGACCGGGTGCCAGGTGTCACCGAGGTCATCGACGTAAACGACCTCGGTTCCGACGACCCGATCAGCGAGTCCGCGGTCTCCCTCTAGCCCGATCCCCCGAGGCGCTCCATCGCCCTGACCTGCGAGCCGGGTGCCAGCTTGCGGTCGACGGTCCGCGGGCCTGGTTCGCTGCCCCTAGCTTTGGGTGCATGAGCGACACCCCCCTCGTCCGTCTGGAGCGCCACGACGACGGGGTCGCCGTCGTCCACCTGCAGAACGGGAAGGTCAACTCCCTGTCCACCGCCCTGCTGCGCCAGCTGGGCGAGCTGATCGACGACCTCGTGGGCGACCTGCCCGGAGCGCTGGTGGTCACGGGCGGAGAGCGGATGTTCTCGGCTGGGGCAGACGTCGAGGAGCTGACAGGTGCCGAGGCGGCGCGTGAGGTGACCGCGGCGTTCCACTCGGCGCTGGACGCCGTGGCGGGCTTCCCGAGGGCGACCGTCGCCGCCGTGTCGGGCTATGCCCTGGGGGGCGGGTGCGAGCTAGCGCTTGCCTGCGACTTCCGCGTGGCTGCCGAGACGGCTCGACTCGGCCTACCGGAGATCCTGCTCGGCATCATCCCAGGTGGGGGAGGCACGCAGAGGCTCGCCCGGCTCGTGGGTCCGGCGCGGGCGAAGGACCTCGTGCTCACCGGACGGCAGGTGCGGGCCGAGGAGGCCGCCGGGATGGGCCTGGTCGACGAGGTGGTCTCGGCCGACGCCGTGCTCGACCGGGCGATGGACCGGGCCAGGAGGCTCGCTGCCGGGCCACTTGCAGCTCACGAGCTCGCGAAGCGGGCGATCGACGAGGGCCTCGACCTGGCCCTCCCGGAGGGCTTGGCGCTGGAGCGCCGTCTCTTCGGCGAGGTGTTCGACACGCAGGACAGCCGCACGGGCATCACCACCTTCCTCGCAGAAGGTCCCGGCAAGGCTCGCTTCGCCGGCAGATGAACCGCCCCCGAGCCCATCCGCCCGCCGGCGGTCCGGAGCCCCTGGGGGTCTCCGCTTGACCGCCTGGATGCGCCAGGGTCGCAGGCCCGTGGCCACGATCGCCCTGATCGTGGTGAACCTCGGCTTCTTCCTGGTGGACCTCGCCACCTCGGAGGGATCCAGCCTCCTCTCACGAGGCAGCGGCGACCTGAGCCAGTGGGGCCTCCTGCTCGGTCTTGGCACCTTCGACGGCCAGGTGGCGTCGGGTGTGGCCGCAGGGGAGTGGTGGCGGATCGTGACCGGTGCCTTCCTCCACGCAGGCCTGCTGCACCTTGCGATGAACATGGCCGTGCTTTGGCTCCTGGGCTCCCAGCTCGAGCCCCGCCTGGGCACCGCCAGGTTCCTCGGCCTCTACTTCACGAGCTTGCTGGCAGGTGCCTTCGGGGTCTTGCTCGTGTCTCCCACGTCGGCCACGGTGGGGGCCTCCGGTGCCGTGTTCGGCCTCATGGGCGCTGCGTTCGCGGCACAGCGTGCGTGGGGCATCGACCCCTGGAGGTCGGGCATAGGTGGGCTGATCATCGTGAACGTCTTGTTCACCTTCGCCGTCCCGGGCATCTCGATCGGGGGCCACCTAGGGGGTCTCGTGGGCGGACTGGTGGTTGGCTACCTCATCTTCCAGCTCGAACGGGTCACGACCTCGCCCGTCCCAGCGGTGGTGGCTTGCCTGGTCGTGGGCACGATGCTCTGGATGGGGTGCCTGTGGGCAGCCGACCACTGGCGCGATCCCCTGCTCGGCTTCCTCCAGTTCGACCTGCGCGGATAGGGGAGCCGGCGCGCCGGGGGTGGTGCGGACCTCTCGCGGGGCGGGTCTGCTCGTAGCCTGGGAGCGTGACAAGCACGTCCGACGACGGCTCATCGCGGCCCGACGCCCCTCCGAGCGCCCTCGGCTACCTCGACCACGCTGCCAGCACCCCCGTTCGACCGGAGGTGGTGGACGCCATGCTCCCGTTCCTCACGGAGAGCTTCGCCAACCCCTCTGGCGCTCACGTCCTCGCCCGCCACGCTCGGCGCGCCCTCGACGGTGCCCGCGAGGAGCTGGCAGATCTCGTGGGGGCCAAGCCGGGCGAGCTGGTCTTCACCAGCGGCGGCACGGAGTCCGACAACCTGGCGGTGCTGGGCGTGCACGACCGGCGAGGCGGATCTGTCGTCTGCTCAGCCGTGGAGCACCACGCCGTGCTCGACCCAGTCCTCTCGAGGGGTGGAAGGCTCGTGGCCGTCGGCACCGACGGCGTCGTGGACCTCGACGCGCTCAGGGAGGTCCTGGGCGAGGCCACCACCGGAGGCCGAGAGGTGGGTCTGGTGGCGGTGATGCTCGTGAACAACGAGGTGGGAACGGTCCAGCCCGTGGGCGAGGTGGCCGCGGTGGTGGCCGAGGCCGGCGACGCGGTGCTCCACGTCGACGCCGTGCAGGGCCTGAACTGGCTCGACCTCGCCACGGCCGCCTCGGCCGCCGACACGCTGGCCCTCAGCGGTCACAAGATCGGGGGCCCGAAGGGCGTGGGAGTGCTCGTCGTGCGCGACGGCACCGCCCTCGCACCCCGTCAGCTCGGCGGGGGCCAGGAGAGGGAGCGCCGAAGCGGCACCCAGAACGTTGCCGGCGCGGTCGGGATGGCAGTGGCTGCGAGGCTCGCCGTAGAGGGCCGCGAGTCCAGGTGTCGCGAGGTGGAGCGGCTGCGGGGACGACTCCTCGACGGCCTCGTCGCCTCCGTGCCGGGGTTGTCCGAGACGGTCGCCGATCGGCACTTGACGGTTCCCGGGATATGCCACGTGTGCATCGAGGGCGTCGACAGCGAGGCCCTGATCCTGCTCCTCGAGGCCCAGGGCGTCTTCGCCTCGGCAGCTTCGTCGTGCTCCAGCGGGGCCATGGAGCCCTCTCACGTGCTCGCCGCGATGGGCGTGCCTACGGAGCGCTCGTCGGGGTCGCTGCGGCTGTCGCTCGGGTGGACCAGCACGGACGCCGACGTCGACATGGTGCTCGCCGCGCTGCCCCCCTCCGTCGAGAGGCTGAGGGCGCACGCCTTCGGGGGCCTGCTCGCGTGAGGCGTGCACCACGACGCTCGCCGGAGGGTCCCATCGTGCGGCCGCGCACCCGAGCTTCGGCGGCGGCAGGGCGATGAAGGTCCTCGTGGGCATGTCGGGGGGCGTTGACTCCTCGGTTGCAGCGGGCCTCCTCGCGCGGGAGGGCCATGACGTCACCGGCGTCACGCTGAAGCTCTGGGGAGGCGAGTCCGACAGCGGCTGCTGCTCGGTGTCGGACGTGGAGGACGCCCGCTGGGCGGCCGACCAGTTGGGCATCGAGCACGTGGTGTTCAACTTCGGCGACGACTTCCAGCGCGACGTGGTGGACCCCTACGTCGCGGCGCATGCGGGCGGCACGACACCCAACCCGTGCATCGAGTGCAACCGGAGCATCAAGTTCGATCGCCTGGTGCGCCGGGCCGAGGCCTTGGGGTTCGACGCCGTCGCCACTGGCCACCACGCCCGGATCAGCCGAGGCGCCTCCGGTCGGCGCTGGGTCGCGCGCGGGGCGGACCCGAGGAAGGACCAGAGCTACGTGCTCTACGTGGTTGCCGGGGAGCTCCTCGACAGGATCCTGCTCCCCGTAGGCCGCCTCACGAAGGCCGAGGTGCGCGCGGAGGCCCAGCGGATGGGCTTGCGCACCGCCGGCAAGCCGGACAGCCAGGACGTCTGCTTCGTCACCGCGAGCGCCGGCCGTGCAGGGTTCCTGGAGGACCGCCTGCCGCTCCACGGAGGTCGACTCGTCGATCGAGCGGGGGCGGTGCTGGGCGAGGTGGCTCACGTCGAGCTGGTGACCGTGGGTCAGCGGCGCGGCCTCGACGTCGCGCTCGACGGTCGCCCCCGCTACGCCCTCGACGTGGATGTCGGAGCCCAGGTGGTCACGGTGGGAACCCGCGACGAGCTGATGGTGGAAGGGGAGGAGCTGGAGCGCGTCGTGTGGACGCACCAACCCGTCTCCGGATCGGTCCTTGCCCAGGCGAGCGCGCACGGTGCCACCCGACCTGCGGAGTTGGAGCAGCTGGAGGGCGGGCGCGTGGCGCTGAGGTGGCACGAGGCGCAGCGGCGCGTCGCTCCCGGGCAGAGCATCGTGTTCTACTCGGACGACGTCGTGCTGGGCGGTGCTCTCGTGGCGAGGGCTCCTTCCCCCGGCCCGCTCCTCGCCTGCGGGTAGCAGCGCGTCGGGACGCTCGTGACCGCTGTTGGTGCCGTGGCTCATAGCCTGGGTGGTTTGCCGAGACGTTCTCCTGGATGGATGGCAAGATGGGCCGATCAGACCACGGGAGGAATGCATGAACCCCGGCACCGGGAGCCGTGCACTTCGCAGCGCCCCCACGAAGGTGAAAGCGCTGCTGGTGGTGGCGCTTCTGGCGGTCACCCTCGTGGGCGTCGCCCCGAACTCGGCTGGTGCCCAGCCTCCGGGGGCAGCACCCCAGGAGGTCGCCCCCGATGACTGGCTGGGAGAGCTCAACCTCCTGCGCGCGATCGGAGGGCTCTTGCCCGTCACCGAGGAGGCCCAGTGGTCCAGCGCGGACGTGGCCCACTCCAGGTGGATGGTCTACAACGACTTCATCATGCACGGGGAGATCACGCCCCCCGGCTTCCAGCCGGCGTTCACGGCCTCGAACCCCTGGTACACCCCGGCGGGCGACCTGGCCGGCCGGAACTCGAACCTCATCCTGAGCACGGCGCCCTACACCGACGTGGAGGCCGTGAGGTCGTGGATGACCGTCCCGTTCCACGGCGTGGCCCTCATCGACCCGAAGCTCACGAGGGTCGGGTTCGGGACCTTCTACGACGCGGATGACGACACCGCGAGCCAGGGCGATCATCCGGTGATCTACCGCTACGGAGCAGCTCTGGACGTCGGCTCCGACCTGTTGGCCCCAGTGCCCCGGCCCGTGGTGGCCCACCCGGTCGTCTGGCCCGCCTCGGGCTCGGTCGTGCACCTCACCTCCTACGGAGGCAACGAGAGCCCCGACCCGCTGACCCACGACGGGTGCAACTCCTTCTCGGGTTCCGTCGGCCTGCCGCTCTACGTGCTCTTCGGCGCGGGGGTCCCCGGGCCCTCTTCCGCGCCGGAGCTTCGGACGTCGAGCGGGCACCCCGTGGACATCTGCTGGTTCGACGGCAACACGTACAACAACCCCCTGCCCGACCACCAGCAGCTGGGTCGGGACGTCCTGAGCAGCCGCAACGCCGTGGTGGCGATGCCGCGCCACCCCCTGCAGGTGGGCGAGGAGTACACGTTCACGGCGGTCCGCGGCGGCATCAGCGCCACCAGCACGTTCACGGTGGGCAGCGAGGGGGTGGGCGCCAACGTCCAGGAGTTCTTCGACGTGCCGGTCGACCACCCCTTCTACGCCGAGATCGCTTGGATGGACGCCGAGCGCATCTCGACGGGCTACGCGGACGGCACCTACCAGCCAGCAGGCACGCTCACACGCATGGCGCTCAGCGCCTTCCTCTACAGGTTCGCGGGCTCGCCCCACGGGGACGACCCCCAGTGCGACTCCCGGCCCTTCAACGACGTGCCGGTCGACCACACCTTCTGCGGCGAGATCGCTTGGATGGACGAGACCGGGATCTCCAAGGGCTACGGCGACGGCAGCTACAAGCCGAACGACGGCCTCACGCGCCAGGCCATGAGCGCGTTCCTCTACCGGGTGGCGGGGTCGCCGCTGGGCTCCGAGCCCGAGTGCACGGGCGGGGCGCCCTTCGTAGACGTCCTGGTGAGCCACCCGTTCTGCGGCGAGATCGCATGGATGCGCGACAACGCCATATCGGAGGGCTATGCCGGTGGCCTCTACCAGCCGAACGCGGTGCTGACCCGCATGGCCATGAGCGCCTTCCTATTCCGCCTCGACGCCCTCTTGCACTGAGACGCCCCCGAAGCGCCGCCCAGCGCTGGCCAGGTCGGTCGCGCTCGGGCGCCGCCGCTCAGCTGACCGGGAACCCCCTCCCCGCCGCTTCGGCGAGGAAGCGGCCGGGGCGGCTCGGGCTCAGCACGATGCCCGGTGCCTTCAACGGTTCGGGAGGACCGGAGCGCCGACGGGCTGCGAGAGCGACGGGCTGAGGCTCGTCCAGCTGCACCGCCACGGCCAGCCCAGGGGCCCCGGCGCGGATGTCGACGGGACCCTCCAGGTCTGCAGCTGTGCCCACGCTGACGCGGGAGACGAGCTGGCGGGGGACGAGGACGGGATCGGCGAGGGTGCTGGGGTCCACCACGACGAAGCCGGCAGGCACGAACACCACGCAGCGCAGTGCGAGGGAGTGCAGCGCCCTCACCGCCACGGCAGCGGTAGGCCAGCCGAGGAGGGTGAGCGCCAGTCCCAGCCACCAGTGCTGGTGGGCGAGTGCGATAGGCCCGGCGAGCACGCCCGCCACGACGGCGATCCACGCGATCTCGATGGGTCCCAGCAGAAGCGGTCCCGGGGGTCGCAGTCCGAACCGCCTCTCATCGCCGTACGACGCCCCGTCGATGAAGCGGTCGCCCACAGCGGAGGTCAGCGGCACCACCGCAAGGAGAGCGCCAGTCGCCAGGCAGAGCACGTCGCGCCATCCGGGCGACGGAGTCGACGACGTCGCCCACACCCCGGCGGCCAGCAGGGCGGGCATGACGATTCGCACTGCGGTGAGCGTCGAGGGCCTGGGTACGAGCGCCGCGAGCAGGGTGAGCGCCCATGTTCCCCAGAGCACCACCGAGGCCGCCGCGCCGAAGGTCTGCTCGGATCCCTCCAAACCGGCGGCGAGGGCGGGCCCTGCGGTGAAGGGCACCGCAGCCCACAGGATCGCCAATCCGTGGGCCTTCAGGACCGAGCCCAAACCACGCAGGTGCATCCGGGGAGATTTGCTCACCCGGCACACCGCTGGCTATTCAGGGACATCGAAGAAATGCCCACCGTCGATGATCGGGTGGTGCAGCTTCCGCCGGGTGTCGTCACCGGCATAGGGAGCCTTCCCCACTACGATCCCTCCGAGGCCGTCGAGTTCGTGCTTCGGCACTCCCCTCGACTGCCGTTCGCTCCGAGCCTCCCCGCACGTTCCCGCCGTGAGGGGATGGTCGCCCAGGCGGCCAGCGGGATAGCGGGCGTGACCGTCGCCGACGACGGCTCGCTGGCGATCGAGCACTCGCAGATCGACCCCGACGCCCCCATCGACCCCGGGTTCGACGGCGATGCCTTCGTGGGCCTGAGGGCGTTCCTGTCGGCCGTGGGGGACAACACGGGGCCGCTCAAGGTCTCGCTCACCGGCCCGGTGACGCTGGGGGTCGCACTGCACGGAGCGGGCATTGATGCACCGCTCGCCTTCCGGATCGCCGGGGCAGCGGTGTCGGGTAGGGCGGCGGCGCTCGCCGACCTCGTGGCCAGGAGGGTTCCCCAGGCCGACATAATCACCTTCCTGGACGAACCCTCCCTCGCGTGGGTCACCGGTCGGGACTTCCCGATCGATCCCGTGGGCGCCGTGGACCTCGTCTCGGGTGCGCTCGCGTCCGTGGAGACTAGGGCCACCACCGGCCTCCACTGCTGCGGTCAGGCCGACTGGCGGCTCGTGCTCCAGGCGGGTCCGCAGCTCCTGTCGGCTCCGGTGGACGGGGGCCTGGAGCGCTCTGCGGGAGCGCTCGCCGACTTCCTCGACCGCGGGGGCTGGGTCGCGTGGGGCGCGGTCCCCACGGATCGCCCGCTCAGCACCGACATCGAGCGACCCTGGCGCCAGCTCGTGAGCTCGTGGAACGAGCTCGTGGGTGCAGGCTGCGACCCGGGCAGGCTCCGGGCGCAGTCGATGATCACCCCGGCATGCGGGCTTGCCCAGCACGGCGTCCCCCAGGCAGAGGAAGTGATGACCATCGCAGGTCGCCTCGGGGCCCGGATCCAGGAAGCGAGGATCGGCGGCCGTGAGCACCAGCCCAGCTGAGGGACCATCCGGCGATCCCGGGCTCCCGGCGGCCACGGGCGGGTCAGACGAGGAGGTCCAGCGCGACCCAGCCACGCGGGTCGAGGAGCTGAAGGAGCAGATCAGGCACCACGATCGCCTCTACTACGAGCTCGATAGCCCCGAGATCCCCGATGCCGACTACGACCTCCTCCTTCGTGAGCTCCGAGCGCTCGAGACGGAGTTCCCCGACCTCCTGACGCCCGACTCCCCGACGCAGGAGGTGGGAGGGAAGGCGGTCCCGACCTTCGCCCCCGCGGTCCATCGCGTCCCCATGATGTCGCTCGACAACGTGTTCGACCTCGACGAGCTCGAGGCCTGGGGTGCGCGGCTCCACAGGCGGCTGGGCGCACTGGAGGAGGACCCCCGCGCTGCCATGGTCTGCGAGCTGAAGATCGACGGCATCGCCCTCTCCGTGCTCTACGAGGACGGAGAGCTGGTGCAGGCCGCGACTCGGGGCGACGGCAAGGTCGGCGAGGACATAACCGCCAACGCCCGCGTGATCGACGCCATCCCCTCGTGGCTGGGTCCCGGGGCTCCGCGGGTCCTGGAGGTGAGGGGCGAGGTCTACATGCCCATCGCCGCGTTCGCCGAGCTCAACGCCGCCCAGGAGAGGGCCGGCATGCGCACCTACGCCAACCCCCGCAACACGGCGGCGGGGTCGCTGCGCCAGAAGGACCCCGCCGTCACGGCGGGCAGGGCACTCTCGTTCTGGGCATACCAGCTCGGAGAGCTGAGGGGTGGGCCCGAGCTCTCCACCCATCTCGAGACCCTGGAGTGGCTCCGAGGCCTGGGCTTCCCCGTGAACCCCGAGATCCGTCGTGTGGAGGGGATGCCCGAGGCCTACGACCTCTGCCGCTACTGGGAGGAGCATCGCCGCGACCTGCCCTACGAGGTCGACGGGATGGTCTTGAAGGTCGACGAGCTCGCGTTGAGGCCGGAGCTGGGTAGCACGTCCAAGTCGCCCCGGTGGGCCGTCGCCTACAAGTTCCCCCCCGAGGAGCGCACGACGTTGCTCAAGGACATCATGGTGTCGATCGGACGCACGGGACGGGCCACCCCGTTCGCGGTCCTCGACCCGGTGTTCGTGGGTGGCTCGACGGTGGGCGTGGCCACGCTCCACAACGAGGACCAGGTGCGGGCCAAGGACGTCCGGCCCAACGACATCGTCATCGTCCGCAAGGCGGGCGACGTGATACCCGAGGTGGTGGGCCCGGTCGTCTCCAACCGGCCACCCGAGGGCCTTCCCGAGTGGGTGTTCCCTCCCGACTGCCCCGTGTGCGGCACCACGCTCGTGCGCCTCGAGGGCGAGGCCGACAGGCGTTGCCCCAACGACGCGTGCCCTGCGAGGGTCGCCGGAGCCGTAGAGCACTTCGGCTCCCGTGGCGCCATGGACATCGAAGGGCTGGGGGAGCAGAGGGTGCGCCTCTTCCTGCAGCTCGGCCTGGTCCGCGACATCGCCGACATCTACTTCCTCGACCCCGAGCAGTTCGAACGCCTGGAGGGCTTCGGCGACACGTCGGTGGCGAACCTCCTCAGGGCGATCGAGGCCTCCAAGCAGCGCCCGCTCGCCAACCTCCTGGTGGGGCTGAACATCCGCCACCTGGGCCCAGCCGGAGCGGAGGCGCTGGCGAGGCACTTCGGCCACCTCGACGCCATAGCGTCCGCCTCGACGGAAGACATCGCGGCCGTGGAGGGCATAGGCAGCACGATCGCGGCCAGCGTGCACGAGTGGTTCGCCGACGAGGCCAACGGCGCGTTGGTGGCCAAGCTCCGTCGAGCGGGAGTCAACTTCGAGGGACCAGGCGCGCCTGATGTGCTCCAGACGCTCCAGGGCATGTCGGTGGTCGTCACCGGGACGCTCGAGGGCTACAGCCGCGAGGACGCCGAGGAGCTGATCAAGGCGCACGGCGGCAGGGCGCCCAGCAGCGTCTCCAAGAGGACCACGGCGGTGGTGGTGGGCGAGGGCCCTGGCGCGTCGAAGCTCAACAAGGCGACGGAGCTGGGAATCCCCATCCTCGACGAGGACGGCTTCGAACAGCTCGTCCGCACGGGCGAGCTACCTGCCCGCTGACCCGGGGGCTCAGGTGATGAGGGTCACCTGCGAGCCTCGGCGCACCGTCTGACCTGCAGCGGGCGAGGTGCGCTTGACCGGGTTCACCGGGTTGCCCTGGACCCCGGCAACCGTCAGCCCCGAGCCGCTGAGGCGGTTCGCCGCCTCCGAGATGGACAGACCGGACACGTCGGGCACCTGCACGACGGGCGGACCCGTGGAGACCACGACCACCACGTTTGATCCCCGGGGCACCTGCTGGCCCGCCTGCGGCACCCTGAGCACGGTTCCCGCCGGGACGTTCTCGCTCGATTCGCCCTGGACCTCCGCCACGAGCTGCAGTCCCTCGAGCGCGCTCACGGCGTCGTCACGGCTGGCTCCCACCAGATCGGTCGGGACGGTCCTCGGCGCAGGTCCTGCCGACACCACCAGGTCCACGCCCGTCCCGGGGTAGAGCATCTCGGGGGTCCCCTCCGCCAGCGAGACCACCGATCCCGCCGGCACCTGCTCGTCGAAGGCGTCCGTGACCTCGCCCACCGAGAGCTGTGCCGCCTCCAGCTCTGCGGACGCCTGGTCGAGCGGTTTGCCCGCCAGGTCGGTGGGGACCGGTACGGGTGGCGGGCCCAGGGAGACCACGAGCGAGATCGTGGCTCCCTCCCGCAGCTGGGTGCCCGGAGCGGGGTCCTGCTCGAGGATCTGGCCGCGCTGGGTGCCCACCTGCTCCACCTCGGCCTGCTCTGAGCTCCAGCTGCCCACGGCCAGCGCGTCCGCGAGGTCGGCCACGTTGGTGCCGACGAGCTGTGGGACCGGGTGGGTGGCCTCACGGATCTGCGTGTACCAGACGCCCCAGGACCCGGCGGCCAGGACTGCCACCAGCGCAACTCCGAGCAGCGCCCACAGCCATGGTCGCCGGCGACGCCCGCCCCCGTCGTGGTCGCCAGGCACCTCTGTGCCGCCACCGCCGATAGCAGCGTGAGGCGCAGCAGCCAGCGCCTTGGCTCCGGCCTTCGCCTGCTTGCGAGCAGCCCTGCGCCGCTTGCGCGGGGGCTCGTCGGCCCACTCCGGCTCCGGGGGCTCGGGCACAGGGGGGAGGTCCACGAGCGTGCGCGTCTCGGGCTGGCCCTGACCTTCGGTGACGATGGCGATGCCGTCGGTCGTCGTCCCCGGAGGTGCCGACATGATCTCGGGTTCGAGGCCTGCGAGGGCCTGGCGCTCTGCGACGTACTGGGTGGTGGGGTCGCGGTCGACGGGCTCGGCTCCGGCCTGGTTCATGGCGCCCGCCAGGGGGAGCGGGGCGGGCCGGTCGAGCTGGGGCGCCACCGCCATGAGCATCTGCTCGAAGGTGGCGGCATCGGGCCGCTCCGAGGGTACGGGATCGCCTGCACGCTCCACCGGACCGGCTAGGGGGCCGAGGGCATCTGGCACCGGGATCGGCTTGTCGATGCGGGCCATGAGCATCCCGAGGGCGGTGTCGGCCGAGAACGGGGCCTCACCGCTCACCGCTTCCACCAGCACCACGGCCAGGGAGTAGACGTCGCTCCGGCCGTCCAGCTGCTCCCCGCGAGCCTGTTCGGGGGAGGCGTAGCGCGCTGTGCCCATGACTGCGCCCATGGGCTCGGTCCAGGCAGCTTCCGCAAGCGCCCTCGCCAGGCCGAAGTCGGCGATCCGGAGTCGCTCGTCCTCGTCGAAGAGGAGGTTCGCCGGTTTGATGTCGCGGTGCACCAGACCTTGCCGGTGGGCGTAGGCCAGCCCTCTTGCCGCCTCGAGGCCCACCAGCAGCCCTTGCGCCGGGGTGAGCTGACGGCCGAGGTCGAGCATGCTCCGCAGGCTCCCGCCCCCCAGGTACTCCGTCACCAGGTAGGGGACGTCTCCGTGACCCCAGTCGTACACGGCCATGATGTTCGGGTGGTTGAGGGCGGCAGCGGCTCGCGCCTCGGAGCGGAACCTCTCCAGGAACGTCGGATCGTCGGCCAGCGCGTCGTGCAGGACCTTCACCGCCACCCGCCTTCGGAGGGTCACGTCGTCGGCCAGGTACACGGAGGCCGACGCGCCCGTGCCGATGGGCGCGACCAACCGGTAGCGCCCCCCCAACACCTGACCGACCTTGTCGGTCATGCGAGAGATGGCCACGATCCCAAAAGCTACTGGTTGCGGCGTTGGGGTTCGCGTACCCGTCGCGCTCGCACGAGGGCCGGGAGAAGGGTGCTCGCGCTCTGGCGATGGGGTGTCGTGAGGTCTCCCCGGGCCACAATGGCAGCCATGAGCGACGTCTCCGGCAACTCCAGCGCCCGCACCCGGGTGCACTACCCGCGCTGGATCTGGGCCGTGGGGTTCGTGCTGGCGGTGGTGGTGGCGGTGGCCGTGGTTGCCCTGCTCTCCGTGAGCGGGGAGCGCACGACCGTCGACCCGGGAGCCGTGGAGCGGCTCATGCCGGCGCACAACTCGCGGGTGCTCCAGCAAGAGGCGGTGGGCATAGACCTCGCCCCGGGATACGACGCTTCGCTGACCTTGAACGGCACCCCCATACCCGCCGACCAGCTCGACAGGACCACGGGCCTGAACATCGTGATGTTCCAGCCGGGCCCCGGGAAGGTGATCGAGCACCTCCCACCCGGGCAGAGCTGCGTGCTCGCGACCTACTGGCGGCTCGACACCGGGCCGCGTGAGTCGAGTGCGAGGACCTGGTGCTTCTCGGCCTCCTGACGCCGATCCGCCGGGGGACCCTCAGAGCTTCGGGATGACGTCCCTGCCGAACTCGGCGATCGATTCCAGCTGAGCTGCGCGAGAGGTGCCGGGAAGCGCCACGGTCACCCATCCGACCCCGATGGCTGCGAGCTCCTCGCAGCTGGCCACCACGCGCCCGGCATCCATCTCCTTGGCCCCCATCGCCAGGCCCTCCGGTATGAAGACCACCTCCAGGGGCTCGGTGCGCCCCACCTCTTCAGCGTGCTGCGCTGCGTACCGGAGCTGGACCTCGAGGTCGGCGGCACCTGTGATGACCGCCGTGCGGGTGCGCGAAGCCGTCTTGGCGGGGTTCGGGAAGGGGCACCAGCCGTCGCCCAGCTCGACAGCTCGCCTGATGGCCCGCCGGCTGTTGCCGCCCACCCAGATGGGCGGGTGCGGGCGCTGCAAGGGACGGGGGAGCATCGTGTTCCCGGGCGCCGAGAAGCCGGGCCCGACCATGGACAGGCTCTCGCCTCGCCAAGCGGCCTTCATCGCCTCCAAGGCTCGGTCCGTCACATCGTTGCGGTTCGAGAAGTCGGCTCCCAGTGCTTCGAACTCGCCCTGCAGGTAGCCGCTGCCGATCCCGAGGATCACCCGACCGCCGGAGATCACGTCGAGCGTGGCTATGGCCTTGGCCGCCAGGAAGGGGTTGCGGTAGGCGGGGATGAACAAGTTGGTGTGAAGGCGCAGCGTCGTGGTGGCCGCGCCGGCGACCGCGAGGGCGACCATGGGATCGAGGGCGTGGTGGCCCCCCTTCGCCAACCAGTCGTCGGCGGGGAACGGGTGCTCGGTGACGTATGCGGCGTCGAAGCCGACCTGCTCAGCGGCCTTCGCGAGCTCGGCGATGGCCTCGCCGCTCACCAGCTCGGCTCCCGACCCCACCATGTGGGTGGGCAGGCCGTAGGAGAACCTCAACGGGACCCCGTCCCGTGCCCTCCCACCGATGACCTCACTCGGTCATGTCCCGGATCGCTGCCGCGAAGGAGGCGGCGTTGGGATCCGGTGCGGTCTGCTGGAGGGCGATGAGCTTGGTGATGTCGCCGACGACCTTCACCTTGCCGGCCATGAAGGCCTGCATCGCGGCGTTGGCATCCAGCTCCACGAATATCGACTTGGCCGTCTCCCAGTCGACCGTGACGGTCAGGTCTGCGTCGTCCAGGTGGCCCTCGTCGATCACGACCTCACCCGTGGAGGTGTCGAGGTGGACCTTGACCGAGGTCCCGTCACCGAAGGGAGGGTCGGTGATGACCTGGTTCATGCGAACCGCCTGGTCGGGCCTGGTGGTCGGCGGAGGCATCTCGTCGCGGATCTGCCTCGCTGCGTCCATCCATTCGGGCGAGAGGAACACGTGTCGGTCCGCCATGGCACTCCTTCACGATGTGGCGATCGCTCCTGCGCAGAGATCGAACGCTACCTCGCGAGCTGTGCGCGAGCGCGACCAGGTCCCACGCGCACGCGGCCCATCGGCGCCCCGGGGTCGAGCCCGCGTCGAGGAGGTGCGGACGCTCCGGGAGAGGGGAGAGGGGCCGCTACCCCTTCGCATACGATGAGCCGGTGTCCGAGCGCATCTCTCGTCAACAGGTCGCGCACGTCGCCCAGCTCGCCCGGTTGACCTTGACCGACGACGAGCTCGAGCTGTTCACCGATCAGCTGGGGGCCGTGCTCGACCACGCCGCCGACCTCGAGGCCCTCGACGTCGCCGAGCTGCCGCCGACCTCGCACCCGCACCCGCTCTCCAACGTCCTGCGCGAAGACGTCGAGACCCCGACGGCCGACCGCGAAGAGGTGCTGTCGCAAGCGCCCTCGGTGGAGGACGGGCGCTACAGGGTCCCTCCGGTGCTGGGGGAGGAGCCGTGACGGCGATGGAGATCGCAGCGGACGTCCGGGAAGGACGCCGTACCGCCAGGGAGGTGCTGGAGGAGCACCTGGCTGCGATAGAGGCGCGGGACCCCCAGGTGCACGCGTTCAACCTGGTGACCGCCGAAGAGGCCCGTCGGGCAGCAGACGCCGTGGATCGCCGGTTGGCGATGGGCGAGGACCCCGGACCACTCGCGGGAGTGCCGGTGGCGCTCAAGGACAACCTCTGCACCCGAGGGATCCCCACCACCTGCTCGTCGCGGATCCTCGAGGGCTGGCGCCCTCCGTACGACGCCACCGTCGTGCGGAGGCTCGCGGAGGCCGGAGCTGTGGCCGTGGGCAAGACGAACCTCGACGAGTTCGCCATGGGCAGCTCCACGGAGACCTCGGCGTTCGGGCCCACCCGCAACCCCAGGGACCTGCAGAGGGTGCCGGGCGGATCCAGCGGAGGCAGCGCTGCAGCCGTGGCGGCGGGGTTCGCGCCGCTCTCGCTCGGCTCCGACACCGGCGGCTCCATCCGCCAGCCCGCTGCGCTCTGCGGCGTCGTCGGTGTGAAGCCCACGTACGGGGTGGTCTCCCGGTACGGCCTGGTGGCGTTCGCCTCGTCGCTCGACCAGGTGGGGCCGTTCGCGGCCACGGTCGCCGACGCTGCGTTGGCCCTGGAGGTCGTGGGAGGCCACGACCCGGCCGACACGACCTCGATCCCCACCGCTCCTCCCACGATCTCGGCGAGCCTCTCGGCCGGAGTGCAGGGCATGAGGGTGGGGGTGGTTCGGGAGCTCACGGGCGATGGCGTCTCGAACGACGTCGTGGCGAGGGTCCGAGCCGCCGCCGAGGCGCTGTCCGCAGCCGGGGCCGACGTGGAAGAGGTCTCCGTCCCGTCCGTGGACCTCGGCCTGTCGGCCTACTACGTCATCGCACCGGCCGAAGCGTCGAGCAACCTCTCCCGTTACGACGGGGTCAGGTACGGCTTGAGGGTCGACGCGCCCACGACCGGCGAGATGATGGCCGCGTCGCGCACGGCAGGCTTCGGCGCCGAGGTGAAGCGGCGGATCATGCTGGGCACCTACGCGCTCTCGGCCGGCTACTACGACGCCTACTACGGCAAGGCGCTGCGGGTGCGCACGCTGATGTGCCGCGACTTCGAGGCGGCCTACGAGCGATGCGACGTCCTGCTGTCGCCCACCTCTCCCACGACGGCGTTCAAGCTCGGCGAGAAGGTGGACGATCCCCTCACGATGTACCTCTCCGACGTCTGCACCATCCCCTCCAACCTCGTCGGCCACCCGGCCATGTCCGTGCCCTTCGGCGAGGGCATCGACGGCTTGCCCGTGGGCGTGCAGGTGATGGCGCCCTCCCTCGGAGAGGCGACCATGTTCCGCGTCGCAGCGGTCCTCGAGGCCGCAGCCGGTGGGGAGGTGCTCTGATGGGCGAGGCCGCACAGCAGGGAGCAACCGAGGCCGTGGCGCCGGCGTCTGCCGGCTCCCTGCCCGGGGGGTGGGAGGTGGTCGTCGGGCTGGAGGTCCACTGCGAGCTCGCCACCGCCACGAAGCTCTTCTGCGGCTGCCCCAACCGTTTCGGGGCCGAGCCCAACACGAACGTGTGCCCGGTGTGCCTGGGGCTTCCTGGTTCGCTACCGGTGCTCAACAGGCACGCGGTGACGCTGGCGATGCGCCTCGGTCGGGCGCTGGGCTGCGAGGTGCGGCCCTCCACCTTCGCCCGCAAGAACTACTTCTACCCGGACATGCCCAAGGACTACCAGGTCACCCAGTTCGACGAGCCGACCAACGTCGACGGGTCGATCGAGCTGCCCGATGGCTCGACGGTGGGGATCGAGAGAGCCCACATCGAGGAGGACACGGGCAAGAGCACCCACGTGGGAGGGGGCGGGAGGATCCACGACGCGGGATACTCCCTGGTGGACTACAACCGAGCCGGAGTGCCCCTGGTGGAGATCGTGGGCCGTCCCGACATCAGGTCGGCAGACCAGGCTCGCGCCTACGTAGATGAGCTGAGGGGCATCTTGCTGGCCACCGAGGTCAGCGACGCCAAGATGGAGGAGGGCTCGCTGCGAGTCGACGCCAACGTGTCGGTGCGCAGGGCGGGCACCTCGGCGCTCGGCACCCGTTGCGAGGTGAAGAACCTCAACTCGCTGCGTTCGCTCGGCCGGGCAATCGACTACGAGGCCCGGAGGCAGGTGGACCTCTTGGAGGCGGGTGAGGCGGTCCGCCAGGAGACCCGGCACTGGGACGAGGAGGCTGGCCGCACCCGCCCCGGCCGGTCGAAGGAGGAGGCGGAGGACTACCGCTACTTCCTCGAGCCCGACCAGGTGCCGCTCCTCCCCGCTCCGGGGAGGCTCCAAGAGGGGGAGGACTCGCTGCCCCTCTTGCCCGCCCAGCGCAGGACCCGCCTGGCCGAGGC
>CAZHBH010000012.1:0-41052 GCA_964530525.1 uncultured Rhabdothermincola sp. | reverse complement strand
GGTGGGCCGTCCACACCAGGCGCTGGTAGGCCTCCTCGAAGGTCTTGGGGGGCGGGTGCTCGCTCCACGACAGCGCGCAGAACCGCGACTCGCCCTCCTTCAGCAGGGTGCGGCCGATCGCCCTCGGGCCCTCGAAGCCGACCCTCATGTCGGTGGTGAGGGTGAGCCTCGGCCCTCCCCCTCCCTCGGGGGTCACCTCCGCCTCGTGGTAGCTGTTCCCAGGGTGCCGCCACACGCCGGGCACCCGGCCGTAGTCGAACATCGGTGCGCAGTCGAAGAGCACCTGGACCTCGCCGGTGACGCAGCGCACGGTGCGAAGCAGCACGTGGTCGGCGTCGTAGTCGGTGGGGGCGCGGCGGTGGCTGTGCGACAGCTCGTCCTCGTGGTGCCACGGCCCGATGAGCAGGGAGTCGCGCACCACGATCCAACCGGTCTCGGTGCCCCAGCTCGTCTCGAGCACCATCGTGCCCGGCAGGTAGCGCCGCGCTGCGGGCACCGTCACGTCGGCGGGCCCGAGCCGGAAGCCGCCCGCCTGGCGGTCGAGGATGTCGCCGAACACGCTGGGCGAGTCCATCCGGGGAAGGCACAGCCACTCGATGTTCCCGCTCGGCGCCACCAGGGCCGTCGTCTCGCAATCCGAGAGGAAGCCGTAGTCGGCGATGGGCGGGAAGGGCGAGTGGCCGAACCTCACGTCACCGAACTGCGAGATGGTCATCGAACCATTCTCGCAGCTCGTCGCCTCAGATGGTGAACTGGTGTGCGCCGACAGGGGTGTGCCCGACAGGATCGAGATCTCGGCCCCGGAACGCTCGACCAGGTGCAGGGCCACGTCGACCTCGACGGCGTCAGTCGGAGGAGGGGCTGCGCCGCAGACCGGCGCGCTCGCCCCGGGCCACGAACTTGGTGGCCATCTTGCGGCTGGCCTCGTCGATCATCTCGTCGCCGAACATCACCGCTCCCTTGCCCTCCACCTCGGTGGCGTCGCGGTACGCGTCGAGGATCGCCCACGCCCTGTCGAACTGCTCCTGGGTGGGCGAGAACACCTCGTTGACCACCGTCACCTGGTCCGGGTGCAGGGTCCACTTCCCGTCGTATCCGAGGGTCCGAGCCCTCTGGCAGTACTCGCGCAGGCCCTCGGAGTCGCGGATCTTCAGGTAGGGCCCGTCGATCACCTGGAGTCCGTTGGCGCGCCCGGCCATGAGGATCTTCGACAGCACGTAGTGGAAGTGGTCGCCGGGGTACTCGGGGATCTGCACCCCGCCCGTGAGCACCGGCATCTCCATCGACGCAGCGAAGTCGGCCGGGCCGAGGACGATCGTCTCCAGGCGCGGCGACGCAGCGCAGATCTCCTCCACGTTGATGAGCCCGGTGGTCGTCTCGATCTGCGCCTCGATGCCCACGTGTCCCACCGGCAGGCCGGCCTCCAGCTCCACCTGGCGCAGCAGCATGTCGGCCGCCACCACCTGGTGGGCGTTCTCGACCTTGGGGAGCATGATCTCGTCGATCCGCTCGCCCGCGCCCGCCACCACCTCTTGCACGTCACGCACCGTCCACGGCGTGGACCAGTCGTTCACCCGCACGCACACCACGGTGTCGCCCCAGTCGCCATCTCGTATGGCCTCGGCCACCGTGGCCCGGGCCCCCACCTTCTCCTTGGGGGCCACCGAGTCCTCCAGGTCCAAGAAGACCATGTCGACCGGGAGGCCCTGCGCCTTCTCGATGAAGCGCGCGTTGGAACCGGGGACCGCGTGGCACGAGCGACGGGGGAGGTATCGGGTTCGTTCGGACATGCATCGGAATCTAGCCAGGGCTCCCGGGCGGGGCCTCATGCCTCGTTATCCTCTCGGCGTGGCTTCCGACCTGCTCGCCCAGGGAACCCTGCTGGCGGCTTGGGCCCGCAGGTGGCGCGAGGAGCCGGACCACCCCACGGTGCTGGGCGAGGGCACCGGCTGGTGGACCGCACGAGACCTCGACGTCGCCAGCCGCAGAGCCGCCGCCACCCTTGCGTCGATGGGCGTGCAGCCCGGTGATCGGGTGGTGATGAGCGCGCAGGCCTCGCCGTCGCTGGTGGCTGCCCACGTGGGCGTGCTGCGGCTGGGTGCGGTGGCCGTGCCCATGAACACCGCCTACCGCGAGCGCGAGGTGGCCCACGTGGTGGGCGACTCCGAACCCACCGCTGCGGTGGTCGACGATGCAGAGCGTGCATCGTGGGTCTCGGCTGCGGCCCCGGGCGTCACCGCTACGACCCCCGAGATGATGGCCGCCCCCGGAGCCGGAGCCGGCTCGGGCTTCGACATGGCCGAGATCGACCCCGACCTGCTCGACCGCGCAGCACCCGACGACCCGGCGATCATCGGCTACACCTCGGGAACCACGGGGGCGCCCAAGGGGGCCGTGCTCTCGCACGCCAACCTGCTGGCCAGCCTCGAGGGCCTGCGCCGGGCTTGGCGTTGGGAGCCCACCGACCGGCTGGTGCTGGCGTTGCCCCTGTTCCACCTGCACGGCCTGAACGTGGGGGTGAACGGCACCCTGCTTGCCGGCGGCTCCATGGTCGTCATGGCCCGCTTCGACGCCGACGCCGTGCTTGGGGCGATAGGCGAGCACGACTGCACCCTGCTGTTCGCCGTGCCCACCATGTGGTCGCGCCTCGTGCGCTCGCCGCTCGCCGGCGAGCTGGCCCGGCTGCGCCTGTGCGTGTCGGGATCGGCGCCGCTGCCGATGGAGCTGTTCGAGCAGATCCGCCAGGCGGCCGGGCAGCCTCCGCTCGAGCGCTACGGCATGACGGAGACCTCCATGCTCATCTCCAACCCCTTGGAGGGCGAGCGTCGTGCGGGCACCGTGGGCACACCGCTTCCGGGGGTGGAGCTGAAGCTGGAGGCCCTCGAGGACGAGGCCGAGGAGCACGACGAGCAAGAGCTGCACGAGCACGAGGACGATCACGAACACGACCAAGAGCACGAGGACCAGAGCGCCGACGTCCCCGGCGAGGTCCTGGTGCGCGGCCCCAACGTGTTCTCCGGCTACTGGCGCAACCCCGAGGCCACCAGGGCAGCCTTCGACGCCGAAGGCTGGTTCCACACCGGCGACGTGGGCCGCTTCGACGACCACGGCTACCTCGAGCTGGTGGGTCGATCGAAGGAGCTGATCATCACCGGTGGCCTCAACGTGTACCCGCGCGAGGTCGAAGAGGTGCTCGCCCGCCACCCCGGGGTCGCCGAGGTGGCGGTGGGAGGCCTGCCGTCCCAGGAGTGGGGCGAGGCGGTCACCGCGTTCGTCGTGCGCTCGCCCGGAGGCCCGCGGGTCACGGCCGACGAGCTTGCGGAGCTGGCCCGGGGCGAGCTGGCCGCCTTCAAGCGGCCCAAGGAGATCCGCTTCGTGGACGCGCTCCCGCGCAACGCGCTGGGCAAGGTGGTGCGCCACCAGCTCGGCGCGCTCACCTCGCAGTAGGCTTCGCGGTGAGATCCGAAGTGCACACTGACGAACCTCCACCAGCTTCCCGCCGCCCGGGCGACACCTCTTGAGCAGCGTCTGGCCCCAGTTGGCCCTGGTGGCCGTGCTCGTGGTGCTGAACGCCGCCTTCGCCGGCACCGAGCTGGCCCTGGTGTCGCTGCGCGAGGGGCAGCTGCGGCGCATGGAGCAGCGCTCCGCCACCGGTGCGGTCGTGGCGAAGCTGGCCCGCGACCCCAACCGCTTCCTGGCCACCATCCAGGTGGGCATCACCCTCGCCGGCTTCCTGGCGTCGGCGGCCGCAGCCGTGTCGCTGGCGCAACCGCTCGAGGAGCCCCTCTCCTTCCTCGGAGGCGCTGCCGAACCGGCGGCAATCGTCCTGGTGACCCTCATCCTCTCCTACGTCACCCTGGTGCTGGGCGAGCTCGCCCCCAAGCGGGTGGCCATGCAGCGCGCCGAGAGCTGGGCCCTCGTCGCCGCCCGGCCGCTCTCCGCCCTCGCCACCATCACCAGGCCCGTCATCTGGCTGCTCTCCCGCTCCACCGACCTGGTGGTCCGGCTCTTCGGTGGCGATCCCTCGCGCCAGCGCGAGGAGGTGACCGAGCAGGAGCTGCTCGACCTGGTCTCCATGCAGACCAGCTTCAGCCCCAAGCAGCGGCTGATCATCGAGGGGGCCTTCGAGATCTCCGAGCGCACGCTGCACGAGGTGCTCCGACCCCGCCCCGACGTGTTCGTGCTCGACTCGGCCCAGAGCGCCGGCACCGCCCTCGGTCAGCTCGCCGCCTCTGGCCACTCCCGGGCTCCCGTGGCCCACGACGCCAACCTCGACGAGGTCATCGGCGTGGTGCACCTGCGCGACCTGCTGGGGCGCGAGGAGCGCACGGTGGGCGAGCTGGCTGCCCCGCCGGTCGTGTTCCCCGAGGCGGCCGAGGTGCTCGACGTGCTCCACGAGCTGCAGCGCAAGCGGGTGCAGATGGCCGTGGTGGTCGACGAGCACGGCTCCGCCTCGGGCATCGTCACCGTCGAGGATCTGGTGGAGGAGCTCGTCGGCGAGATCTACGACGAGACCGACAGGGACATCACCGGGGCCCAGCGCCTACCCGACGGGTCCTACGTGCTCTCGGGCCGCTTCCCCGTGCACGACCTGGGCGACCTGGGCATCGAGAACATCCCCGAGGGGTCGTACGCGACCGTCGCCGGCCTCGTGCTCGACCGCCTCGGCCGCATCCCCGACGCCCCCGGCGACCGGGTGCAAGAAGGCGACTGGGGCTTCGAGGTGCTAGCCATCAAGGGACACGCCATATCCAGGCTCCGCGCCTACCCCGCCCCCGCCTCTCGACCTGAGGTTCCGTCTCCCGACGGCGCCTCACCCACCACCACCACCCAGGAGACCCCCCAGACCCGATGAGCCACCAGTTCGTTTCATTCGCGGTGCCCATGTGGGCCTGGGTCGCCCTCATCGGGGCGATCGTGGTGCTCCTCGTGGGCGACCTGCTCATCGTGCACCGCCGCCCCCACGCCATCAGCTTCAAGGAAGCCGCCATCGAGTCGGCGGTCTGGATAACCATCGGTCTCGCCTTCACGCTGCTGCTGGGCTGGTGGCAGGGAGGTGCAGCCGCCGGCGAGTACCTCTCGGGCTACCTCATCGAGAAGAGCCTCTCGATCGACAACGTCTTCGTCTGGGCGGTCATCTTCAGCTACTTCGCGGTGCCGAAGAAGTACCAGTTCCGGGTGCTGTTCTGGGGCATCTTCGGGGCCCTCGTGCTCCGGGCGATCTTCATCTTCGCCGGCGTGAGCCTGATAGAGCGCTTCAGCTGGGTGCTCTACATCTTCGGTGCGTTCCTGCTCTTCACGGCGTGGAAGATCGCCCGCCACAACGAGACGCAGATCCATCCCGAGAAGAACCTGGTGCTCAGGGTGATGCGCAAGGTCATCCCCTCCACCGCCGAGTACGACGGGCAGAAGATGTTCACCCGGCGCACGGGCACCCTGCTGGCCACCCCCCTGTTCGCCGTGCTCATCCTCATCGAGAGCACCGACGTGGTGTTCGCCGTCGACTCGATCCCCGCCATCCTGGCGGTGTCGCGCGAGCCGTTCATCGTGTTCGCCTCGAACGCCTTCGCGATCCTGGGGCTCAGGGCGCTCTACTTCTGCCTCTCCGGGATGGCCGGGCGGTTCCGCTACCTCAACCAGGGCCTGGGCGTGATCCTCGCCTTCGTGGGGGTGAAGATGCTCATCGTCGAGTGGTACCACTTCCCCATCTGGATCAGCCTCACGGCCATCGCAGCGATCCTCACCATCACGATCCTCCTCAGCCTCCGCGCCGAGCGCCGCGACCCTCGCCCCCCCGAACCCACCTCCCCCGCCGACCACACGCCCGCCGAGGTGCCCACAGAGGACTGACCGCCGGGCTCCCGTGGGCGGATGAACGGAGCGAGGCCGGTGGGGCAGCATGGCGGGGTGTCGGCACCTCGAAGGAGCACCTCCGCTGCCGGGGTCGCCCTGTTGGTGCTCGCCGCGTTGGCAGGGGTGGTGGCGTGCACCAGCGGCGGCCCGGTTGCCCACGACGAAGGGCCCGGCAAGCCCACGGCTGTCGTGGCGATGGGCGACAGCTTCATCTCGGGAGAAGGCGGGCGATGGCTGGGCAACAGCCGCTCGGGTTCGCCGGGCCACGACGGCACCGACAGGGCGTTCGTCGACGGCTCTGCTGACCCGTCTGCCGTCTACGGGCAGACCGTGGTCAACGGCTGCCACCGCTCCGACGTCGCCGACATCGCCTCGTCGGGCATCGAGGTGGACGCCAGGATCAACCTCGCCTGCTCGGGCGCCAGCACCAGGAACCTGTGGAGGGCGCAGTCGGGTGGCGAGCCCCACAAGGGCGAGCCGCCCCAGGCCGACCAGCTCGCCGAGGTGGCCCGCACCCACCACGTGGAGATGGTGGTCGTCTCCGTGGGGGGCAACGACCTTGGCTACAGCGACATCGCCACCAGCTGTGGCATGGGCTTCGTCACCAACCCGATCAAACGCGACAGCAACTGCCTGCGGGGAGCCGCCGACCGGCTGGAGGACTCCCTCCCGGGCGCCATGGCCGGCGTGGCCAAGGTGGTCGACGAGATCCGCTCCACCATGAGCGCCGCCGGCCAGCAACCCGACACGTACAGGATCGTGCTGCGCTCGTATCCCTCGCCCCTCCCGCCGAGCGCGGAGAACCGCCACCCCGCCAACGCCTTCCTGCGACTGCAGCAGGGCGGTTGCCCCTTCGGTGACGCCGCCTCCGACTGGGCGAGGGACGTCTTCGTCCCCCGGGTCGCCCAAGAGCTCGCCGCCCTGGCGGCCGCCGAGCAGGTGGAGCTGCTCGACCTGAGCGAGGCCTTCGCCGGCCACGAGCTGTGCGCCCGGGCGGCCGAGCAGGTGGGCGGCGACGGACCCGACGGCGCCACCGCCGAGTGGGTCCGCTGGGTCGACCTGCTCTTCCGCCAGGGGTCCCGGCAGGAGTCGATGCACCCCAACGCCTTCGGGCAGATGGCCCTTGGCCGCTGCATCGGCCTGGTGTACGGCGCCGCCCCCGCATCCCGCCACGAGTGCGTCGCCACCCCCGGCAAGGGCCCCGAGGCGATGCGCCTCAGCTGAGGCGCATCACTCGTAGGCCACGGCCGAGAGGACCTCGAGGCGGCCCGCCCTCCAGGCGGGGTAGAGGCCGGCGACCACGCCGGCAACGCACGAGCCGGCGCCGATGGCGAGCAACGACCACCCCGGCACCGCGAACACCAGTTCCTCGTCGAACTGCAGGGTCTGCACCATCGCCCAACCCAGGCCCACGCCCAGCAGCACACCCGTGACGGCTCCCAGCGCTGCGATCACACCCGCCTCCTGGAGCACCGCCGAGCCGAGCTGCGAGCGCTGAGCGCCCACGGCCCTCAGCAGGCCGATCTCCCTGGTGCGCTCGTGCACCGACAGCAGCAGCGTGTTCACGATCCCCAGCAGCCCGATCACCAGCGCCAGGCCCAGCAGGGCGTAGAGGTACGAGATGCGCTCCACCACCTGGCCGGTCTGGCGGTCCCTGTACTGGGCCACGTCGAGCACCTCGAGGGTCGGTAGGTCGGCGACGGCCTCGACCACCGCGCCCCGCACGTCGTCGACAGACGCTCCCTGCTCGGCCTGCACCACCACTCGCCAGTCCGACCGGAGCGCAGGAGGCACCTTCGCGTCCCAGGCCTCGTGCGACATCACGTACTCGCCACGCCGCGTGAGCGCCCTGTCGTAGAGCGCCACCACCTCCATGTCGTGCTCTCCGGTGGTGAGGAACCCCACCCTCACCCGGTCGCCCAGCGAGAGGCCGTCGGCCTCCGCCTGCACCCTCGCCACGGCGATCGCGCCGCGCCCCAGCCGCTCCAGCGACCCCTCCGTCACCTCCAGGTCCACCACAGAGCCCACCGCCACCGGGTCGACCGCCAAGGCGAAGTGCGACCGGCCCTCGATGCTCACGGGCCCCGCCCGCACCCCGGTGGCCAGCGCCACGCCCGGCACGTCCCCCAGCTCGTCGGCCACCGAGGCGGGCACCCCGGGTCCTCCACCGCCGCCCACCACCACCAGGTCGCCGAAGGTGGTCCGATCCACCGTGCGGCTGACGGTCGACGAGAGCGAGGCGGCCGCCACGGCCACCGTGCACACCAGGCTGATGCCGATCACGAGGGCGCACGCCGTGGCCGAGGTCCTCGCGGGGTTGCGCACCGAGTTGCGCCGGGCGAGCGTCCCGCTCACCCCGGTGACGGGAGGCAGCGGAGCACCGAGCACGCCCACCACGGGTGGCACCAGCACCGGACCGACCACGGCCAACCCCACGATGGCCGGCACGGCCGCCAGCACCACCACCCCCACCGCCAGGTCGCTCTGCATCCCCAGGCCCCGCGCCACGAGCAGGGCCGCTGCCACGAAGAACCCCGCTGCCACCGCCACCCGCAGGCGCACGTACCGGGTGCGATCCATGGCGGCGGAGCGAAGGGCCGCCACCGGAGGGGTTCGTGCAGCCCTCCAGGCGGGCACCAGCGCGGCGGCCACCGTGATAACCAGGCCCAGCACCACCGGCAGCACGAATCGGGCGGGCACCACCTCCAGAGCGGTGTCGGGCAGAGGGAAGCCGAACGCCTCGATGAGCACCCGCAGCAGCTGCGCCACGCCGACGCCGGCCACCACCCCCAGGGCTGCGGCCGCCAGCCCCACCATCGCCGCCTCTGTCACCACCGAGCCCATCACCTGGCGCCTGGTAGCTCCCACGGCGCGCAGCAGGGCCAGCTCGCGCAGCCTCTGGGCCACGATGATCGTGAACGTGTTGTAGATGATGAACGCGCCCACGAACAGGGCTATGAGGCCGAAGGCGCCGATGAGCTGGGTGAAGAGGGTAACGAACTCGCCGAACAGGTCCTGGCGCTCCTGCACGAAGCTCTCTCCCGTCAGCACCTCCACGCCCTCCAGGCCGAGCTCGTCCACCTCCTCCGCCAGCGCTGCGGCATCGGTGCCCCTCTCGGCGACCACGCTGATCCACTCGAAGCGACCCACCTCGCCCACCAGCTCCTGGGCCACCGGGGTGGTGGCCAGCACGGCGGGCGAGCCCGAGTAGCTCTCTATGCCCGCGTAGTTGGCGATGCCCACCAACCGGGCGTCCACTCGGCCGGACCGCACCACCAGCCCCACCTCGTCGCCCACCTGGTATCCGCCGTCGGCCGCGCTGCGCTCGTCGAGCACGATCTCGCCAGGGCCCGCCGGGGGGCGCCCGTCCACCAGCGCCCAGCGGTTCAGCTCGCCGACCTCCAACCAGTTCAGCCCCAGCGCTGGCGGGCCCGCCTGCGGGTTGTACATGGGCTCGCCTCGCGAGTCGAGGATCCGCAGGGTGCCCTCCACCTCCCCTTCCGCTGCCATCACCCCCGGCACGCTCGAGAGCTGCTCGAGGACCACGCCGTCCATCCGGTCGCGCCGGGCACCGAAGCCGTCGCCGAGCTGGCGGTCGCTGCGCACCACCACGTCAATTCGTCCGTAGACCTCGGCGAACACGTCGTCGAAGCTGGCGCGCACGGTGTCGCCGAGGATGGCGGTGCCGCACATGAACGACACGCCCAGGAGCACCGCCGCCATGGTCGAGACCAGGCGGAAGCGATGGGCGCCGATCCCCCGGAGGGAGACCTTGCCCATCGGACCCGGGATCACGTGACGGCTTCGAGCTCCTTCTCGACGTCCTCGTCGAGGTTCTCGGCGTCACCCTCCACGTTGATCGTGGGGATGATGCGATCGAGCCAGCGGGGCAGCCACCAGTTGCGGTCGCCCAGCAGCTCCATCGTGGCCGGCACCAGGAGCATCCTCACCACGGTGGCGTCCAGCAGGATCGCCACGCTCAGCCCGAGGCCGGCGAGCTTGATGGCCCGGTCGCCCTCCAGCAGGAAGCTCCCGAAGATGAACACCATGATGGCGGCGGCCGCTGTGATCACCCTGGCCGTGGCCGCCAGGCCGTCGGCGACCGAGGTGCGGCTGTCGCCCGTGCGGTGCCACTCCTCCTTGATGCGCGACAGCAGGAACACCTCGTAGTCCATCGAGAGGCCGAACACGATGGCGAACAGCATCATCGGCATGAACGGCTCGATGGGGGCGGGCTGCACGCCGGTGATGTCGCTGCCCCAGCCCCACTGGAAGACAGCGACGAGAACGCCGTAGGCCGCACCGATGGAGAGCAGGTTCATGATCACGGCCTTGAGCGGCACCAGCAGCGACCGGAAGACCACCATCAGCAAGAGGAACGAGAGGCCCAGCACGGCGGCGAGGAACCACGGAAGGCGCTGGGCCAGGTAGTCCGAGAAGTCCACCAGGATCCCCACGTTCCCGGTGACCGCCACGTCCAGGCCCGAGCTGCCCGCAGCCGCGGGGAGCACGTCGGAGCGCAGCGTCTCCACCAGGGCGGTGGTGGCCTCGTCCTGCGGGGCGGTGGTGGGGATGAGCCGCCACATCACGGCGGTGGGAGCTTCGGGGTCGTTGGGGAGAGCGGGCGACACGAAGGCCACGCCCTCGGCCGCCTCCAGGGCCCCGGTGACGGCCTCGATGTCGGCGGTGCCAGCGCCCTGCGGCACCTCGCTCACCAGCAGCAGGGGCCCGTTGAACCCTGGGCCGAAGCCCTCTGCCAGCAGGTCGTAGGCCTTGCGGGTGGTGGTCTCGGGTGCGTAGTTGCCCTCGTCGGCGAAGGCCAGCCTCATGCCGAACACGGGCAGGGCGAGCACCCCCAGCAGCACCACGCCGAACAGCAGCCCCGACCACGGGTTGCGCTGTACGAACCGGCTCCAGCGGTATGCGGTGGTCTGCTGGAGCGGGCGCCGGGCGCGCATCCTCACCTCCTTGCGCAGGGGGCGCACCGCGAAGCTGGCGAGCACCACCAGCACCGCCAAGGGGAGGCCGACGTACACCAGCGTGGGGATCGCCAGGCCCGCACCCGCCAGCGCGAGCGCAACGAAGCCGGCCGCTACCAGCCCTCGCCAACGGGTCACCTCCACCCGGGCGGCGGCGAAGCCCAGCAGCGCCGGGAGCAGGGTGAGCGAGGCCGCCACCGTCACCGACACCACGGCTGCAGCCCCGACCGCTATGCCGCTCACGAAGCTCATCCCCATGATGAGCATCCCCAGCAGAGAGATGACCACGGTGGTGCCGGCGAACAGCACGGCTCGGCCCGCTGTGTCGATGGCGATGGCCACCGACTCGCCCACGGTGTGGCCGTTGTGCATGTTCTCCCGGAAGCGGGTGACGATCAGCAGGGCGTAGTCGATGCCCACCCCCAGGCCGATCATGATCCCGAGGGTGGTGGCGAAGTCGGGCATCACCATCACCTGCGAGAGCAGGCCCACCACCATGGAGCCGATGCCGATGCCGAACAGCGCCACGCCGATGGGCAGGCCCATGGCGAGCACCGAGCCGAACGCCAGGATCAAGATGACGATGGCGAACGCCAGGCCGAGGATCTCCGACGAGGGGGCCTCGAACTCGCCGAAGATGGCGCCGCCCAGCTCTATCTGCACCCCCTCCACCTGGGGCATGACCTCTTTGATGTCGTCGCCGAGGGCCATCGCCTCCTCCACCGACAGCCCCGGCGGCAGCTCCACGGGCGCGTAGGCGATGTGCCCGGCACGCTCCCCGATGACGGAGATCTGCATCTCGTTGCCCTCTTCGTACGGGCTGCGCACGGTGACGCCCTCGATGGAGCTCACGTCCGCGAAGAAACCCTCCATGGCCGTCTGCACCTGGGGAGAGGTGACCGGCTCGTCGCTGCGGAACACGATCGAGCCGGTCTCGCCGGTGCCCTGGCCGCCGAAGCCCTCCTCGAGGATCTCGAAGCCCCTGCGGCTCTCCACGTCGGGCAGGGTGAACTCAGAGCGGTAGCTGGTGCCCACCGCTCCCCCGACGACGCCCACCACGACGAGCGCGAAGAGCCAGGCCAGGACCACGACGAGGCGGCGGCGGTAGCAGAGGGATCCGAGGCGAGCGAACAAGGGGGTCTCCCGGAGCTGGGGGAACACTGGCAAGGTGTGCCAGAAACCCTACGACCGAGGTACGACACGTCGCCATCTGGCGCTACGGTGGGCCCGTTCCAGCGGAGGAGCTGGAACCTTCGGGACCGGGACGAGCCAACGGGGACAGGGGAAGAGGGGAACAAGGACGATGGCGCTAGTCGACAGCGACCTCGCGAGCATTGACCTGATGGAGGACAGCTGGTCCACAGCGGTCCCCCACGAGGACTTCGAGCTGCTGAGGCGGGTGGCCCCCGTCTACTGGCACGACCTGCAGACCCAGAAGGCCCCGGGCTTCTGGGCGGTCACGAAGCACGCCGACGTGCGGGCCGTGAGCCGCGACACCGACACCTACTCGTCGGAGGCGATGGGCACCTTCATCGCCGACCCCACCCCCGAGGCGCTGGCGGTGATGCGCCTCACGCTGCTCAACATGGACCCGCCCAAGCACAACCGCTACCGGCGCCTGGTGAACCGGGGGTTCACCCCCCGCATGATCCGCATGCTCGAAGAGCAGATCGAGCAGCGCGCCCAGGACATCGTCGACGCCGTGTGCGAGAAGGGCGAGATCGACCTGGTCGCCGAGGTCTCCGCCGAGATGCCCGCCCAGGTGATCTGCGACATGATCGGCGTGCCCGCCGAGGACCGCAAGCAGATCGTCGACTGGACCAACACCATGGTGGGCTTCGACGACCCCTACTGGCAGAACACGCCCGAGGCCGGCGAGATCGCCGCCGCCCAGATCTACGCCTACTGCGACGAGCTGGTCGAGAAGCGCCGGGCCGAGCCGCTCGACGACATCCTCTCGGTGCTGGTGCACGCCGAGGTGGAGGGAGAGAGGCTCACCACCGAAGAGCTCGACATGTTCTTCGTGATCCTGGCCGTGGCCGGCAACGAGACCACGAGGAACCTCATCACGCACAGCATCCGTGCGCTCATCGACCACCCCGAGGCGCGCCAGGCCCTCATCGACGACCCCTCCCTGTGGGACTCCGCCGTGGAGGAGTTCCTGCGGTGGGGTACCTCCATCCACAACTTCCGCCGCACCGCCACCCGCGACACCGTGCTGAGCGGCCAGGAGATCAAGGCCGGCGACAAGGTGGTCGTGTACTACATGTCGGCCAACTTCGACGAGGACGTCTTCGACGACCCCTTCAAGTTCGACATCACCCGCAACCCCAACGACCACCTCACCTTCGGGGGCGGCGGCGAGCACTACTGCCTCGGTGCCAACCTCGCCAGGGTCGAGATCAAGGCCATGGTGCGAGAGGTCATCACCCGCCTTCCGGACCTGGAGGTGGTGGGAGAGCCCGTGCGCATGCGCAGCGACTTCATCAACGGCGTGAACCACATGAAGGTGCGCTTCACGCCCACCGCCCCACTGGGCCCCATCTCCTGACGAAGCCCCTTCGGGCCTAGGCCTCACCGTCTAGGCCCCACCGTCTAGGAGCGGCCGTCTAGGAGCGGCCCGACGAAGTCCCAGGTCGCGCGGCGGCCGAGCGTGCTGGGTTGCCGCGAGGGTTCAGTGGTCGGGCGCCTCGCAGGCGTGGCACTCCACCTGCACCGTGGTGTGGGTGATGCCGAACCTCTCCGCCAGCAGCGCCTCTATCTCCTGGGCCGTCGCCTGGGCGGCGTGCACGGTGGCGTCCTCGCCCTCCATCTCCACGTGCGCGGTCACCGCCACGTCGTTGGGCGACAGCGACCACACGTGCAGGTGGTGCACGTCTGTCACGTCTGCCACCGAGCGCATTGCCGCCTCCACCTCCGCCACGTCGATGCCGGTCGGCGTGGCGTCGAGCAGCATGTTGGCCGCCCGCACCAAGAGCCGCACGGTGGCGAAGATCACCGTGGCCGAGATGAGCAGCGAGATCACGGGGTCGATCCGGTCCCACCCCGTGGTCGCCACCACCAACCCGCTCAACACCACGCCCAGCGAACCGGCCATGTCGGTGAGCAGGTGCAGGCGGGCGGCTCTCACCGACAGCTCGTGGCTGCGCCCCAGGAACCTCGCGCTACCGCCGTTGATGAGCGCTCCCGCCACGCCCAGCGCCACCACTCCCCAGCCGTCCACCTCGGCAGGCGAACCGAGGCGCTCCACCGACTCCCACACGATCCACACGGTGGAGGCCGCCAGCACCAGGCCGCTCACCAGTGCTCCCAGGGCGTCGGCGCGACCCCAGCCGAAGGTGCGCCTGCGGGTGGCGGGCCTGGCCGCCAAGGTGAGCGCCACCGCGCTGATCACCAGGCCCACGGCGTCGATGGCCTGGTGCAACGTGTCGGCCAGCAGCGCCACCGAGGCGAACGCCAGGCCCCCCATCAGCTGGGCCACGCCCAGGGCCACGTTCAGGGTGGCCACGCCCCACAGGCGCCGGACGCTCAGCGAGCCATCGCTGCCGTGGTCCAGGGCGTCGTGGTGGTGCGAGCTCACCCGATCAGCCAACCAGCCACGGTCGGGCGGTGCACCTTCTGAGAGTGGTAACCAGCCCCCACGCCGGCCCTCGACCAGCAGCGCCTAGCGCGCCCGCAGCTGGGCCATGTGGTCGACGCGCCGCTGGACCAGCGCGGCGGTGCCGATGTCGGACCGGTGGCGAACCGGGCCCCCGACGCGGGCGGCGGCGCCCTCGGCGATGGCCTCCGCTGAGGCGAGGTCGTCTCCGATTCCCACCACGCCCAGGGCCCTCGAACCGGTCATCGTGGTGGTGCCGTCGGCACCCAGCTCGGCGGCCGCCCAGTAGAGGTGCACGCCGGGCTCGTCGGCCAGGCCCTCGGGCACCTCTATGGGGTCGCCCTTGCCCTTGCCGCCGGGGTAGCCGGCGGGCACCACGTACTTGCACACGGTGGCCTTGCGCTGGAAACCCACGTCCACCTGGGAGAGCCGGCCCCTGGCCACGGCGCTCGCCACCTCCACGAAGTCGCCCTCGAGGATGGGCATCACGTTGAGGGCCTCGGGGTCGCCGAAGCGGCAGTTGTACTCGATGAGCTTGGTCTGGCCGCCGGTCACCATGAACCCGCCGTAGAGCACGCCCCGGTAGCGCTCGCCGGTCTCCGAGGCCATGGCCTCTATGACCACCTCGTTGATCCGCCGAGCGGCTTCCAGCTCGGCGGGCACCAGGAACGGGAGAGAGTGGTCGGCGTCGGAGTACGAGCCCATGCCCCCGGTGTTGGGGCCGGTGTCGCCCGCCTCGGAGCGCTTGTGGTCTTGCACGGGCGGGCAGTGCACCACCGACTCGCCGTCGGTGATGGTCATCAGGCTCAGCTCCTCGCCCTCCAGGCGCTCCTCCACGAGCACCAGGCCGCCGGCATCGATGCAGCTGGCGGCGTAGGCGACGGCCTCGTCGAGCGACTCGAAGTGCTCCGGGTACAGACGAACTCCCTTCCCGCCAGTGAGCCCATCGGGTTTGACGACGAAGGTCTCCCGGCTCCGCAGGTGCTCCTCCAAGCCCTCCGTGGTCTCGAAGATCCTGTACTCGGGGTTCGCCTCGATCCCCTGGCCGGCGACCACGTACTTGTCCACCAGCTGGCGGGCCCATGCCTTGCTCGCCTCTATGCGAGCCAGTGCGGCGACGGGGCCGAAGCAGTCGACACCGGCCGCGGTCAGGGCGTCCACCGCCCCGCGAGCGAGGGGATCCTCGGGTCCCACGATCACCAGCGATGGCTCCACCTCGGCCGCCCAGCGCTCGATCACCCTCGGATCACCCGGGTCATCCACGATCGAGAACCCCTCGACCCCGCACTTGGTAGCGAGCCCGGGGGTGGCGAAGCCCGAAAGCGCCCACAGGCTGGCCCCCGATCCGCTGCGGGTGCAGTGCTCGGCGAGCGCGTCTGTTCGGCCGTCGCTGCCCACCAGGCCGACGCGGAGGGGTCCGTCAGGGCTCATGCCCGAAGAGTACCGGCCCCCCAGGCCGGGCAGGCCCCTTGCAACCGCAGGGCCCCGGCCACCGGAGCGATCCCGCGGGACCGGCGAGGGGGCCCGCAACCCGCTGATGGGCCGCCCGGAGAGCGGGTTAGCATTGAAGACCCATGGCAGTCGCTGAATGGACGCCTTCGTCCTGGCGCAGCTTCACGGTGGACCAGCGGCCCGACTGGCCGGAGGACCACCTGGAAGAGGTGTCCAAGGAGCTAGCCACCCGGCTCCCGCTCATCTACGCGGGTGAGGCCAGGGTGCTTCGTGCCGAGCTGGCCAAGGCTGCCGCCGGCGAGGCCTTCGTGCTGCAGGCGGGCGACTGCGCAGAGAGCTTCGAGGGCTTCTCGGCCGACCGCGTGCGGGACGGCCTCAAGACCATCCTCCAGCTGGCCGTGGTGCTCACGTACTCGGCCGGCGTGCCCGTGGTGAAGATCGGCCGGGTGGCCGGCCAGTACGCCAAGCCTCGCTCTTCGCCCACCGAGACGGTCGACGGCGTGGTGCTCCCCTCCTACCGGGGCGACATGGTGAACGGCGTGGCGCCCACCCCCGAGGCCCGGGCCGCCGATCCCCAGCGCATCCTGCAGGCGTACGAGCAGGCCGCCATCACCCTCAACCTGCTCCGTGGCTTCACCCAGGGCGGGTTCGCCGACCTGGCCGCCGTGCACAAGTGGAACATGGAGTTCGTGGAGTCGAGCCGCGAGGGCCGCCGCTACGAGACCATCGCCAACAACATCGACACCGCCCTGCGCTTCCTCAAGGTCATCCAGGTCGACGGGCCCAGCCTGCACCAGGTCGACTTCTTCACCAGCCACGAGGCGCTGGTCTTGGAGTACGAGCAGGCGCTCGCCCGCCAGGACTCCACCGCCGACGACGAGTGGTACGACTGCTCGGCGCACATGCTCTGGATCGGTGCTCGCACCAAGGCCCGGGGCAGCGCCCACGTGGAGTTCCTCCGTGGGGTCCACAACCCGGTGGGCTGCAAGGTCGACCCGGCCACCTCGGTGGACGACCTGCTGTGGCTGTGCGACACGCTCGACCCCGACCGCCAGGCGGGGCGGCTGACGCTCATCAGCCGCATGGGGGCCGACCGCGTCACCGACGCCCTACCTCCCCTCATCGAGGCCGTGCGCGAAGCGGGCCACCCCGTGCTGTGGATGTGCGATCCCATGCACGCCAACACCTTCACCAGCGACGGCGGCCTCAAGACCCGCCGGTTCGACACCATCCTCACCGAGATCGAGCACTACTTCGGGGTGCACCGCTCGCTCGGCACCTGGCCTGGGGGCCTGCACCTCGAGCTCACGGGCGACAACGTCACCGAGTGCCTCGGCGGCTCCGACGACATCGACCACGGCGACCTGCCCGATGCCTACTTCACGAGTTGCGACCCCCGGCTCAACGCTCGCCAGTCGCTCGACCTCGGCTTCCTCGTGGCCGAGCTGCTCGCCAGCCGCTAGCTCCACCTAGGCGCATCCGGCCCCCACCCGGGCTCCAGGCGAGGATCAGCTCCGAACGCTGCTGTCGGCGCGCCCGTCCCCTCCGGCCCCGTCCCCCGTTCGGCGCTCCAGCTCACCCGGGTGACGTCTGGGTGACCCGATCAGTCCACTTTTGACGCGAAATCACCACTTCGTGATCAAACCCAGGGGTGACGCGTCAAACCGCGTCAAAAGTGCACGAGTGGGATAACCCTGCTGAGCATCATCAGAATCCCAGCACTGCCCCGCGTCAAAGATGCACGATCATGCCGGACCATCGAATTTTGACGCGGGCGAAACCCTGTGCGCGTCAAATCTCATGGCCGTGCAGAAATGGCCTTTCTCTGCGTTCCCAGATCTGCCGAATCCGTTGCCATGTGCACGGTCGTGCCATTCGCTATGTTGGTTCGATGTCGTCACGTCAAAATCGCCCATCTGAGCACGGTCGTGCACGTTCACACACCGGCGGCGCCCCTGTTGCGGTGATGCCGGCGACGGTGAGGGAACGACGGCGAGAGCTCGGCATGAACCAACGTGCGCTCGCCGAGCGAGCCGGGTGCTCGGTGCGGTTCGTGCACATGCTCGAGACCGGGAAGCCGAGCGTCCGGCTCGACAAGGCCATAGACGTCCTTCGGGCCCTGGGCCTCGACCTGGTGGTGGTGGGCACGGGCGAGAGGCGCCGTGGAGGCATCCGAGGCCGGTCGAGCCCCACGCCCGGGGCCGGCTGCACGAGGGGCGGCTGAAGCTTCCCCGACGCTTGCCCCAGGGACCGGGGGCGCCGGCCTGGTGCCCTAGGAGCGGGTGAGCACCGTGGAGAAGGCGGTGAACTGGTCGTCGGTGCGAGCGAAGCGCACCAGCATCGATCCGTCGGGCTGCAGCTCGCCGCGGAACCAGCCGCTCTCCTCGGCCAGCACGAGCACGCCGTGCACGTCCACCGTTCCCCGCACCGGTATGCGGATCACCTGGCCTCGGTCCACGAACTCGTCGTGTCCCCACACCAGGCCACCCTCTTGGTGGTCGATCGTGAGCCGCTCGTGGGCGGGCACGGCGACGGGCGATCCGTCGGGACCGGCGAACGGGTAGGAGTAGTCGCCCGTCCAGGTGCCCACCAGGTTCGGCGGCTCCGAGAGCGTGGTGGTGGGGGCCCCCGAAGCATCGTCCTTCGAGGACGTGTCGGCGCTCACGCAGCCCACCGCCAGCCCGGTGCCGAGCGCCAGTGCCGCGACGATCACGAGCACGGGCGCCAGGGCCCGCTTGCTGGAAGATGTCCCCGTCATGGCGGGTCAGTCTTCCAGATCGGAGAGGCGCCGGCGGCCTGCGAAGCCCAGCTCGGCGTCGTGGTACCAATCGAGGGAGGTGTCGCCCTCCAGCCAGCACAGCAGCACCTCCTGGCCTCCCACGAGAGCCGGGAAGTCCACCAGCAGGGGTGCGAAGCCCTTCACCTCCAGGCCCCTCTCGGTGAGCCCGTCGATCAGCTCGCCCATGCGGGCCTCCATGGCCTTCAGGTCGGCCAGTGCCATCACGGGGGCGCCTGCGTTGTGAGCCCTGCCCGCCTCCACCAGCTCGGCGCGCAGCCCTATGACCTCCTCGGCCACCTCCAGCAGCTCTGGCAGCGCAGCTCGGGCCTCTTCCACGGTGAAGTAGCGCATCACCCGCCAGGGTAGGGGAACCCTCCCGGCACCCTCTCGCCTCCGGTGCCAGCCGGTCGTGGCAGGCGACCCCGGCTCGGGGCCGAACGGGCCCACCGTCCGCCCGAGCGCACGGCCCTCCCGCCCGCCTAAACCACCCGGGTGCGCGCCTTGGGCCTGGCGTAGGGTCCGAACATGTCAGCAGGGTGGAGCTTGGAACCGTCGTTCACCAGGGGGGCGTTCGCATCGTCGGCCAAGGCCTTCGCCGCAGCGGTGGCCGCCGTGCCCGACCAGCTGTGGGACGAGCCGGGCCTGGGCGAGTGGACGGTGCGAGAGCTGGTGGGCCACACCGGCCGGGCGCTCACCACCGTCACCTTCTACCTGCAAGAGGGAGCGCCCGAGGGCACCGAGGTGCTCGAGGGGCCCACCGACTACTTCACCCGGCTGGCCCCCCTGGTCGACCACGCCCAGATCGCCGAGCGAGGGCGCAGGGCTGCCCGGTCGCTGGGCGACGACCCCGCATCCGCCGTGGCCCAGCTCGTCACCGACACCCTCGAGGCAGTCGATGCCGCCCGCGACGACGCCGTGGTGGTCACGCCGGGCGGCGCCATGCGCCTCATCGACTACCTGCCGAGCCGCGTCTACGAGCTCACCGTGCACCGGCTCGACCTCGAGGCGGCCACTGGCATCGAGCCTCGGCCCGACCGAGCCGCCACCGAGCTGAGCCTGCTGTTCTCGGTGGCCCTCGCCGCCCAGGGCCACCAGGCCGATGCCGATGCCGTGCTGTGGAGCCTCACCGGGCGCCGCCCCCTCCCCGAGGGCTACAGCGTCTTCTGACCCACTGCCCCCGTCCCTGGTCCGAGGTCGGCTCTAGGTGGACCAACGGAGGGAGATCGTCCGGCGCCATCCCCACCGAGGTCGCGGGGATCGTCTCCGATGCGGAGCTGGCCGCTCCTAGGCCCCCGCCTCCACCAAGCGGCGCAGGCGGGCCAGGTTGCGCCGCCACACCAGCCGAAGGGCCAAGGCCCCCATCGCCGCGCCCGGCGGGCCACCGAGCTGCCAGGGGAAGGTGAGCTCCTCGGTCCACACCAGGAGGCTCCGCCCTGCGGCCAGCGAGGTGAGCGTGAACCTCCCGACCCCGGTCACCGCCCCGGTGTGGCTCACGCCCATGACCCCGGGAGGCACCCACTCCGTGATGGTCATCCGGTCAACCGTGCGAAGGGGGCCCAACCTGGTGTCGCAGTCGAAGGTGGTGCCCACGCCCTGGCGCTGAGGGCTCAGGAAACGTATCGACACGGCCTCGGCCATCCACTCCACGTGCGAGCCGACGTCCTCCAGGTGCGCCCACACCCGCTCCACCGGAGCTCGGATCGTGGTCTTCACCTGGATGGTGGCCATGCCACCGAAGTATTGCCCCCTTCCCCGAGCGAGGTGCAGGTGCAGGACGAGGGCAGCTCAGGTGGTGGGGCGCTCGGCTATGCCCACGCCGCTGAGCTGGGGCAGGGGCTTGCCGGGGCGGGCGAAGTCGTTCCGGTCGACCTGGGCGTCCTCCACCGCGGCGAAGGCCGGATCCAGAGGATCCACGCCGTATCGGGCGCGCAGCTCGCCGAGGTCGTCGCCCACGTGGTCCCAGAAGTCCCAGGTGCCCGAGAACAGGTCGGTGCTCATGGCCTTCCCTCGGGCCCACGACACCCAGACCTTCGCGGGATCGAGGCCCAGGTGCACGTTGCCCTCGAAGTTGTCACGCCACGACGGGTCCTTGTCCATCCGCTCCCGATCGCCCTTGTTTATCCCCTTGTTCAGCTCGATCCCCAGGTGGTAGGTGAGGATCACCGGCAGCACGTGGCTCTCGAAGGGGTCGCCCGGCTTCGAGAGGCTGGCGCCGTTGAACACCGCCACCAGCAGCTCGCCCTGCGCGCTGGTGCTGTAGCCCGAGAGGAGGTGTAGGCAGTCGTGCGGGGTGCCCCACGCCTCGACCACGCCCCACTCCTCGCCGGGGAAGGCGAAGTGGTTGTCGTGGTAGTGGTGGTAGAAGGCGTTGCCGAGCGTGCCCGCCGGCTGGTGGGCCAGGGCGTGGTAGCGCTCGGCCAGGGCCGGGTCGCCGTGGCCGTCCCGGAACGGGAGGAACGCGCTCACGGGGTCTTCGGGGTTCCACGACATCCCGGGGATGCTGGCCACGTTGTGGTGCAGCATGTCCATGCCCGCCCAGTGCACGTCGTCGGCCGCCATGTGGGCGATGGCCTGCACGAAGGCCTGGTCCACCTCGAGGGCCGATGCGATCGACACCACCTGCTGGAGCTTGGCCTGCTCCACGATGCCGTCCACGAAGGCCATCACGGCCATCAGCCGCACGGCGGTGAGCCGCAGGTCGCGGCCCTTCACCTTCGAGGCCAGCTCGGCCGGCTCGATGGGCTCGAAGGCGGCGTCGCCCTCGGGAGGGGTGCGGCCGAACACGAGCGCCCAGGCCGTGTCGATCCCCCGCCGGTCCATCACCGACAACGGCGTTGCCCCGCCGTCGCCCGCCACGGTGGCCATCGCCCGCACGATCGCCAGCGCCTCCTCGGCGTCGGCTTCGGACGTCCAAGGCGGGGGCGAGGGTGTCACGCCGCCCGATGCTATCGACGCTCCCCAACCCGTGGGCGAGGTCACCAGCCGAAGGCCTGCCTCTCCTCTGGGACGAGCTCGGCCAAGGGGCGGAGGGCGACGATCAGGACGGCGACCGAGATGGCCGTGCCGAGCATCCACGCTGCTGGCTGCGGAAGCCGCCGTGCACCTCGACGGCGAGCGAGCTGATCTGAGTCGTCGACCTGGTATCGAGCTCGCTGAACGCGATCAGCCGAGGAGGGCCTGCAACGAGCCGGTGATGGGGCCGTGGATGGCCACGGTGGCAAGGTGGTCGAGCTCGGTGGGCTCCCCGTTCACGATCACCACCGGCGCCCCTTCGGCGGCAGCCAGGTGCACCAGGCCGGCGGCGGGGTACACCGAGAGCGTCGAGCCCACGGCCAGCATCAGGTCGCACTCCAGGGCTGCCCGCTCGGCTCGTGCCCAGTCGTGGGGCACCAGGGCCTGGCCGAACGAGATGGTGGCCGACTTCAGCATCCCCCCGCAGGTGAGGCACTCGGGGTCGGCCTCGCCGGCCCTCACCCGATCGAGGGTGGGCCCTGCCGGAGTGCGCTCGCCGCAGGCCAGGCACACGACGTCTCGCAGGGCGCCGTGGACCTCCACCACCGACGCAGGGTCGATGCCGGCAGCCTGGTGGAGCCCGTCGATGTTCTGGGTCACCACGGTGTGCAGCGTCCCGCGCCGTTGCAACGCCACGAGCGCACGATGGCCGTCGTTGGGCTGGGGCTCCGCGTCGAACCAGGCCACCCGGCCCTGCCACGCCCTAGCCCTCACGGCAGGATCGGTGGTGTAGTAGGCGATGTCGGAGGTCTTCTCGGCCTCCGGGTCCTTGGTCCACACCCCGTTGGGCCCCCGGAAGTCGGGGATCCCGCTGTCGGTCGAGATCCCGGCCCCCGTGAGCACCGTGATCTTGCATGCCTGGTCAACGAGACGTCGCGCCTCAGCCATGAGGGGTCCGTCTGGGCCGCTGGATGCTCGAGCCTTCTCCGTCACGCCCGGCAAGGTATCGAGCTTGCACGGACGGTCGACGATGTCGGCGGAACACCCCTACACAGCAGCAGTTCCGCACTTTGGCGAACCTCTACATCCGCAGACTCCGCCAAGAATCACCATGCCAGGATTCTCCATGGCCCGACGAGCCCAAAGGTTGGTGAGAGAAGCGTACGAGCGTGATGCCCCGACGTGGTGACGACATACGGCGAGTATCTGCGGACGTAGGCGCCACGCGGCGGGCCCCACCAGACGCATTAGGAGTACTCGCCGTCGTCCTCTCCCTTGCTCCCCGAGCGGACCCTTCGCCCGATGCGCTGCGACTTCTCTGCTCGGACGGCCCGATCAACGTCCGCCCTGCTGACTAGCGCCTGCCGAAGCCGATATCCGCCGGACGGCACTCCTTCCAAGTAGCGCTTTACTCCTCCTCGAAATGCCGCCATCGCGAACGTGTTTGCCTGCCGCGGCATAAGTTGCGTCGCAACCCTTCCGACAATCTCAGCAAACGCCCTCGTGGGTGTAGGTAAACGCCGCGGAACATTGAACTCATAATAGTACTCGTAGTCCCATCGTCGCGCCGGATCGAAACACGACAGGACCTTCTCAAACTCGTACTCCGTCCACCTATAAATGAAGTTCGGTACCGAACCAAAGTCGACGCCGCCCATGGAGCGCGTCGATAAAAGTCGGCCATTGGCCTCATACTCGGCTGCCAACCCAAGCCGGCAAGCGATTCTCACAAGAACCGAATCGCGACTCTCCATTACCAAAAGACCATTCCGGCTTACCCGGGCCATCTCGGTGACAACTCTATGCGGCGAATGGCAGTGGTGGAGTCCGTCGGCTACCCATGAAAACGCGAACTCTCCATCGTCGAACGGCAAACTATGGGCATCAGCTTGACACCACACAAAAGGGCTGCTGGTATCGCCTTCCCGCTCGACTGAGTTTAAATCAAGAGTGACGCACTTCCCACGCGTAAAGCCGAGGCTTCTTAACAGTCGCGCATCGGCATAGCCAGCACACACAACCAACACTCGATCTGACCGTGAAATACGGCCCGATGCCAACAGGCCCTGAAGAACGGCGCGCGCAAAGGCTTCTCTCATCTCGGTAGGTTAACCACGACCGTCCAGACCTTGCGACCCATACAGCGTTGCCGCCCTAGAAGGGGCATCTAAACGATACTGTCCTAGGCCCTCCCGGGAGCGGAAGGCCAATCGATCCTTCTCGCCACTGTGCCGCCGCAATGCCGTCAGTGCGCCGCCGTAGAGCCCCAGCGCCATCCAACCAGAGAGGTGAAGCGCACCCCCACCGGCGGTCAGAAACCGAACGAAGGGAATGCAGCCCATCCCGAACAAAGCAAGGGCCACCCAATCCAAGCGCCGACAAGTGACGATAGACCAACCCATGCGAAAGAGACTTACACCCAGAGCAGTCAGCATCACAACGGCTGCGATTCCAGCGACAACTCCTCCCAGGATCCAGGAATCCAACAAAAAGTTGTGAGCCGATCCTGTCTCTACGCTCGAAGGGCCGAATACTGGCGACTCTAAGATGAGATCCACGGATCGCGAAAGACTATCCGAACGCCCGGCATACGAGACTGTTTGCTCTGTGAAACGGCTCCACACAAATGTCAATGTTCCAGCCGCTGCAAGCATCGCTGCAGCAAATAGACCGGCGATAACCCCTACAGTAGTCGAGAGACTACTTGCACGATTGATCACCGCTCGGAGGACGAGTGGACTCATTCCTAAGAGAAGAATTACGATCGCCGCGCGACTAGTCGAAAGTACAACAAGAGCAACAATCGCCGCCAGTGCTACCCAAATGCACCACCGGCGCCATCGTCGAGGGGGGGCTATCGCCGCTGACAGAACACTTACCCCGCCAGCTAAAATCAGTGATGTGAAGATCTCATGTCGAAGATTTGCTGCGAAGGCCACCAGCTCGTTATCAAGGTTGCTCCTTACGAACACAGAGCGAAAAAGATGGGTTTGGATCAAGCCTGGATCACCAGCAGAGACCGCGCTATAGATCACTTCCACTGTATTGACGCCTACAGCACGGGCATCGAACTCAAATACGATCACAAACACTGTGACCGCGACCGGGCCGGCCAGCCACAGATATCGCCACGCTCTGTGACGGACATTCTGGAGTATGAAGGCAAAGTAGATCGCTACGATCAGCCCGACACTGGCATAGATTAGTTGCCGCGACACAGCCGCCTCGGAACCTTTGCCGAAAATCGCCGCCATGCTGATGGCGCCGAACCAGTAGAGAGCGGGGGCTATAAATGGGCGACACCTTGACCAGAGCAGCCGCCATGTAAGGCGCACGAGACCAGCCGAGATTACCGTAACCCCAAACAGTGCCGCGGCTAGGTGAAACCACTTCAGTTCCCCAATTCCCGACCCAGCCAGTACCTGCCATTGCAGTGGCAGTGTGGCCATTAGCAACAGAAATGAGAGCGCCTGGTAGCGGCTCCATCTCCGTGCAGTCGCGCGAGTGCCGTCGGTCTCGTCCGCGGTGAGTGTGTCGGCAGCTCTACTGGGTCTTGAGTTCGCAGAGGGGAACATACTTGGACTAATCAAAAGAGAGTCGGCCCTTCGGAGCTGACACCAGAGCCGAAGGTCCTTAAGGTGTGCACCCTCTCACCCCTCTTACCTAATGCCTCGGGTTTTGGTCCAATCTTCGAGCGCTTTAGACGCCGACGGACGGTGTTCGTTGTAGCAATGCCTCTGACTATCCACCGCACAGGCCTCTCTACAAGCAAGAGCGCCGCGAGCGCGTTAGGTGGCTGCACAAACTCGGCGCCCAATTCGTACGCGCCGAGCCGAGTCGCCTCGGCGCCCTCGATCCCATCCGCGAGACCTGGGAACTCTCGACCGTATAGTTTGAACTGATCCTCATAGGTCATGCCCTTCATCACGCGACTAGCCGACCGGGGAAATGGGCCATTCACAAATACCCGACGCCCCAACAGTGCCGCGTAGAAGAGACCGGTCGCTGCTCGATTCGTTGTCATCGCTCCGTGTGTCTGCAGCAAGTCTAAAAGGTTGTCTAGAAATGACGGAGCCAATCGGCTGCCGTTGGTGACAGTCACGAACCCTCTGCTTGAGTACAGATTGCGAACTTCGGACGCAAAATCGAGCGGATGCAAGCATACTGTGATTCCATTGTAGTCGGAGCGGAGACTCTCCAGAAAGCCTGAGTAGTGGCGATGTGCGCCGTCGAGGTCCACCCCGTGACCGTGGTAAGGCATTGCCAGAAGATGATCGGTGCGCTCGGACGGCATCCCGGTCTGTACTCGCGGGTGGTAGAGGAAGGGGGCTCCCACGACGCCGCAAACCGCACGGCGCAGTATCGACGTCTGAATTGATGAGACATCGCGCGCGCCCCAGACGAACTGCGGCCAGGGGCGTACCGAGGATAACCACGGTCCCAGTTGCCACCCGTGCTGCAGAATACCGCCGAAGGGTGTGTCGTCTGGTACGCCCATATACGAAGTAAGAATCTTTCGGTGGCCGTAGTAGTCGTTGGCCGGAGTAACCATCTGCCTTCACCTAGTCTTGGGACGTCGCAAGGAACCTGGCAATCATGACAACCACGCTGGCTCGCCCACCCATGTCACGTGCTCTCCGGAGGACAGGCGGACCAACCGTGCACGGTCGGCGGCATAGTACTTGTATAGCAAGTTGAGCGTCTCGGGCAGTGCGCCTGGGGTGCCTTCGCGACCCTTCCGCAGCACGAATCCAATGCGCTTGGCAAGAGCCACCGCGGCACGTCGTGATCTCCGCGTCGGCAGTCGTTGGGCCGCACGTATCAATCGGATCCGGCCAAAGTTGTACGTCCCCTCGTTAGCCCGCGTCGGTTTCCTGAGTTCGGAGATTTGCGAAACACCGAGAAAGACCTCCGCGTGCCGGGCCATCTGTTCCAGCGTTCCGGCGGCCAGCACCAACAGCTGCTCCCGTGGAAAGAGGGCCCTGTAGCTATCGAGGTGTTTAGCGTAGAGCCCATAGCCGAGGACCTCTCCACTCCGCGGATAGTCAGCGAGTGTGTGACCCTTGAGAAGGGTCCGCATCCCCTCGTCGATGGGCGCGAGAGGCAACAGTCCATGTGCCATGTACCAGTAGTACGCAGAGATGGCCCGCCGGACTGGGTCCCGCAGAATCACTATCAGCAGCGCGTGAGGGGCGTGCACCCGAAGTCGCACGGGGACCTCGGGGCGACCCAACAAATCCGGTCGTCGGATTCCTACTCGCTGCCAAGATGCGGCCGAGGCAACAACACGCGTTACCCGGCGCAGGCCGTCCGCCAGATACACGGGGTCCTCAAAGCTAGGTGTTTCATGTCGGGGTAGGTAAATATCAGGATGCTGGCGTAGGAGTCGATGCAGGGCCGTGGACGCGGACTTCTGTGCGCCAAGGATGACAAAGTCCAGAGCGGCTAAATCGTCGTTCGTCATGTCGCTAACAGTGTCCGTCATGGCCCGAGCGCCCGCTCATACGCTTGCCTGTGGACAGCAACAGACCGGTCGAGTGTAAGTTGATCATGCGCGTTCGAAAGCGCTTTCGCGCCAGCGCGACGACGGCCGGCCTTATCGTCGAGAACTGCCACTAGTGCCTCCTCAAAGGCGTCGAGGTCGCCATAGGGAACAACCTTGCCTGCCCCACCGGCTACCACGTCTCGCACTGAGCCCACATCGAACGCGACCACGGGCCGCCCGCACGCCATTGCTTCGATGGTCGAGGTAGCAACGCCCTCGGCTCTCGATGTAAGCACGAAGACATCCAACGCGTTGTAGTATCCATTCATGTCGGTAGACGGCAGCTCAATTAGGTCGAATGTGGTCCCCAAGAGTCCCGCTCGCTCAAGCGGACCGAGCACCTCTTCTTCGTAGTAGGCGCGATTGGATGCCACCTCGCGGCCGGCAATCGACCAACGGAGACCGGGTCGTGCGCACATGCGGATGGCAAGAGTCACCATGTGCTCGTGGGCCTTCTGGCGTCCGCGGTTTCCGGCCGTCCCCACCAATACCTCCTCCGGCCCCACTCCGAGACGTGCACGCCAGAACTTTCGCTCGACATCATCTGGATAGAATCGACGCCTATCAGCAGGAGGGTAGAAGACCTGGACCCGTTCACCCAGCCATCTGAGGCCCCAATGGGCTCGTACTACACCCTCGCCCTCGGCCAATATAGCGCTCGCTCGAAGCGCCAAGCCCACTGCCGCCCAGCGCAAAGGTCTCGGGGTGAAGTCGCTATTCAGCGAGAGCACCACGGGCGTACCAGTGCTCCTTGCTGCAAACCATGCATGCGGTTGCACGAGCCCATGCACCTGCAGCACATCGATGGACTGCTTGAAGACCACCGCAGCCAGCCGCTGGATGTCCCGCCACAGCGTCCGAGCAGAGTGAGCGATCGCCCAGGGGTCCTTGCGTATCCGCTGGTAGCCAGCCCGGACGAACGGAACCCGCAGCCTCGAGAACTCCGCTACGACCGGTTCGGTTACGCCATCTGGGAGTAGCGCTACCGTCTCCAATCCGTACTCCCGCAGTGGATAATGCAATTCGGCGAAAAGATTGTGCAATCCCCCGAGTTCCGCCGGATGAAGTAGCACCCCAATCCGCCTCATATTCGTACATCCTCAGCGCTCAGCGCCGCGCGTAATGAGCGCGTCGTCAGGTCTCTGCGTTCCTGGAATCGACCTAGCGGATCCGGGGCAATGAACTCTGACGGTTCAGCACATGCCTCGTTTACCCGATCGCGCAGTACTGCAGCTGCGCTGCTTGAGGTCGGATCAACAATTGCTCGCTCCGCAATCCCCAGCTCTTTGCATAGCGCCCAGACCTTTGGGTGATAGGGGGTCACTACAGTCGGCTTCCCCAGGACAGCCGCGAGGAGCAAGCCGTGGAACCTTGAGACGACACATAGTTTGGCTGAAGTAAACAATTCGACTGATCGACCGAGGCCATCAGCGAAGGACGCACGCGCGGTCCGGACCGCTTCGGAACGTGTCAGGCACGAAAAGACATCCCCGACTATCGCCTCGTCGCTCTCTGCTCCCCGACACTTCTGCGCATAAAGCACCGGCGCGGCGTCGCCTCGTTTCAATAGATTCTTGACAACGTGCGCCGCGAGGCCGACGGCAACTGTGTGACCGGCCGTCCCCGGTGCAAGCAGCTTTGTGGGAGCGATCACCACGGAGTCAGTCTCCGGGGGGTTGAACGAAGCTAGTCGCAGCCACGACTGACCCGACTCCAAGTCCGCTCGAGGGATTGCTAAGTCCGCACCCAGCATCGGCGACACATGCACCAAGGCGGCCAACTCCCGAAGGGAAGCGCTGTCACGAGCCGTGACGGATGACACCGGCAGACTGGTCAAGCGAGCCAGCACACGAGAGATAGGACGCGCGAACGGACCATATCCGACTCCGACCCAGTGAACGCAGCCGCCGCCTGCTCGAGTGGTGGCTGCGATGAGTGCATGCTTGCCCATGGAAGCGTACTGATACGCCAGACGGCGACCCGCAAAGGAGTCGTGGGCGTGGGTTCCGCCGCAGATCACAAGGTGGTCAGCGGCGACGGCCGAGCGAAGGATATCCCGACCACCGCTTACCGCCTCGATCGCACACCTCCGTGAGAGCTCAGGAAGCAACGCACCGTCCTTGGTAAGCACCTTGACTTCCAGAGCGCCCGCGTAAACCGCTGGTTCAAGTTCACCAATGAGATTCACCAACATGAGTTCGTCACCCAGATTTCCTCCCCCGAGGTGTCCGGCGACGACAATGCGCGTCTTCCGAATCTTGCGATCCGTTCGTCGATCTCGCGGTGTTGAATTCAGCAAGTGATCAATCCGTAAGCCGAAAGCTGTCATCGGACGTGAACAGCGCCACCCCGGGTGCCGTCCACGCAATAATGGCCTCTCGCTCTAGATCGTTGAGGTCCCGTCGACGGATCCTGGAATCATCCATCCCCCAGGTATGACGAAGATGGGTGAAGACCTCGTCGGCCGGTGGCAGATCGAGCCATTCCAGTAGCGATCGAACTGTCGTTGAGTCGAACCGTTCTAGCTCGATCTCCACGTATCGATCTGGGCCGAGCTCACGACCCCGAACAACCGCCTGGCCAACGCATGCCGTCCACTGGAGGGCAGCTGCGTCGACAACACCCAAGCCCCTAGCCGCCTCAGCCAGGCCTGGGTACTGAGGACCCCAAGTCCCTGGTACTTTCATGGCCTTCCGCCCGATCCGTCGCATTCCGAGCCGGGCAAGCACAAATAGATCGTCTGCGTCGCGAATTGACGCGATCTGGCGTCTGATACTCGGACCTGATACTGCGTCAGAGCGATGCTCCCACCGCGCAGCCGCTGAACTCACGGCGCTAAGGGGGTCACGATAGATATGGATGATCAGGCAGTCGGGCGCCATGCGATTGAGGATCGGGATCCGAAGGCTGTTTCCCGGACTCTTCTCCAGAAGTCGTAACCCACTTTGGCCACCAACTGACCGGGCCAAACGGCGAGCGGCGTCCTCAATTGCTTCGGCTTGATTGGGGCCCGGCGGCAGGTAGTCGCTACGAGGAGATAGGCGTTCCCAGATCAGACGAGGCTCGTTCAGGTAGCTGAGATCCGGATGCTCACCGAGAACCCGCCCGAGAACTGAAGTGCCAGATCTTGGAGCTCCAACGATGAAGACTGGCCGATCGAGCAGGGGACGAACAGAGCGATTCAATGCCTCGTCTCGTCGCGCGCCGAAACGACCGGGGATACAGGACAATGACGCCGAGGGTCCTCCATCGGATGATCATGTCTGTCAGCTTCCGAGTCTTTGTATGGCACGACAACACTTCCCCCACGTTCGGTCGTTCCAATCGTTCGACGCGTTGCGCCCGAGCCACCGTCGATCACCCTATGAGTACTCCGTGAGATTCGCCGAGCCCCACGCTCACGGAACGCATGTCTTATCAAAGCCGTTGGCGTCCGCACGAGAATCCAGAGATCACGACTTAGCCGCCATTCTCGAACGTACTGCAGGTCCAGTTGACGGTAGCGATCGAACGCCGCCTCACCTCTGCCTTCGAGCTGCCAAAGCCCGGTGATCCCCTGCGGGACGGTCTCGCGCATGAGCAGCTCCGGCGGAAACTTTGCTCGCTCAGTAAAGAGCGCCGGCCGTGGGCCCACCATGCTCATATCTCCGACGAGCACATTCCAAAGCTGCGGTAGCTCATCCAGACTCGTCGACCTCAAGAAGCGGCCGATGGGCGTCACCCGAGGATCGTTCTGCATCTTGAAGAGCGGCCCATCTCGCTGGTTGCGCTCCTGGTAAGCAGCGATCTGCTGCTCCGCCCCAGGGACCATGGTACGGAACTTAAGCATCACGAATGGCCGACCTCCTTGGCCGACGCGCTCCTGTCGAAAGAGAACGGGCCGTCCAGAGGTCACGAGAATACAAGCAGCGATAAGCGCTAGCACAGGCGCCGTGAGAACCAGACCGAAACCCGCAAGAACGATGTCCGTCACCCGCTTCAGGCGACGGGCGAGCGACTTAGATCGGTTCACAGGTGCTCTCTCGGTGGGGTTCCGGCCACTAAGTCCGTTTGACGGGTGCTGCCAGCTAGGGGGTGTGGTGTGTCTCACAGCATAGATGAGGCCCATGGCCAGTCAAGGTTTGGAAATCATCAGCGCAGCCATGCATGTCTAATAAGCGACGAGGTTGGCCTTTGACGGTCCCAACGCCCTCCTCTTCCTGCCTTCGGACTCGACCTAGCGCGCCGAACGACGACCCGGCACGCGCGTCCTTGCCGTTGTGATGGCGCGAACGAACTCATCGGCCTTCTCCCGAACGTCGAACTCCAGCTCAGCGGCTACCCTGCTCTGACAACGAAGGCGTCGTCGAAGATCGGCGTTGCTACGCAGAGCTCGAGCGGCCTCTGCCAAAGAGCGCCAATCCTGTTCGCGGATCACGACGCCCGCCGCCCTGCGTTCAAGTAGGCGACTCGCGGCATTGTCCTCGGGAATAGCCGCGAGGATGCACGCTCCCGCTGACATATATGACAGAATCTTCGACGGGACCGAGTACGCAGCCGCCTCCGGCCGCAGAAATGCGAGAACGACGTCCGCGGCACCGAGAACATCAGACAACTGGTCATATGGCTGAAACGGCAACTGACGGAGGTTCTTGATATTCTCACGAGCCGCGACCTCTGCAAGTGTCGCTGCGCCTTCGCCCTCTGACACTACGAGCACGACGACCTCAGGATCGTCTTCAAAACTCCGGCAAAGTTCCAGAAGAGGAGCCACGTCGTGCTTCCTGCCAAGGGTACCTGAATACAAAAAGACAAAGCGGTCCGTCAGCCCATGCGATTGAGCCCACGGGGAGTCCTTTCCGCGAGGAACAATCTCGTTCAACGGGGCCCAATTCTCCACCACACTAACTCGATCATTTGCCACACCGGCAATCGCCACTCGCTTGACAAAGTCAGCACTGATCACCACAACCGCTCCTGAACGGCGCAAGGACCAACACTCCAGAGCATCTACGAAGCGTCCCACAATCGCGCCGAACAAGTCGGCCCCAGCCGTGCCATAGACATCTTGAAGCCAAAGTACTGACGCACATCGACGTAAGCCGGTCGCGCACAGAAGGGCAACGATAGCGCGGACCAACGGGGGTTCGTTTGATGAGATCAACACATCTGGCCGAAATCTCAGCGCCAGCCGCGCTAGCCGTAGGCCGTACTCCAGCTCCTGCAGCATCCGTTTTACTAGATTGTACTTCGCGAACGGACGCCGCGTACTAATAGAACTTGTATCAAATGTTGGAGGATCATCGGGACGCCGATTGGTGGCCCCCTTGGGTGTAACAATCGAGCCACAATTTACCGCCAGTATGCGGGCGCCACGACGCCCAAACTCGCGTGCAAGTTCGACCTGGAACGGATGCCCCGAAAAGTCATGAAGCAGAACTCTCAATGACGACATGTCGGCAGGGGATGAACTCATGACGCCTTTCATAATGCAGCCCGAAACTCGTCGATATTCTTCCTTGTGGCATCCCACAACCGATCCTGCGAGCGCTCGATCGTATCCAATATCGCTCGTTCGTTCGCAATCGTCATTTCAACCTTTTCTACAAGTACTTCCGACAGTTCGTCGCCCTGAGCTTCGACCCCCAGGTCGAGTAGCCCCACGTCTTCGAGAAAGAAGCGAAGCTTGTCATGGCTCACCAGCGAAACAACGGGTCGACGGCACCCAAAGGGGATCATCTGAGCGTGTCCTCGCATACCGATAGCTGTTTGGACCGCGGCGTACGCCGCGATGATCTCGACGACGGAACAGTCATAGAGCCTACGCACACGGTGCGGTACACCGTGTCGCTCAAGATACGGGAGCATCTCCTCGTCCCTGGGCGCATGCGAGTAGTACTCGATCGGTGCGTTAGCACTCAATACCTTCATCGCACGAGCCACATCGTCTAGAACCTGCTCCCTGGCGTCGCCGAAGCGCAGTCGCGATCGATCGAAGGCACAGTTCAGCGCAATCGGTCTCGTTGTGCGCCTTATCGACTCATCTCGACCCACGATGGTTGGGTACAGCAGGGCCGCCAGCGTGGTCGGACAAGGCTGAAACCGAACTCGGTCCCGCAGATCCGGTGGAAGGTAGGCTCTGACCGCCTCGATACTCCCCCTGTTCCGCATTCCCACATAGAGGGATTTGACCACCACCGCTTCGAGATTTTCCTTGAACTGCGCCGAGAAGTCGTCTTGGCCGCGAAACCGGTTATACCCAGCGGCAAAGACAACCATGGGAACCGCAATTTCTCCAAGCATTTCAACCGAACAGGGCCACTGCCACCCACTAATCTCGTTAGGGTTGGTGTCCCGCAGAAAGAGGCCTCCGCCTCCGATTACGAGACCTTCTGTGCTATTGATCCGCCTGACGACGTTGTGGTTCACTGCCCGGTGCACGTGAAACGGTTGCCAGTCGATGCCGCCCAGCTGGCTGGATATGAGATCCCGCACCATGACTGGGAGCAACTTATCGCCCGCGTTGTATCCGAATAGTGCTACGTGACTGAGTCGCCGCGTGGCAAGGGGTCGTTGGCCAAAGAGTGATATCGGTTCGCGGCGCCAGGGTTGGCTGTTGTAGCGCGTAAAAAAGTAGCGCTTGATCGACGCCCGCTTGCGTATAGCCGATAATGGTGGCCGCTTTACCACCATTGACAACCGATCGTGCCACCAACGGGTCGTTTGCAAATCCGCCGCGTTATTGGAACCCACCCCGGCCGCACCGGGTTCACGGTCATCAGTTCGCTCGCCGGTCATAGGTGTAAGCGCCCTTGACCAGAGTCGGCACGTTGCTCTTGTGAAGAACCCGTAGCAGGGTCCCTGTGGCACGCAAGCCGACGAATGGCAGCTCAATACGAGTCGCTAAGAGTCCGCCTGATCCAACGGCAAGATCGGTCACTGTTCGCCTCGTCGCCGGAGTACCTCGACATTACCGACGGCCGTCTGCATAAAGGCTTCCACTCTCTCGGTGACGGCCGCTCGAGCTTGACCGCCGCGAGCAAGTATTTCTGCTGCACTTCGCTCAATGGAATCAAGATGCAAGCCGATCTGGTCCGCCGCAATAACCGGTACTCCAGTTCCCGCGATCTGCGCGATGCCTCGGGCCTTGTGCCCAGAGTTCGATCCGAAAGGGACGACCGGACAGCCGCCGGCGAGAGCCAACAGACTGGGGTGCCATCGACCGCCCACATATAGCGCCGCCGAACCAAGTACGTCGACGGCCGTCTCAGTGGCTGTTCCTAGTCCATATACCTTCAGATCCAATCGCTGCGCTACCGGCAGCAAGACTCGGTCATCTGGTAAGCTCGCGACGGTCACCACTACCGGCCCGTACTTGCTAAGCCTCTCGGCAAGCTCGGTATAGTCTTCAATGAGCTGAGGGATCTTCTTCTGGGACCGGAGGTACGCTGCGCTACCGCCGATGCAGATGTAGCCCCCCGGCGACATGGGACCGTTAGTAATCGCGAAGGCCGCGTCGGCAGCCAACCGCGCATCATTTCGTATTCCTTTGAGTGCATCGACAGATGCACGTTCGCGTACGGCGACGTCCGATAGTACCGGGTAAACGATTGCCGCAAGCTCCCGTAAGCCAGGGTCGCAAAGGTCCACGGTGTGGTTGACTAGCGCCACTTCGCACCCGCGAACCGACAGCGCGTAGGCGTAAAGCAAAGTGAGCCGCCCGACTCCCTTCCGACCAAGGAGACCCCCCTCGCCGTTGATGATCACGACATCAGCCCGGGCGGCGCTATCGAGAAGATCTCCGTACCTGTGCTCAAGCACCTCCAATTGCCTATCCAAGTTCCGGGCCGTGGTGCCGCGCATACCGGTCGAGCCTCCACCGAGCCTACGCATCAGGCCGGATACGCGCTTTGCGGTACGGGTGTCGGCGAGCCTGGAGAAGTCGAGACGACCAGCGATTCTTGCGCGTTCCGAGACGAGCAGAGCAAGTCCTGCCGTAGTAGCCCGACAGCCCCAATTGCTTCGCGCCGACGTGTCACCGGCTAGATACACCGTGGGTATCACTAGGCACCTTTCGTGCGGCCCCGGTATCTCGAGATCATCAAGTGTGAGAAGCGCGAACCTGTTCGGAGATCCAATCGTAGGTCCTCTCCAAACCGCGCCTCAAGGGGATCGAAGGCTCCCAACCCAAGGCCTTCTGGATTAGAGTGTTGTCGCTATTCCGGCCTCTCACTCCCTGAGGTGCGGTGAGGTCGTAGGTGCGCTCGAGCTCTATTCCGGCGATCGATTCGACGAGATCCACTAGTTGATTAACGGTCACCAGTTCCGAGCTACCCAGGTTGATGGGGTCGACTATGTCGGCTGCCATGATGGCCTTAGATCCGCGAATGCAGTCGTCAATGTACATGAAGCTACGAGTCTGTTCGCCGTCACCCCAGATCTCTATCGTGGGACGTTTCGTGATGACAGCCTCAGCGACCTTCCGACACACTGCGGCTGGCGCCTTTTCTCTCCCGCCTGTCCACGTGCCGTGCGGCCCATAGACATTGTGATAGCGAGCGACGCGCGTCTCTACCCCAAAATCTTCTCTGAAGTGCCTACACATGCGCTCGCTGAACAACTTTTCCCAGCCATAGCCATCCTCTGGCATGGCAGGGTAGGCATCCTCCTCACGGAGCGCGACTACATCGGGGGACGTTTGATGATCTGCGGCGTATACACAAGCCGACGACGAGAAGAAATAGCGTTCAACGAAATGTTCGCGTGCAGCCATCAGCAGGTGTGTGTTGATGAGCACTGAGAGCATACAGAGGGCCTTGTTGTTCTCGATGAACCCCATACCCCCCATGTCGGCCGCTAGGTTGTAGACTTCACCTGCCCCCTCGAGAACATCGAAGCAGGCTCGGCGGTCCTCGAGGTTTGCGATTATGTTCTCAGCCCTATCGTCGATCTGGTGCCACTCGCTCGGGGACTTCACGTCAACGGCCCTCACCGAACGACCCTCAGCAAGTAGATCGGCAACTAGGTGGCCCCCGATGAAGCCACCCGCACCAGCAACAACAACATCGACCATCTGGGTGTAGCTCCAATCCATAGGTTAACTGCCGCCAGCGAACTCCGGCGGCACGATGATAGCGGCGGGGCCTGCGATCCTCGAACACTGACGACTACTTCTGAGGTCACTCCGTGCGAGAGCAGAAACCAAGCTGTGTCGTCTTCTTGGGTCCGGCGTGTAGCGTCCAGGGCGTACATCCGAGTTCCGCCAGTCCCCCACGGAGTGAGCTATGGCGAACCCAGCGACACACATCGGCAACCGACCCGTAGGTAGCGCGCTGCCCGTGTACGTCATCGCTGAGATCGGGATCAACCACAACGGCGATCTAGACAACGCCGTAGCCCTCATCGACCACGCGGTGCAGGCGGGTTGCGACGCCGTGAAGTTCCAGAAGCGCGACCCGGAGATCTGCGTACCAGCAGATCAGCGCGACGTGATGCGCGACACCCCGTGGGGCCGCATTTCTTACCTGGACTACCGCTATAAGGTGGAGTTCGGCGTTGCGGAGTACGACGAGATCGATGCCCACTGCAAGGATCGGGGCATCGACTGGTTCGCCTCCCCCTGGGATGTCAACTCGGTCGAGTTCCTGGAGCGCTACGATCCCGTCTGCTACAAGGTCGCCTCTGCCTGCCTGACTGACGGTGAGCTTTTGTCAAAGCTGCGACAGGCTGGCCGGCCAGTGATCCTCTCCACGGGCATGTCGTCGATGGACGAGATCCGCAAGGCGGTCGCGGCCCTTGACGGAGTCCCTTTGCTGCTGACCCACGCCACCAGCACCTATCCCTGTCCTCCCGAAGAGCTAAACCTCCGGGCCATCGGCACGCTTGCCGACGAGTTCGGCGTCCCAGTCGGCTACTCGGGCCACGAGGTCGGACTCCAGACCACGCTGGCCGCCGCTGCACTCGGGGCCTGCGTGATAGAACGCCATGTGACGCTCGACCGAGCGATGTGGGGTTCCGACCAGGCGGCCTCGGTGGAGCCCTCAGGTCTCGAACGCCTGGTGCGCGACATCCGGGTGATCGAGAAGGCCCTCGGTGACGGTGTCAAGGTCGTCTACGACAGCGAGCTGCCCATTCGGGCCAAGTTGCGGCGAACGCCAGGCGGTTGAGCGGCTCCACGTACGCTTCGGGCATGGCTGACGCTTCGGGCATGGCTGAGAAGCCGTTCACCGTCGCCGTCATCCCAGCCCGAGGCGGGTCCAAGGGCATCCCTGGAAAGAACCTCCGCACCGTGGGTGGTGTGCCCTTGGTCGCCCGGGCGGTGCGCGCAGCTCTGGCCGCCGAGTTCGTGGACTTCGTGGTCGTGTCCACGGACGATCCCCAGATCGCGGATATATCTCGGAGTTGGGGAGCGGAGGTGGTCAACCGCCCTGCCGATCTCAGCGGAGATCTCGCCGGCTCCGAATCCGCCGTAATCCACGCCTTGGACCACCTGGCCGAGAGAGGTGGACCAGAGGCCGAGGTCTGCGTGATGCTTCAGTGCACGTCTCCCTTCATCGCACCGGAGGACATCGACGGCGTCGTGAGGCTCGTCTGCAGCGACACGGTGGACAGCGCCTTCACAGCCACCCCGAGCCACGCCTTCCTCTGGACCGAGAGCGAAGAGGGGGCGACCGGGGTCAACCACGACGAGAGCCACCGCCAAAGGCGCCAGGACCGCCCGGTCGAACTGCTCGAGACGGGCGCCGTCTACGCGACCACCACCAAAGCACTCCGGGCCTCCGGCCATCGTTTCTCGGGGCACATACGCGCCCACCTGGTCCCCCCGACACGGGCCATCGAGATCGACGAAGAACCAGACCTCCAGATCGCCCAGGCCTTGGCTCCCCTCCTGGACCGCACGATCGCGCCTCGTCCGCAGCTTCCCGATCCGATCGGCCTCGTCGTGTTCGACTTCGACGGCGTCATGACGGACGATCGAGCCCTGGTCCTCCAGGACGGCTCCGAAGGGGTGCTCGTGCACCGAGGCGACGGAATGGGCGTCGAACGGCTCCGCAAGGCCGGCGTGCCGATGCTCGTGCTGTCCAAGGAGCGCAACCCGGTCGTCGACGCCCGGTGCCGAAAGCTCCAGATCCCCAGCCTCCAGGGCCTCGACGACAAGTGGCCAGCGCTCCAGAAGTGGCTAGCTGAGCATCGCGTCGACCCGTCCTCGGTGATCTACGTGGGCAACGACATCAACGATCTCGACTGCCTGGCGAACGTAGGTCTGAGCGTGGCCGTCGCAGACGCAAACCCCATCATCCGCCAACAAGCGCACCTGACGCTGGACCGGCCCGGCGGCTTGGGCGCAGTGCGCGAACTGGCGGAGCTCGTCATCGAACAACTCAGCCTCGACGGGAGCGAGCGTGATTGAGCTCTGGCGGCAGCTGAGGCCGCTCCTCCCCGAGCGAGCCCGCCTCAAAGCCGCCGCGCTGGTGATCGAATCGCTGCTCGCAGGACTCTTGGAAGCTGTTGTGCTCGTGGTCGTGGTCAACGCTGCACTCGCCGTCGCCGGCGAGGGGCCCGACGAGGTGAACATCGACTTGCCTCTGGTGGGCAAATCGACCTTCGGTGTTGGGGCATCTCTGATGCTCGCAGGCTGCGCCGTCGTCTTGGTGTTGCTGTTGCACCTCCATCTGTCGCGTCTCACCGCAGGGCTCGCATCAGGGGTGTTGCGCGGCGCACGCACCAAAGCGATCAAGGCGTTCACCAGCGCCTCCTGGGCTCGCCAAGCCCGGGGCCGCGAAGGAGCGCTCCAAGAGACCGTGAGTACCTTGTCGATCCAAAGCGCCGCCGTGACCATGCAACTGGGTGCGTTGGCCGTCGCTGTCGTCGGACTGTTCGCCCTACTTGCGGCCGCTTTACTCATAGACGCGATCGCGACGGGTGTGGTCGTTGTCTTCGGCGCCGTGCTCTTCGTTCTCCTTCGACCCGTTGGTCGCGCAACGAAGAGGCTCGCCCGCCGTTTCGTAAGAGAGAACAGCGCCTTCACAGAGCAAATGAGTGAGTGGAGCGCTCTCGCCATGGAGCTGCGCGTCTACGGCGTAGAGAACGCCGAGACGAAGCGACTGCTCAAGCGCAACCGTGAGCTGTCCACGTTGATGCGACACAGCCGTTTCATGAACCGGGCTGGGAGCTTCTTGTACAAGGACGTCGCCCTTCTTTTCCTAGTAGGTGCGGTAACGGGTCTCCACCTCGTTAGCGGAGTCGAATTGGCGGCCGTGAGCGCCGTAGTCCTCTTGATCATCCGGGCGCTCAGCTACGCCCAGAACGCCAACAGCGCCATGCAGTCCATCCATGAATCCAGCCCCAACCTGGAGGAGCTCCTCGAGCGCATCATTTCACTGGCCGATACCGCCGAACCGGTCGGCGACAAGCCGCTCGACGCCATCACTGCCATCACCCTGGATCGCGTCGGCTACGACTACTCACCCGGCCGGCCCGGCATCGAAGATGTCAGCTTCGACCTCGCGCGCGGAGAGGCCATCGGCATCGTCGGTCCGTCGGGAGGCGGCAAGAGCACCCTCGTGCAGGTGCTGCTCCGCCTGCGGCCTCCAACCCAGGGGTCTGTCATCGTGTCGGGCATCCCCTATCAGGAGATCGCTCCCTCGTCCTGGCACCACTTGATAGCGATGGTTCCCCAAGAGCCCCGCCTCTTCGAGGGGACGGTGGCCGAGAACATCTCGTTCCTCCGGGACGACATCGGCCGCGAGCGGATCGAAGCGGCGGCGGCGGCGGCCCACGTGCGCGACGACATCCTCCGCCTTCCCAACGGGTTCGACACCAAGCTGGGGCCACGGGGTGCGGGGCTGTCGGGCGGCCAGAAGCAACGCGTTGCGATCGCTCGGGCCCTGGCTGGCACTCCTCAGTTCATCGTGCTCGACGAGCCGACGAGCGCTCTCGACGTGCGCTCGGAGAACCTCTTGCAGGAGACCATCGAGGATCTCAAGGGGAAAGTGACGCTCGTGATCGTGGCTCATCGGCTGACCACGCTGAAGTCGTGCGACCGCGTGATCGCGATGCGCGACGGTCGGGTCGAGACGATCGGCACTCTCGACGAGGCCCTCGCTCACCTCTCGTTCGACGAGGAGCTCTTGGCACCCAGCACTTCTCTCGGGCCAACAGGGCATCCTGTCTTCCAACCAGACGTTTCTTCCTAGGAGGTCTTCGTCGACCGGGTCGGCAGGGGTTCGCAGACGTGAGCCGAACCGGCGTCACGGCGGATCTGCGTAGTCATTGGTCTCGCTGTCAGTACCGGCGCCTCGGTTCGGACATCAGGTCGGGCTCGATCGCAAGGAGCTCCTTGGCGGTCAGTGGAGTTGCCAGGGTTCCGTGGACACGGGGTTATGGCAGATCAGGCTGCGAGGTGGGCAGCGTAGGTCTCGGCGGGGTGCGGTCACCGAGGCCGACCTGGTGGCGTGAGCGGTTGTAGAAGATCTCGATGTAGTCGAACAGGATCGTGCGCATCTCCGAGCGGGTGAAGGTCTCGATCGGGCCCCGGATGTGGCGGATCTCCTTCTTCAGCGTGGCCCAGAAGGCCTCCATCGCGGCATTGTCGTAGCAGTCGCCGACGCTGCCGTAGGAGCCGGCGAGTCCCCAGTCCGCGAGCCGGTTGGTGAACTCCACTGACGTGTATTGGGCTCCGTGGGTCCGCGTGGTGCAGCAGCTCGCCGGTCGGGTTCCGGCGTCCGAGCGCCATGACGAGCGCCGCAACGACGAGGTCGGTGGTCTGGCGCTCGCCCATCGACCAGCCCACGAGGGTGTGGTCGTGCAGGTCACGGATCCCGGCCAGGTAGAGCTTGCCGTCGCAGCAGCCGAACTCGCTGATGTCGGCGACCCAACGCAGATCGGAGCGCTCGGCGGTGAAGTCGCGCTGCAA
>CAZHBH010000011.1:0-44816 GCA_964530525.1 uncultured Rhabdothermincola sp. | reverse complement strand
GCCGACGAGAGGAACCCCCCACCTGCGGTCATCGTCGCGCCCGCGCGCGCCCTAGTGCAGCGGCTGGGGCCGCACGGCTCCGAGATCGAGCCCGTCGTGGTCGGACACGGCGACCAGCTCGACCCAGTGGAGCTGGTGGAGCGCCTGGTGGCCATGGGCTACCGCCGCGAGCACCAGGTGGAGCACCGCGGCGAGGTCGCTGTGAGGGGTTCGATCGTCGACGTCTTCGGCTCGACGGCAGACGCCCCGGTACGCATCGACATGTGGGGCGACGAGGTGGAGCGGATCGGCGAGTTCTCGGTGGCCGACCAGCGCACGGTCGCAGAGGTGGCAGAGGTGACGGTTCTCCCCTGCCGGGAGCTGCTGCCGACGGCCGAGGTGAGGTCCCGGGCGGCTGAGCTCGTAGGGACCGAGCCCTGGGGGCGCGAGCAATGGGAGCGCCTGGCCGAGGGGCAGTTCTTCGACGGCATGGAGTCGTGGCTGGGCTGGCTCACCGACGGGGACCAGCTGTTGTGCGACCTCCTCCCTCCTGACGGCCAGGTCCTGCTGGTGGAGCCTCGGCGCCTCCGCGACAGGGCGGCCGACATCGCCGCCGAGGAGGAGGACCTGGGAAAGGTCCTGGCCAAGACCTGGGGTGCGGAGGACTCTTCCTTTCCTCGCCTACACCTTCCCTTCGACCGGCTGCTGGCCGAGACGGAGGCCCCGGTGTGGACCGTGGCCACGGCCCCGGAGGGGCCCGAGGTCGCCACAGTCGTGGCCTCGGGCTGGGACCCGGTGGTGGGCGACGGATCACGGATGGTGGCCCAGCTCAGCAGCCTGCTCTCGGAGGGCTACCGAGTGGTCGTGGGCGCCGAGGGGGCAGGATCTGCCGCCCGGGTTCACCAGCTGCTGGGAGAGGCGGGGCTGCACCTGGCGCTAGGCACCGACGAACGCGATACCGACACCACGCGTCCGGGCGGCCACGTGGTGGTCGCCCCGCTGGAGCGCGGGTTCGTGCTCCCCTCGGTGAAGCTCGCCGTGCTCGCCGAGAGCGACGTCACCGGCCGACGGAGGCCGCACAGGCGCGCCCGCCCCCGCAAGAGGGAGGCCCAGGGCTTCTTCGACGACCTGTCCCCTGGCGACTACGTGGTACACCACCAGCACGGCGTGGCCCGCTACGGCGGCATGGTGCGGCGTGCCATCGGAGGAGTCGAGCGCGACTACCTGCTCCTGGAGTACCGGGGCGACGACCGCCTCTACGTGCCTTCCGACCAGGTCGACGCCGTCCGCCACTACACCGGCGGGGACTCACCCAGCCTCTCTCGTCTTGGGGGTGGCGACTGGCAGAGGACAAAGGCCAAGGTGCGCTCTGCCGTAGCCGAGGTGGCCCAGGAGCTGGTGGTGCTGTACCAGCGCCGGGTGCACCAGCCTGGACAGGCCTTCGGACCCGACACCCCCTGGCAGCGAGAGTTGGAGGAGGGCTTCGAGTACGAGGAGACCCCCGACCAGCTGGCGGCGATCGACGACGTGAAGGCCGACATGGAGTCCGTCGTGCCCATGGACCGGCTGCTGTGCGGCGACGTGGGCTTCGGCAAGACCGAGGTGGCGCTGCGAGCCGTGTTCAAGTGCGTGCAGGACGGCCACCAGGCAGCCGTGCTCGTCCCGACCACGCTGCTCGCGCAGCAGCACTTCCAGACGTTCGCCGACCGCTTCGCCCCCTACCCGGTGCGAGTCGAGGTGTTGAGCAGGTTCCTCACCTCCGCCCAGGCTCGCAAGGTCGTCCAGGGGGTGCAGGAAGGCACCGTCGACGTGGTGATCGGCACCCACCGGCTCCTGTCGGAAGACGTGAGGTTCAAGGACCTGGGCCTGCTCGTGGTGGACGAAGAGCAACGCTTCGGCGTGTCGCACAAGGAGGCCATAAAGCAGCTGCGTGCTGAGGTGGACGTGCTGACCCTCACGGCCACGCCCATCCCGCGCACCCTCGAGATGAGCCTCACGGGCATACGAGACCTGACGATCCTCAACACGCCCCCCGCCGAGCGCCAGCCCATCCTCACCTACGTGGGCGAGTACGACGAGCGGGCGGTGGCCGAGGCGGTGAGGCGAGAGCTGCTGCGCGAGGGCCAGGTGTTCTTCGTGCACAACCGCGTCGCCGACATCGAGCGCGTGGCCGAGCAGCTGCGCGACCTGGTCCCGGAAGCGAGGGTGGCCGTGGCCCACGGCCAGATGGACGAGGGGAGCCTGGAGAAGGTCGTCCTCGACTTCGCGGAGGGCGCCTACGACGTTCTCGTGTGCACCACGATCATCGAGTCGGGCATCGACATGCCCACCGTGAACACCCTCGTGGTGGACCGGGCCGACAGGTTGGGCCTGGGTCAGCTGCACCAGCTGCGTGGCCGCGTTGGACGGGCTGGCCAGCGCGCCTACGCCTACCTGTTCTTCCCGCCGGACCAGGCGCTCTCGGAGGAGGCGTACGAGAGGCTCCGCACCATCGGAGAGGCCACCGAGCTGGGGTCGGGCTTCCGCATCGCCATGCGCGACCTGGAGATCCGCGGCGCCGGGAACCTCCTCGGCACCGGTCAGTCGGGGCACATCGCCGCCGTCGGGTACGACCTGTACTGCCAGATGGTCACGGAAGCCGTGGCCGAGCTCAAGGGCGAAGAGCTGCGCGAGCCCGCCGAGATCAAGATCGACCTGGCCATCGACGCCAACCTCCCCACCGACTACGTGCAGAGGGAGGACCTTCGCCTCGAGGCATACCGGCGACTGGCCACCGTCACCACGCCAGAAGAGGTCGCCGACGTGCGAGACGAGTGGGAGGACCGCTACGGGCCGGTGCCGGCAGTGGCCGAGGCCCTGCTCTCGGTGGCCCGCCTGCGCGCCGAGTGCGCCCGCACCGGGGTGCGTGAGGTGGTCGTAACCAGGGGCACCGGGATGACCGGTTCCGGAGGCTCCGGTCGCAGAGGCGGCGGCGCCAGCTTCGGACCCCCCAGGTGGGTGGCACGCATCTCGCCGGTGCAGCTCCGCGCCAGCCGCCTCGTCCGCCTGGAGAGAGCCTTCCCGCGAGCCGTCTACAAGGAGGACATCGGCGAGCTCCAGCTTCCCGTGTCTTCCCCGACCACCGCCTCCGAGGAGCTCGTGAAGGCCCTCTCGGAGCTCCTCCCCACCGAGAGCTAGGCTCACCGATCGCATGTCCCGCACTCGACCGATCCTCGTCTCCGCCGTCCTCGCTCTGGCCGTGCTGGCCGGCTCGGCCTGCTCCGTGACGAACCCGAGCGCCCTGAGCGTGGACGGCAGGACGCTCTCGCGCTCGGATCTGATGGCGGAGCTGAAGGCCCTGTCATCCAACAGCGACGCCATGCGCGCCATCTTCCAGGTCGGTCCGGGGGCCACCGATGGCGAGTCGCCAGGCACCTACAGCACCGGCTTCACGGCCGAGGTGCTCCAGCGCCACGTGGTGGCCGACCTCCTCGAGCAGATCGCCTCCGCCGAGGGGTTGGAGCTGACCGAGGCAAGGCTGGATGAGGCCCGCAGCCTGGTGGCTCGGCAGATCCCGGAGTCGATGGGCGGCTTCGAAGACGTGATCGCCAGGATCGTCGCCCTCGACGAGGTGCTGTCGCCGTTCCTTTCGGCCGAGGAGCTGAACGCGCTGCTCGTGGAGGCGGTGGGGGCTGCGACGGTGACCGTGGACGGCCAGTTCGGTCGGTGGGACGCCCAGAGGCTCCGGGTGGTGCCGCCTGAAGGCCCGCTGCCTCCGCAGGCGAGCTCACCTTCGATCGAGGAGCTCCTGGCGCGCATCGCCGGAGGAAGCTGAGGGTGCGCTCGGCGAGGGTCGCCGAGGAGGTCGCCAGCTTCGTGGACCTCGTGGCGACGCTCCGCCGGGAGTGCCCGTGGGACAGGGCGCAGACCCACCGCAGCCTCACCCGGCACCTCCTGGAGGAGACCTACGAGGTCCTGGAGGCGATCGAGGCACTTCCTCCGGGCGCAGGTGCAGGTCCCGACGCCCGTACCACCCGAGACACCGAGGAGGTCGACCCCCAGCAGGTCGACACGGCCTACGCGCACCTGGAGGAGGAGCTGGGAGACCTGCTCTTCCAGGTGGCGTTCCACTCCACCCTCGCCGACGAGGAAGGCCGGTTCGACCTGGCCGACGTCGCCCGCAACGTGAACGACAAGCTGCGCTCCAGGCACCCTCACGTCTTCGGAGACGTGGAGGCACACGATGCGGACCAGGTCGTCAGCAACTGGGAGCAGATCAAGAAGCAGGAGAAGGGGCGCGCGAGCGTCTTCGACGGAATCCCCCAGCACCTTCCCTCGCTCCTCTACGCGCTGAAGGTGCAGGCCAAGGCGTCGAACCTCGCCTCCACCGGGGTTCCGGTGCCGGCGCGGCCAGACCTGACCTCCGCAGCGGGGGCCGCCGTTCGGGACCCGAGGGAGCAGGCCGTCGGCGAGCTGCTCTACGCGGTGGTGGACCTGGCCCGGGCCAACGGGATCGACCCCGAGACCGCCCTTCGGGCCGAGGCGACCCGCCGCAGGGACCAGGCCAAGGAGCTGGAGGGCCCTGCGGGCTAGGCGACGGTGCGCACCACCACCCGGCCTTCGCCGGGGTGGGCCCCTTCCACGAACCAGGTCGAGCCGCTGCCTGCGAGGCGCGGGCGCTGTCCGGTGGCTTCCGCAAGCTCGTCACGGAACGCAGCCAGGCGAGGCTCCACCACCAGCGCCGCCGGCTCCAGGTCGTTGCCCCACTCCCCCCTCGGGCCACCGAGGTCGTCCCAAGCCTGGAAGACCGCCACCGTGGGGCAGCCGAACGACGGCGTGGCCAGGGTGAAGGCGCGAGCCTCGTGGGCGAGCGGCTCCACCACCTCCCCGATGCCGGTGACCCGCGCCCGGCCGCCCACCAGGCAGAACGGCACGTCGGCCCCCAGGCGAGCGGCCACGGAGAGGTCGTGCACGCCCGCCCATCTCAGCACCGCTGCAGCATCGGCCGAGCCGCCCCCAAGGCCCCCACCCCTGGGGATGCGCTTGACGAGCCGAACAGCGGCGATGCGTCCCACGGCGTGCAGCGCGTCGAGCACCAGGTTGCGCTCGGGGTCCAGGTCCGGCGCCCCGACGATCTCCACCGTGGAGCGCCCATCGCCGGTGGCGACGATGGTGAGGGTGTCGGCCAGGTCGACGGAGACCATCTCGGCGTCGAGGAGGTGGTAGCCGTCGTCACGGCGTCCCGTGACCCTCAACGAGAGCGTGAGCTTGGCGTTGGCCTCCACGACCGCCACAGCCGGCGAGCCTACGGCCTGGCCGCGGGGGCGCCGCCGCCGTGTCGGTCGACGGCGTCGGCGAGGGCTCCCCACCCTTCGATGCCGAGCTGCTCGGGGCGTGAGTCGGGAGCGACCCCGGCTGCGGCGAACGCCTCGGCATCCACGCGACCCGCGAGAGAGCGGCGAAGCATCTTGCGTCGCTGCCCGAACGCCGTCCTCACGAGCTCGAAGAGCAGCCTGGGCTCCGTGCTCACCGCCGGCGAGGGCCTGCGCGCGATTCGCACCAGCACCGAGTCCACGTTCGGCTTCGGCACGAAGACGCTACGGGGCACCCGAGCGACCACCTCGGCCGTGGCCCAGTACGCCACCTTCACCGAGGGGATCCCGTAGGTCCGACTCCCTGGCCCCGCCGCCAGGCGCTCGCCGACCTCCTTCTGCACCATCACCAGCATGCTCTCGATGGCCGGCACCCCGTCGAGCAGGTCGAGCACGAGGGAGCTGGCGACGTTGTAGGGGAGGTTGGCCACCAACGACCAGCTCGGCGAGACCTCGAGGAGCTCCGCCCAGTCGAGCCGAAGGGCGTCGGCGTGGACAACCCGCACGCCGTCGCGGCCGGCCAAGACCTGCGAGAGCACCGGGACGAGGTGTCGATCGGCCTCGACCGCCGTCACCAAGGCCCCGGCGTCGGCGAGCGCCAAGGTGAGCGAGCCCAGCCCCGCACCCACCTCCACGATGCGCTGGCCCGGATGCACGCCTGCGAGTGCGACGATCCTGCGCACCGTGTTGGGGTCGGCCACGAAGTTCTGCCCCAGAGCCCTGCTGGGCTCCAGGTCGTGGGCTCCCAGCAGCTCGCGGACCCTCGCCGGTGTGAGGAGCCCCTCTCCCTGCTCCGAATCGCTCCCCTGACCTGCCAACTCCGCCTTGCCTCCTCAGGCACCCCCTCCAGGGGGCACCGAGCTCTCCAGGCGGTAGAGGCGCTCGGCGTTGTCCCACGCGCTGGCCGCCACCACCTCCACGTCGACGCCCTTGACCTCGGCGACGGCAGCACCGACGAGGGGGACCAGCGCAGGCCGGTTCGCCTCACCTCGGTGCGGGACCGGCGCCAGGTACGGGGCGTCGGTCTCGACGAGCAGGCGGTCCAGGGGGCAGGTCGCGGCGGCCTCCCGAACCTCATCGGCCCCCTTGAAGGTGACGATGCCGCTGAAAGAAAGGTGCATGCCCATCTCCAGCGCCCTCGCTGCCTCCCGGGGTCCTCCGGTGAAGCAGTGCAGAACGGAGCGCTCCGGAACGCCCTCGGCCTCGAGGATCAGGAACGTGTCCTCCCAGGCCTCACGTGTGTGGATCACCAGGGCGAGGTCGTGGTCGTGGGCGAGGGTGATCTGCTCCGCGAACACGTCGCGCTGCACGCGCCTGGGCGAGTGGTCGTAGTGGTAGTCGAGCCCGCACTCGCCGATGGCCACCACCTGTCGCTCCCGCAGCAGGTGGTGCAGTCCCTCCACTCCCTCGGTGGCCTCGTGGGGGTGCACGCCAGCCGTCGCCCACACGCCGTCGAAGGCACGAGCGGTCTCGAGGGCGCGCAGCGACGACTCGGCGTCGGTGCCCACGTCGAGCATCCGCTCCACCCCCTCCGCCCGTGCGGCAGCGACGACCTCAGCGGCCTCGTCGCCCGCGGGAAGGTGGCAGTGGTTGTCCATCCACCTCATCAGCCGCCGGCTCCCTGGCCATGGGGAAGGCCGGCACCGGAGGGGGCCGCCAGCCGAGGGAACAGGGCCTCGCCCTTGATCACGGGCCCGCCGGGGTACTGGCCCCACTCCGCGGCCCCTGGAAGCACCTGGTCGGCCACCTCCCCGGTCATGCCGATGCGGCTCCACACCTCCTGAGAAGTGGAGGGGATCGCAGGCTGGGCGAGCACGGCCACGATCCGGAGCGCCTCGAGGGCATCGCCCATCACGGCACGGAGCAATCGGCCCTGCACCTCGTCGTCGGGATCGAGCTTCCAGGGCTCGTTGGCTTCGAGGTGGGCGTTGGCCTCCTTCACGAGCCGCCAGGTGGCCTCCAGCGCCTTCGAGGGCGCCACCTCCGCCCAGCCCTGCGCAGCATCGGCGTATGACTGGGCCGCCACCTCTGCGAGGGGGCTGTCGGCGACCGGTGCGGGGCCGAACCCGTCGAGCTTCTTGGCTACGACGGTCGCGACCCTGGAGAGCAGGTTTCCCAGGTTGTTGGCGAGGTCGGCGTTGTACCGGTTGACCATCGCCTCGTACGAGAAGTCGCCGTCGGGCCCGAAGTTCTGGTCGCGCAGGAAGTGGTGCCTGAAGCCGTCGACCCCGAAGTCGGCCACGAGGTCCGCCGGGAAGATCTGGTTCAGGCTCGTCTTGCTCATCTTCTCGCCGCCCACCAGCAGGAAGCCGTGGACGTGGATCCGATGTGGCGGCTCCAGGCCCGCCGCCATGAGCATGGCGGGCCAGTACACGCAGTGGAAGCGCAGGATGTCCTTGCCGATGAGGTGGTGCACGTGCGGCCACCACCTCTCGAACCGTTCAGGATCGGTACCGTACCCGACGGCCGTGGCGTAGTTGATGAGAGCGTCGTACCAGACGTAGAAGACCTGGCCGGGGTCCCACGGCACGGGCACCCCCCAACTGATGGACCCCCGGCTGATGGAGATGTCCTCGAGGCCCTGGCGGATGATCCCCAGCGCCTCGTTGCGCTTGCCCGCGGGCTGGACCACGCCGGGGTTCGCCTCGTACCAGTCCAGGAGGGGTTGGGCGAAAGCGGAGAGCTCGAAGAACCAGTTGTCCTCCTCGAGCCACTCGACCGGGCGGCCGTGTATGGGGCAGTCGCCGTCGATCAGGTCGTCGGAGGCGTAGTAGGCCTCGCACGACACGCAGTACCAGCCCGCGTAGGTGCCAGGCTTGATCCAGCCGTTCTCGTACACCCTCGTGAGCAGGTCCTGCACGGCTGCGTGGTGCCTGGGCTCGGACGTGCGGATGAAGTCGTCGTAGCTGATGTCGAGCAGCTCCCAGGCCTCTCGGAAGCGCGCGCTGGTGGCGTCCGCGTGCTCCATCGGGCTCACGTCCCGCTCGCCGGCCGCACGCTGCACCTTCAGCCCGTGCTCGTCCGTGCCGGTGAGGAAGAACACGTCGTCGCCGACGAGGCGGTGCCAGCGGGCCAGGGCATCCGCCGTGACGGTGGTGTACGCATGGCCGATGTGGGGCACGTCGTTGACGTAGTAGATGGGCGTGGTCACGTAGAAGCGTCCCACCCTTCAGTCCTCCGGGCTCCCGATGGAGGGCAGGAAGTCCCAGGCGATGTCGCCCACGCGCACGAGGGTGGAAGAGATCCAACCCCCCATGGCGCTGAAGTGCCCGTCGAGGCTGGAGCCGTCGGCCAGGGTCGCCTCCTCCAGCTCGTAGGAGCCCTCGTAGCTCACCTCTATGGCGTACTCGGGATCGGAGAGGTCCAGGTGGTAGACGGTCTCCACGGTCGGCCCGCTGCGACGGAGCCGCTCGGGGCCGATCGGGGGGCTCTCATCGGGGAGCACCGACTGCAGGGCGGCGGGGTCCGGGCTCGACGCAAGGCGCTGGACCCTCAGCACGATCTCGATCTCGATGCGGGGCGGGTCGTCGAAGGGCTCGCCGATGTACCACGTGCGGTAGGCCGTCTGAGACCACGTCGGCCAGGCCAGCGTGATGTCGGACTGCACGCGGGGTGGGAGGCCCTCGCCCGGAAGCCCGTAGCTCGTCTCCCAGGTCATGTCACCGAGCAGCACGTCGAGGTGGAACCGCTCCTCGAAGGCCTGCCGCTCCAAGAGCGCGTTCTCGAACGCGTCCCGCAGAGCGCCTATGGCGTCGGTGAAAACGTGGTCGAGCACGCCGTCACCGTAGCCTTACCCGCCAAGCCCTCAGCGGGGCTCAGCGGCCACGGTTGGGCTTGGTCCCGTGGTTCGCCTTCTTCTTGCGAGCGTTGCGGCGCTGCTTCGAGGTTCGCTTCGACATGGGCGGCAAGCTAGCCGTGCCGGCGATCGCGAGAACAGCTCACGCTCGGCTGCACCCGTCGGCGCTAGACCCCCGAGTGGTCCCGAGCCCAGCCCACTAGCTCGTCGGCGCCCATGGCATTCACCACCCTCGCCACGTCCACGCCGTGTCGAGCCAGCTTCTCGCACCCGTAGACCTGCCACTCCAACTGTCCCGGGGCGTGGGCGTCGGTGTCCACGGAGAGCCGGCAGTCCCACTCCAAGGCGATCTCCAACAGCTCGTCGGGAGGGTCCTGGCGCTCGGGCCGGCAGTTGACCTCCACCGCTGTGTCGAAGCGGGCGCAGGCGGCGAACACCACCTCTGCGTCGTAGGTCGACTGCGCCCTCACCACCTCCGGCAGCGAGCCGTCGGGCCCGACGCCCTCCACTGCGGGAGCGCTCTTGGCGTCGGTGAGGCGAGCCGGGCGCAGCTTGCGGTTGGTGCAGTGCCCGAGGATGTCGACGTGCGGGTTGGCGACGGCCGTCACCAGTCGGCGGGTCATGGCCGCCGAGTCCATGGACAGCTTCGAGTGCGCGCTCGCCACCACCACGTCGAGGCGAGCCAGCATCTCGTCGTCGAGGTCGAGGGAGCCGTCCTCGAGGATGTCGACCTCCATCCCGTGGAGGATCCGGAACGGCGCCAGCTCCTCGTTGAGCGCCTCGACGACCTCCATCTGGCGGGCCAGGCGCTCACGATCGAGGCCGTGGGCGACGGTGAGCCGGGCGGAGTGGTCGGTGAGCACCACGTACTCGTGGCCGAGCGAGGCCGCCGTGCGCGCCATCACCTCTATCGGAGCCCCACCGTCGCTCCAGTCGGAGTGCATGTGGCAGTCGCCGCGCAGCGCAGCACGGTACAGGGCCGCGGCATCGCTGAGCGGGATGGCGGTCTCCGCTTCGAGCCGAGCGACCTCCGCGGGTACCCCGCCGGCGAGGGCCTGAGAGATGACCTTGCTGGTGGAGGGTCCGATGCCTGCGAGGGTCTGGAGCTTGCCTGCCGAGTCGAGCCGTCGGAGCTCGTCGTCGCCGAGGCCGCGAGCGACCTCTGCCGCGTTCGAGTACGCCCTGGCCTTGCGGGCCGGCGCCAAGGCGCGGTCGAGGTAGTAGGCCACCTGGTCGAGGGCCTGTGCCACCTCGTTCGTCGCCGCCTGATCGTTCACGGCCCCGATGCTACGGGTGCGGGGACGTGGACGGCGCGGAACCTTTCGGTGCGGATCCGGGACCTGTGGCGGGGGGAGTTACCCTTGCCCGTCGTGGAGCGCTTCGGGTTCGTGGGCCTGCCCAACGCGGGCAAGTCGTCTCTGTACAACGCCTTGTCGGGAGCGAGCGCGCTCGCGGCCCCCTACGCCTTCGCCACCAAGGAGCCCAACGTGGGTGTGGCCAAGGTGCTCGACTCGCGCCTCGACCGCCTCGCAGCGATGAGCAGCTCTCGCAACGTCGTGCCCGCCACCGTCCAGTTCGTCGACATCGGCGGGCTCGTGGAAGGCGCCAGCACCGGCGAGGGCCTGGGCAACAAGTTCCTCGCCAACATCCGCGAGGTGGACGCCGTGGTGTACGTGCTGCGCGCCTTCGAGGACGTGGACGTTCCGGGACCGTCGGACCCGCTGGAGCACCTCCGCATCGTCGAGACCGAGCTCGCCCTGGCCGACCTGGAGTCGGTCGAGGGCCAGCTCCAACGCCGCCGCAAGGCCGCGAAGTTCGACCGGTCTGCCGCCGACGCGCTGGCAGCCCTGGAGCGAGCCCAAGCCGTCCTGGCCGAGGGGACGCCCCTCTACCGCAGCGACATGAGCGCCGAGGAGCGCGAGGAGCTGCGCGAGCACTTCCTGCTCACCAACAAGCCCGTGCTCGCCATCGTGAACGTGGGCGAGGACGACCTGGGCCGGCTCGAAGAGGTGGCCGCCCCGGTGAGCGAGGAGCTCGCGGGGCGGGGAGAGGTGATGGGCATGTGCGTGCAGCTCGAAGCCGAGGCGGCACTGCTCGACGACGCCTCCGAGCGCGCTGAGCTGTTGGAGGGCCTGGGTCTGGGCGAGGGTGGCCTGGCGCGCTTCTTGCGGGCCGCGTACGCCATGCTTGGCCTGCGGACGTTCTTCACCACCGGCGAGAAGGAGTCGAGGGCGTGGACCTTCAAGGCGGGATGGAAGGCACCGCGGTGCGCCGGCGTGATACACACCGACTTCGAGCGGGGCTTCATCAAGGCCGAGACCATCTGGTGGGAGGACCTGCTGGAGATCGGTTCCTGGGCCAAAGCCCGCGAGAGCGGGAAGCTCCGCGTGGAGGGCAAGGAGTACGAGGTCGTCGACGGGGACGTGATGGAGTTCCGCTTCAACGTCTAGTCCCGCCTGCTCGGCGACCCTCGACGAGAGCCGGAGGGAGCTGCGGCGTGCCTTGGCTGGTTCGTGAGGGCAGGGTGCTGGCAACCTTGGAGGTCGCCTCGACCGCCCGTGCGCGCCGCCGCGGACTGCTGGGCCGTGACGGCATCAAGGGGGCGATGCTCCTGCGGCCGGCCCTGTCGGTGCACACCTTCGGCATGCGCTTCCCGATAGACGTCGCGCTGCTCGACCGTGAGCTCACCGTGCGGCGGATCCTCACGCTGGGACCCCGGAGGGCGACGGTGCCCCGATGGGGGGTGGTGGCCGCCCTGGAGGCCGAGGCCGGCTCGTTCGCCTCGTGGGACCTGGCCCCCGGGGACGAGCTGGAGGTCCGATGAGCCCGGAGGGTTCGCTCGTGCTCGTGGGCACTCCCATCGGCAACATGGGCGACCTGAGCCCTCGCGCGGCCAGGGAGCTGGCGGCGGCCGACGTCATCGCCTGCGAGGACAGCCGCCGCACCGGCAGGCTCCTGGAGCTGGCCGGATTGGCACGCCGCCCGATGCTCGTCATCAACGACCACACCGAGGGTGCGCGGACCGGCGAGGTGCTGGCACGGCTGGGATCGGGTGAGCGGGTGGCCGTCGTGACAGACGCGGGGATGCCGGGCATCTCGGATCCCGGGGAGCGGCTCGTGAGGGCAGCGGCCGCTGCCGGGTTCCGGGTGGAGGTGGTGCCAGGGCCATCGGCGCTGCTGGCAGCCCTGGTCGCGAGCGGCCTGCCCACGGGCCGGTTCGCCTTCGAGGGGTTCTTGGCCCGAAAGGGCTCGGCGCGCAGGGAGCGGCTGGACGAGCTCGCCGGCGAGCAGCGCACGGTGGTGCTCTTCGAGGCGCCCCACCGGCTCGCTCGCACCCTTGCCGACCTGGCGCAGGCGTTCGGGGGCGACCGGCGCGTTGCCGTGTGCCGGGAGCTCACGAAGCTCCACGAGGAGATCTGGCGTGGCTCGCTGGCCGAAGCCACCGGGTGGGCGGAGGCCGATGCCCCCAGGGGCGAGGTGGTCCTCGTGGTCGACGGCGCCCCTCCCCCGCCGGAGCCTGGCGATCCCGAGGTGGCGGCCGCCCTCTCGGGCCTGCTCGCCTCGGGGAGCTCCAGGCGCGATGCCAGCGCCGAGGTGGCACGTAGGTTGGGCGTCTCCCGGCGGCGCGCCTACGAGATCTCTCTGGACCTCGACGGCCCCCCGGGCCCCGAGCCGCCCCCCTAGCGGGCCAGGTGGGCCGCCAGTGGGGCGGCTTCCCGCTCGCGCAGCGCCACGTTCACCTCGAGGCGCTCCAGGTGCTGGGCCACGATCTGGTCGCCGACGGGCACCTCGGCGGTCTCGAAGAAGGCGAAGACCATGGGGGCGATGCTGGGCGCCGACAGGACCCGGATCCCCTCGAGCATCCGGGGGATGCTGTTCACCGGGAAGCGGGCGATCATGCGGGCCCACTCGTCCTGCACGAAGAACCAGGCCAGCCTGCCGTGGTCCCGGTTCAGCAGCGCCCGACGGATCAGGTACGGGGCGTCCTGGGACCTCACGTCGTCGGTGAGCGTCATCACCAGCAGCTCGCGCACGAGGTCGGCGTCGTCGAAGTCGGCCAGCGCCGAGAGGTACCTCAGCTCCTCCTGGGGGGTGGTCGCCGCCCGCGAGGTGGCCAGGAACCGGTCGAAGTCGGCCCGGTCGCCGTGGGCGGCGACGATGCGCACCGCTGCCGCACGCAGCGCCGGGTCGACGTAGGCGCCCTGCGAGTCGGCGTCGAGCAGCTCGCGCGCTCGCACCAGCGCAGGGGGATCGCCCACCAGGTTCCCCGCCGCCTCCAGCAGGGCCCCCCGCAGCTGGCGATCACGGTCGCTCTCGCCCTCGATGGGGTCGGGGCCCAGGCGGTTGGCCGCCGGCTCGATGAGGCGCGAGATGGCGGCGCGCAGGGTGGATCGGGCGTCGCCCTCCACCAGTCGCTCGAGTGAGTCGAGGGCGCCGATGATGCGCTGCCAGACCGACAGATCGTTCTCGTCCTGGAACGGCTCGAGGAAGTCCACCAGGTCCGGTGCGCTCATCGACCCCGCGAGCATGGCCGCGTGGGCGTCGTCGACCAGGCCGTAGCGCTCTATGGGTGAGAGCGCGCTCTGCGCCCTGGATGCGAGCGCTGCCAGGAGGTCCGGGGCGTAGCGAACGCGGTAGAAGCCGGTTCCCTCCGTGTTGACGAGGGTCCAGTCGATCTCCTCCACCAAGGTCACGTCCACCGCGTCGCCTTCGAGGAGCACCTTCTCCACGGCGACCACGCCGTTCTGGGCCACGGTGAGGATCACCGGCACCGACCACCGCCCGTCGGGGCGCTCCGATCCCAGGTCGTCGAGGTAGGAGAAGCGCTCCTGCGACAGTCGCAGCGTGCTGCCGTCGTCCACCAGGTCCACGTCTACCAGCGGAAAGCCCCCCTGGAAGATCCACGAGTCCATGATCCTTCGCACCGGCTCGCCGGTGGCCTCCTCGATGGCGTCCCAGAGGTCGGTCGTCTCGGTGTTCCCGTACCGGTGCGCCTGCAGGTACTTGCGTATGCCGGAGCGGAACTCGTCGGCCCCGAGGTACTGCTCGAGCATCCGGACGACGGCCGCTCCCTTCTCGTATGTGAGGATGTCGAACATCCCCTCGGCGTCCACGGGCGAGACGACGGGGTACTCGATGGGGCGGGTGTTGCGCAGGGCGTCCACGTCGAGCGCAGCGGTGCGGGACAGCCCGAAGCTGGCCCAGCGATCCCACTCCGGCCGGAAGGCGTCGGTGGCGAGCATCTCCATGAAGGTGGCGAACGCCTCGTTCAGCCATATGCCGTTCCACCAGCGCATGGTCACGAGGTCGCCGAACCACATGTGCGCCAGCTCGTGGGCGATCACGTCGGTGACGTTCTGGAGCTCCGGCTGGGTGACCTCGTCGGGGTCCACCAGCAACAGCACCTCGCGGAAGGTGATGCAGCCCAGGTTCTCCATCGCGCCAGCCGCGAAGTCGGGGATGGCTACCAGATCCACCTTGTCGCCCGGGTAGGGGATGTCGTAGTACTCGGAGAACCAGCGCAGGCAGAAGGCCCCGACCTCCAGCGCGTAGTCGGTAAGGTGTCCCTTGCCCCTCGGGTAGACGACGCGCAGAGGCACCCCGTCCACGTCCACCGCGTCGGTGGCTTCGAAGGGGCCCACCACGAAGGCAACGAGGTAGGTCGACATCGCCATCGTGTCGGCGAAGCGCACGCGCACCTTGCCGTCCTCCAGCGGCTCGCGGCTCACCTCCGCCGCGTTGGACACAGCTGTCAGGCCCTCGTCCACCTCCAGCGAGATGCCGAAGACCGCCTTCGCGTCGGGCTCGTCCCAGCACGGGAATGCCCTGCGAGCGTCGGTGGGCTCGAACTGCGTGGTGGCGATCACCTGCTCGCGGCCCTCGGCGTCGGTGAAGGTGCTGCGGTAGAAGCCACGGAGCTTGTCGTTGAGCACGCCTGCGAACTGGGCGTGCAGGACCCAGCGACCCGGCGTGACGACCTCTGGGAAGACGACGATCACGCGGCCCTCCTCGTCGTCCACCTCCGAACCCGAAGCTTCGATCGGTGCAGCTCCGGTCACCTCGCCCCGGTCGCCGGCTGGGGTGATGGTCACGTCCGTCACGTCGAGATCGAGCGCGTTCAACACCACCTGACGGGTGGGTTCGGTCACCTCCACGGTCACGAACGTCGTCCCGGTGAAGGTCGCCCCCTCCAGATCGGGGCGCAGGACCATGTCGTATCGCTCGGGACGAACCCCGGGGGGCAGGCGATGGGCATCGGACGGCTCAGGCACGGGCGCTCCACTCGGTGCTCGACGGGGGGGTCGGAGCGAAGCGTACCGGGGACCCACTCCACGGATCCCGATCCTTCCCCTGGCTGTCTTAGACCACCGAGCCGGCAACCGTTCGCGGGCTAGGGTCGCCGCCTGTGACCGACAAGACCTACGACGTGACCGCCATAGGCAACGCGATCGTCGACGTGATCGCCCACGCCGACGAGGACCTCCTGGCCCGCCACGGTCTCACCAAGGGCTCCATGGTGCTCGTGGACGACCAGGTGGCACGCAAGCTCTACGACGAGATGGGACCGGCGGTCGAGGTCTCGGGAGGATCGGCGGCCAACACGGCCGTGGGCCTCGCGTCGTTCGGGGGCAGGGCGAGCTTCTCGGGAAGGGTGGCAGACGACGTGCTCGGTGACGTGTTCACCCACGACATCCGTGCGGCGGGCGTCCACTTCGACCCTCCACCGACGGCCCCGAACCCGCGCGGCTCAGCCGACGTCATCGGAGGCGACCTGGGAACCGGACGCTGCCTGGTGCTCGTGACCCCCGACGCCCAGCGGACCATGAGCACCTTCCTCGGAGTGGCGGGATCCCTGGCCACCGAGCACGTCGACCTCGAGGCGGTGGCCAGCTCGAAGGTGGTGTACTGCGAGGGATACCTGTGGGACCAGCCTTCCGCCAAGGCCGCCCTGCGCGCAGCGATGGAGACCGCCAGGGCGTCGGGGACGAAGGTCGCCTTCACCCTCTCCGACTCGTTCTGCGTCGACCGTCACCGCTCGGAGTTCCTGGACCTGGCCCAGAACCACATCGACATCCTCTTCGCCAACGAGGCCGAGCTGATGTCGTTGTACGAGGCCACCTCCTGGGAGGAGGCGGCTGCCGCGGTCGCCGGCCACTGCGAGATCGCCTGCCTGACCCGCAGCGAGCAGGGCTCTGTGATCGTGACTGACGACGGTGAGCGCCTCGCGATAGAGAGCGTCCACTTCGGCAGGGTCGTCGACACCACCGGCGCCGGCGACCTCTACGCGGCAGGCTTCCTCCACGGCTACACCCGTGGGCTGGGGCTGGCCATGGCAGGCCGCCTGGGCTCGCTGGCAGCAGGTGAGGTGATCGGGCACGTCGGGGCGCGCCCCGAGACCCCCCTCGGCGAGCTGGCCGCGACCCTCGGCTGACGGCTACCTGAGGCGGATGGGCCTGACCCTGGGCAGCTCTGCGTCGACCTCGTCGTAGGCCCCGGCGGCCGAAGGGCCGGGCCGTGCGGGAGCCCGCCCGGAGCCCCCTGCGGCCGCAGCGGCCATCCCTGGGACGACCTCCAGCCCCGCAGCACGCGCCACGGGCGCAGCCGGCTCCTCCAGGTCGGGGACGGCCCGGCGGTTGCGCAGGTCGTCGACGCGGTCGAGCGAGCGCTGGAGCTGCCGGCGGCGGGTGCCCGCCAGGTCGTCGTAGGCCTTCTGCGTGCTCTCGAAGCGCTTCCCCAGCGTGTCGAGCGCCGTCGAGAAGCGGCCCCACTGATCGCTGAAGACTCCGAGGCACTCCAGGATCTCGTCGCTGGTCCGCTCGACCATGAAGGCGTCGACAGCCTGGCGGACCACCGCCAGGACGGCGAAGAGGGTGTGCGGCGAGCAGAGCACCACCTGCTGGCCCAGGGCCAGGTCGACGAGCTGAGGGTCGCGCTCGTGGATGAACGCGTAGATGCTCTCGTTGGGTATGAACAGGACCACGGCCTCGACCGTCTCGGCGGGATCGATGTAGCCCCTGGTGGTGATCTCCTTCACTCGCTGCCGCACGTCGCGCAGGAACGCACCCTCGCACGCGGTCCGCTCGGCGTCGGAGCCGGCCTCCAGCGAGCGGAGGTAGTTGTCGAGCGGGAACTTCACGTCCATGTGCAGCACGCGGCCCCTCGGCAGCATGAAGGTGAAGTCGGGTATGCCACCCCCCTCCACGGCGGTCTGCCGGCGGTAGTTGACGCCCTCCACGAACCCCGCCGCACGCAGCACGTCCTCGGCCATCCGCTCGCCCCACTGGCCCCTGGCCTTGGTGCTCGCCAGGGCCTCCCTGAGGGTCTGGGTGGTCTGGGCCAGGTTGGCACTGGCCCTCACGGCCTCCGCCAGGCCCTGCTCCAGGCGACCCTGCTGCTCGGCGCGGTCTCGCTGGAGCTCGGCCACGAGCTGGCGCGTGCGCACCAGCTCGTCGTTCACGTCACGGAACTGCTGGGTGATCGCCTCGCTGCGCAGGTCCAACTCGCTGGCTGCCGCGCTTCGGTGGTCGGAGAGCTTCTCGCCGGCGATCGCCACGACCGTCTCGACGGCCGCCTGAACGGTGTGGTGCCTCTCGGCTGCCAGCGCCTCCTGAGCCGCTGAGAGGGCGGCCGTTCGCTCCTGCGCGACCTGGCGCCTGAGCGAGCGCAGCCCGACCAGCAGCGCCAACACCAACGCTCCCGCGGCAAGAGCCACCACCAGCACGATGGAGATCATGCGAAAAGCCTACGGATGAGGTGTGACAGGTACGGGGATGCCCCGCCCCCGCGGACTGGGAAGCGGGCCAGCGCCGATGCCGCCAGCTGCCCATCGGCGGATCACGTCGGCGCCCGATCCCCGGGCCCGGGAGGCGGGCGTCCCCGCCGCCGTGCTCACGTGGGACGATCGGGGCCATGGGAGGAACGGCTCCACGACCCGAGGCCGCAGGCGAGGCCCCCTGTGGCGCCGTCGGCGCGGGCCCCACCGGCCGTCGCCGCCGCGGCCGGGTTGGCGGATGCCTCGCAGCGCTCGCGGCGCTGGCCGCCTTCCTGGGTGCGACGGCCGTGACCGGCCTGCCGGGGCCGGGCCCCCTGCGGCGCTACCCGCTGGCCGAGCTGAACACCATGGTGGAGCTGCTCCACGCCGAGGCCGGCGAGATCCGCACCCCCGACGACTGCTGGCGGCTGCTCGACGACACCCCGGGCAGCTCGGAGGGGCCCCTGCGCGACATCGCCAAGGTCGACCACCTGCGCAGCCGCGTGGTGGTGCGGGCCTGGGCCAGCGACGACGGCGAGGCCGACCCCCTAACGCTCAGCAGGGTCTCGGCGCGGATCGCCGACGTCCTGGAGCGCCACCCCGAGCTCGACCGGGGCATGATCGTGGTCGAGCCCTCGCCCGACGGCTGGGAGCCCAACGTGTCGTGCGCCCGCATCCTGCGCGGCCCGGTCACCGGATTCTGAGCCTTGGGGCCCTCACCGTCTGGGATGGCGTCCCACGTGGTAGACGACTCCAGCTCGGGTCCCCCGCCGACCGGTCCCAGAAGTCGCTGCCGAAAGACAGCGACACTTGCTCCCCCCGATCAGGACCCAAGGGCTGAGCCCCTGAAGGTCCCTGCTGCTACTGAAGATCGAGATGTTCTCAACTACTGGATGCCCCGTCAGACGGGAGTCGAGTTCCCCTCAGGTGGGCCGGGGCTGGGGGACGATGACCACCGGGCAGGGAGACTCCTGGGGCAGGCGCATGGCCACCCTGCCGAGGATGCGCTCGCGCCACCCCGTGCGACCGTGGCTGCCGACCACGACCAAGCCCGCCGATTCGTCCCCGGCCAGCTTGGCGATGGCCGGCACGGCGTGACCTTCCACCAGCACCACGCGGAAGCTCACCCCAGCGGGGGCGAGCAGGTGACGAGCACGTTCGGCCAAGTGCTGCTGGGCGGCCTTCTCGAGCGCGGCGAAGTCGACGGGAGGATCGACCTTCCCCAGCTCCTCGAGGGGGTTGTAGCCCTGCACCACCACCACCTCGGCACCCAGCTCGGCGGCGAGGGGACCGCTCCACTCGCAGGCGTGGTCGGCACCAGCTGAGCCGTCGTGGCCCACGATGATCGTCTCGATGCTCACAGGCGGACCCTACCCCCGAAGACGGCCTCGGGGCCTCGGCGACCCGTAAGCTCGGACCCCCATGCCAAGCCCGTCCCCCCAGGCCCAGCCCGACCGGGCGCACCCCCGCCGGACGAAGGACCCGACGTCGTTGGTGGTCGGGCTCGTGGTGGTGCTCCTCGCCGTCCGCGCCCTGGCCGTGGTGCTCATCCTGCGAGACAGCGCCGACCACCCGCTCAGCATCCTGGGCGGCGACGCCCGCCGCTACATGGAGATCCTCTCGTCTCCGGGCACCCCCTATCGCGACTTCGCGGTGGAGTACCCGCCTCTCACCCTGGCCTTCACCTGGCTCATCCAAGGCGGCGACCTCTTCGCCACCCAGGTCCGGTTGGCCGTGAGCCAGGTCCTGGTAGAGCTGGCCGTCGCCGGCGTGCTTGCCTGGGCGTGGGGGCGCAAGGTCGCTCTCGCCTTCCTGGTCCTCGGTACGCCCATGGTCCTCTACCCCTTCGCGTACTTCCGCGTCGACCTGCTCTCGGTCCTCGGTGCGGTCGCGGCCATGGCCCTGGTGCGACGGCACAAGCCCGCCTGGGGAGGAGCGGCCCTGGCACTGGCGTCGTTCGCGAAGGTCTGGCCCCTGGCACTGGTCCCTTGGCTGGCGATCGGCCAGGGCTGGAGGCGGCGGGGGACGTGGAGAGCGGTGGCTGGCCTGGGCACCGTGCTCCTCGCAGGGACCACGGCGTGGGCGGCGTGGGCAGGGATCGACGGCCCTGCCCAGGTCCTGAGCTTCCGGGGCGCGAACGGATGGCAGATCGAGAGCGTCGTGGGCATCTTCGTGCACATGGCCGATCCCGCCGCCACGGCCGTGGAGCAGGGCGCCTGGAGGACCGCCGCCGCCGTGCCAGGCGCCGTGAGGGTCGCCCTGCCCGCCATCGCCGTGGGGGCGGCGTTGGGAGCGTGGGCCCTGGGAGAGCTGGGCCGCCGCCGCCACGGCGATGGGGCGTCCACGCTCCTCGACGGGTGGGCGACTCTCGCTGCCGTCCTCAGCATGCTGGTGTTCTCCACGATCATCTCCCCCCAGTACCTCCTGTGGCTCACGCCCTTCGTGGCCATCGTGCTCGTCGGGAGCTGGACCGGGCCCGAAAGGGCCTCGGGGTGGCTGGCGAGCGCTCTGTTCGTGGTCGCCGGTGCGCTGTCGGCCGTCGAGCTGGCCTTCATCCACCGGCTCACCAGCGGGGTGCCCTGGGCGATGTGGGTGGTGGTGGTCCGCAACGCTGCCTTGGTGGCCATGCTCGCCGTCTGCTTCCTCCAGCTCGCGAGCGCCGCGAGACCGGCCACCAGGCGAGAGCCGGCACCCTCTCCGGGACCCATGGGTCCATCTCCTCATCCAACCCCGGCGGCCCAGCAGGCCCAGGCGGCTCAGGCGGCTCAGCCGACTCCGAAGGCGATGATCGCCACGATGAGCGAGGTGGACGCGACGAGGTCCATCGACGACGTGAGCAGGGGGATGCCGTAGTTGTCGGGGTCGAACCCCATTCGGTACGTAGCAACGCTGCCGTAGTAGGCGACCACGACCGCCACCGCCGTCGACACGATGCCAGCAGCCATCGCTATGCCCGCCATCGGGAGCACGCCCGGGCTGTCGTACCCGAGGACGAACGAGGCCAGCTCCGCAGACAGCGCCACGAGGAGGAACACGGGCACCGCGAGCATCCCGATGAGGATGAAGTCGTCACGAGCGGCGCGCTGGGCCCGGCCGGTGGCGTCGATGATGCCCAGGTGGAGCTTCGAGCTGAGCCTGCTCGACAGGATGCCGCCGAGCGCCCCGGCCTCCTCCAAGAAGGGCGGCACGAGGACCAGCAGAGCCGGGTAGGCCACGAAGGACTCGAGCTGGTGCTCGATGGTGAGACCGGCGATCACGTCGACGGCACCGGCCACCACGAGCACCGGCACCGACTGGCGCACGATCCTGCGCACCAGCTCTCGGCGGGTCCGCCATCCCACGACTATCGCTCCCGCAGCAGCGATGCACGCAAGCAGAGCCACGGCATCGGTGATCCGCCCGTGCCCCACCAGGAAGGTCGCCACGAACAGCGATGGGAGGGTGACGACGTCGCCGACCGCCGTGACCAGAGGTGCCGACACGTTGTCGAGGTCCCATCCCCGGCGAGCGGCCTTGGCAGCGACGCCGAGGGTGATGGGCAGGACCGCCAGCGAGGAGATCACGCCGCCCAGCACGGAGATGACGAAGAAGTCCGCCAGGGAGATGGCGTCCGACACGCCGAAGGCGCCGGCGAGCACCTTGGCCAGCACCGCCAACGTCCCAGAGGTGAACAGCGTGAGGAGGACGGCTGCCGCGATGTTCTGCCCCACCAGGGTGTCGCGCCGGGCCGTGACCCTGAAGGTCCCGGTGTGGATCGAGGTGCCCAGTCGGCTGCCCAGGGCGCCGAAGATGTTCCCTCTCATGCCGATCGCGGCGGGCACCAGCACCAGCAGCCCAGGAAGGTCTGCGAGCGTCCCGGTGATCGCCCCGAGGGTCAGGCCCGCCAGCAGCCCCCCGAAGCAGGAGACGAGCAGAGCCGAGAACGCCAGCCGGAGACCGGCGCGATCTGTCTCAGCGGCGGCGCGCAGGCGCGCGACGGGACGAAGCAGGACTCCGGCTGCCATGGCTACTAGGAGGCTCCGTCGGGACACGCATCGCCGGGGATCGTAGTCCGCCATCCATCCAGAGCCCCCATGGGAGCCTGAAGCTGAGCACGGCGAGGGCACCCACCACGGCAACCACCCCGAGGCCCAGGAGGTGCTCGTAGCTCAGCAGGAACAGCACCGTGTCGACGCTGGTCGGGAACACGAAGAGGCTCGTGGCGCAGACGATCACCACGAAGGGCCCCTTGAAGCGGCCGACACCCGAGGCGGCGAAGAGCGCGAGGGCCGCCGGCAGGTACCAGGGCCAGACCACCGGACCCAGCAGGACCACCGCCAGCAGCACGATGGCCACGGAGCGCACGACGCCCAGCTGCGGGCTCCGCATCAACACGTACACCGCAATGGCGAGCGCGACCAACAGGCCCGCCAGTCGGAAAACGTTGACGACGAGGCCCTCGTCGAGGTGCAGGCCGAAGGCGCCCAGGAGGTCGTGGGTCACGTGGCCGACCTTCGTGGTCGCCGAGAAGGTGGAGTGGACGCGGTTGGTCCCCGAAAGCGCGAAGACCCATCCACCTCCGATGCCCACCAAGCCGCAGAGCACGGCGATCAGAGCTCCGCCCCCCAGCAGGGTCGCCCCGCCGGCCACCGCCCGGTTCCAGAACCGGTCTCTCACGCCTGGCCAGGTCCATCCGATGAACGGCAGAGCCACCGCGGCGGGCAGCTTCACCGCCGTCGCCAGCGCCACCAGCACCACCGCGAGCACGCGGTGGTCCCGACGCACCGCCGCGAGGCCGAGCGCCAACAACCCGAGCATGAGCGCGTCGTTGTGGCCTCCGCCCAGGAGGTGGATGAGCACCAGCGGGTTGGCGATACCCAGCGCCACCGCACCCGGCACCGACAGGTCGTAGCTCCTGGCGATGAGCCCCACACCCACAGCTGCCATCGCCACGCCCGCGAGCGCCAGGACCCGGAACCCCCAGATCGACGTGGCGGCGTCGTGGCCGGTGACCTCGACCGTGGCCTCGCTGAGCCCGATCCACACGGGCCCGTAGGGGGCAGGGTCGTTGCGCCAGTAGGGGTCGGCCCCCACCAGGTAGTCGCCCCCGAGCAGGTAGGTCGGTCCGTGCTCGGTCGGATCGATCCCCCTGCTCTGCAGCTCCCCTTGAGCGGCGTAGCTGTAGATGTCGCTGGAGAGCAGCGGCGGGCCGAGGAGGAGGGGAAGGCCCCACGCCACGAGGCAGGCGACGACGATCCACATGCGCCGCCGCTCCCCTGCGGCCTGGGCCCTGCGGGAGGTGAGCAGCCAGAGCCATCCTCCCGCCAGCGCGACCACGCCGACCACGAAGGTGGCTCCGGCGAGGAACGATGAGCTCTCGGGCACCGCGATGCCCGGGAAGGTGAGGCGCCATAGCTCGGGGGGCCCGTGCTGCCAAAGCGGCGCGGTGCAGGCGATGACCAGAGCACCCACCAGTCCCAGCACCAGAGCCCCCACCGGGAAGCCCGGCTCGGCAGTCCAGACGGGCTCTCCGGAACCCTCCTGCGGTCGGGGATCGCTGGCGGCGACGGGACTCGTCATGGGGGAAGGATGCCTCAGAGCGCCCGGGCGACGGCCAGCGCCTCTTCCCACGGCGCGCGCTCGGCCACCAGGTGGCGCAGCTGCACGACGTGGCGTGGCCGGTTGAAGCCGACGACCCCCTCGGTCACCCCCTCGCGGCCGTAGAGGCCGACGAAGCGCAGCTCCTCCACCGAGCCGCTCACCACCTCGAAGTCGTGATCCGGCCCCGACATGCCCGCGAGCTGGATCTTGCGGTCGTACTGGTCCGACCAGAACCACGGCAGCGGGTCGTATGGCTCCGCCTCGGAGTCGTCGACCAGCAAGCGACGCCCCGCCGCCTCCCCCTGCTGGACCGCGTTCTCCCAGTGCTCCAGCCTCAACCGCCTGCCGAAGCGGCGGCTGGGCCAGCGCACCATGTCGCCTGCCCCCACCACCCCCGGGGCGGCCAACAGGGTCTCGTCACACACGAGACCCCCGTCGAGCACCAGGCCAGAGCCCTCGAGCCACCCGGTGGACACGACGGTCCCCACGCCGACGACGGCCACGGAGGCATCGATCGTCGTCCCGTCATCGAGCACCACCGCCTCGAGCGTCCGCTCGCCCAGGAAGGCGGCCACCCCCGCACCCAGGCGCAGATCCACTCCGTTGCGGCGGTGCAGGTCGGCGCAGAGGGAACCGACCTGCCGTCCCAGCGCACGCTCGAGGGGCACCTCGGCCACCTCGAGCATGGTGACCTCCAGCCCGCGCTTGCGGCAGCTGGCCGCGACCTCGGCCCCGATGAAGCCGGCCCCAACGACGACCACCCGAGAGCGCGCCGCGTCCCGCTCGGCGGCGGCTCCGATCCGATCCAGGTCGGTTCGCAGGGCCAGGCAGTCGTCGATCGTTCGCAGCACGTGGATCCCGCCGATGTCGGGAAGGCCAGGGAGGCGCCGGGCCGCGACGCCGGTTGCCAGGACCACGCCGTCCGCGACGAGGACCGAGCCGTCGTCGAGGGTTACGGAACGGGCCTGGACGTCGAGCGACACCGCCGTGCGGCCTAGGTGCCAGTCGAGCTCCAGCGCCTCTTCGACCGCAGGGAGCACGATGCGTCCTGGTTCCCACTCCCCCGTGAGGACCTGCTTGGAAAGGGGTGGCCGGTCGTAGGGAAGGTGGGGGCTGGCGTCGACGACGGAGATGGAGCCCTCGAAGCCCTCCTTTCGAAGGGTGTGCGCCGCGTGCATGCCCGCGATGGAGGCTCCCACGACGGTCACCGCTCCGCCGGTCGCCACTCCCGGCATCGGCACTACCCGCTGGATCCGGCCGCGACCACCGGGATCAATCCTCGACCAGCGAGATCGCCTGCTTGGGGCAGCGCTGGACGGCCTCTTCCACCTTCGCCCTCAGCTCCTCGGGAGGGTTCTCCTGCAGCAGGTAGAGGAAGTCGTCGTCGCGCACCTCGAAGACCTCAGGCGCGATCCCCATGCAGATCGCATTGCTCTCGCACAGGTCGTAGTCGACCACCACTCGCATCCCGCTGCCTCCCTCGTCTCGCTTACGTGCACATCATGCCCCACGGACCGCCCCCAGCCACGAACCGCTCCCCCCGCCCGCCCGGCCGAGGCGGTGGGGGGAGCGGCCCAACGCATGCCGGTGGGCACGCGCACTTGCGCCCAGACCTGATGACATGTCAGATATCGCCCATGAGCCCCACCAAAGCCCCCCTCGACGGCGTTCGCATCATCGAGGCATCGCTCCTCGGCCCGGCCGCCATCACCTCCAGCCTCGTCGACCTGGGAGCAGAGGTCATCAAGGTCGAGTCGCCCAGCGGCGACTACATCCGCTCCATGACCTGGCCGATCGTGGAGGGCGTCTCGCTCATGCACCTCCACCTCAACCGGGGCAAGCGCAGCATCGTGCTCGACCTGAAGTCGCCCGAGGGCCTCGAGGTGTTCCGCGACCTGGCCCAGGGAGCCGACGCCGTGGTGGAGGCCATGCGCCCGGGGGCGCTGGCCAAGCTCGGCCTCGGCTACGACGAGCTCTCGAAGCTGAACCCCGCCATCGTGTTCTGCACCATCTCCGGCTACGGGATGACCGGGCCCTACCGCAACCTCCCCAGCCACGGAGTGGCCTACGACAGCTGGGCCGGGATCTTCGAGCCGGCCCACGACGACGAGGGCTTCTGCTACATACCCGAGCACGTCTCGATAGGGATCAACGCGGGTCCCCTCTACGGAGCGCTCGGGATCCTGGCAGGGATCTTCGCCGCCCGTCAGACCGGCAAGGGGTGCCAGATGGAGATCGCCCAGTCCGACGCCGCAGCTGCGTTCGACTGGTACCGATCCGAGACCTGGCGCGCCTACGAGCGCCCCGAGACCGAGGTGACCGGCAACCCCTCCGACGACTACGAGCGTCGGGCGCCCGGGACCGCCGGGATGCGCGAGGGGGTTCGCTACCAGGTGTACGAGAGCTCCGACGGCTACGTGCTGTTCATGGCCTCCGAGCAGGCGTTCTGGAAGAACTTCTGCGAAGGCGTCGGCCGGGTGGACCTCTTCGAGCGCTGGCCAGGCAGCAAGTTCGCCGACCACGCCAGGGGCAACCGGGAGCTCCAGGCGGAGCTGAGGGAGATCTTCAGGACCCGCACGTCGGAGGACTGGCTGTCGTTCGCCGACGAGCACAACACCACGATCGCCCCGGTGAACACCCCCAAGACCATCGCGGAGGACCCGCAGTTCGAGGCTCGCTTCGAATGGATGCCCAAGGAGCAGCTGGGAGCCGACCAGCTGGGGTTCCCCGTGAAGGTCGTCGATCGCGAGCTCCCCGTGCCGTCGCGAGCCCCCACGGTCGGGCAGCACACCGGCGAAGTGCTGCGCGACGTCCTCGGCTACGACGACGGCAGGATCGCCGAGCTCCGCTCGTCGGGGGCGCTCGGCTCCGCCGAACAGGCCTGAGCCCGCCGACAGACCCGCTCGAGGGCGTTCCGGGTGGCGGGCCGCCGCCCTAGGCTCACGCCGTGACCGCGAGCCTGCCCCAGGGCCAAGACAAGGTCCGCGCCGTGCGTGAGATGTTCGACACGATCGCCCCGCGCTACGACCTGGTGAACCGCCTGATGACGTTCGGCATGGACGTCAGGTGGCGCAAGCGCACCGTCAAGGCCCTGCACCTGGGCCCCGACTCCGTGGTGGTCGACGTGGCCTGCGGCACCGGGGACCTCTGCCGCGACCTGGCCAAGCACCAGCTGGTCCCGATCGGGGTCGACCTCTCACTGGGGATGCTGAGCTCGGCGCGCACCGACGCACCCCTGGTTCAGGGCGACGCCCTTCGACTGCCGGTGCGGGATGCGTCGATCGACGGCGTCACCTGCGGCTTCGCCCTGCGGAACTTCGTGGAGCTGCGGCCCTTCTTCGAAGAGGCCGCGCGCGTGCTGAGGCCGGGCGGGCGAGTCGCCCTCCTGGAGGTCTCGCAGCCTTCCAACAGGCTCCTCAGGGCTGGGCACGGTCTCTACTTCGGTCACGTCGTGCCGCGCCTGGGGGGATGGATCTCCGACGCCGACGCCTATCGGTACCTGCCGAGGTCGGTGGCCTACCTGCCGCCCCTGGTGGAGGTGCTGGGGATGCTGCGTGACGCGGGGTTCACCCAGGTGCGCCGGAAGGCGCTGTCGGGAGGCATCGCCCAACTGCTGACCGGTGTGCGTGAGCGGGGCGACTGGCGGACGTGACCGATCTGAGGGCCAGCCAGCTCGCATCGGTGACCCGAGCGCTCGCCGAGCCGGTGGACCTCCTGGCCGCGGCCGGCGACTACGGCGCTCTCTGGGCGCGCGGCGGGGCGGGGATCGTCGGCCTGGGCGAGGCGGTTCGCATCGAGGTCCCACGCTCGGATCCCGCCGAGGCCGCCCGAGCCGTCGACGAGGTCCTGGGCGCCATCGAGAGCGACGACGAGGTCTCGTTGCCGGGCTGCGGACCCGTGGCCATCGGGGCGCTCCCGTTCGACGTCTCCCGCCCGGGGGAGCTGGTGGTGCCCGAGGTCGTGGTGGGACGAGCCGAGGACGGGACGGGATGGGTCACCACGATCTTCGAACGTGGGCGCCAGCCCGTGGACCCGACAGCGCTGCAGCTCACCACGACGACGTCGCCGGCCGCGGCAGCGCGCCACGTGATCAGCGCTGAGCGCTCGCCGGCCGAGTGGTGCGAGGCCGTCGCCAGAGCACGAGACTCGCTGAGGGCGGGGGCGGCCGAGAAGGTCGTGCTCGCCCGAGCGGTCGAGGTGGAAGCCGACGAGCCGATCTCACGGTCGGCCGTGATCGCCAGGCTCGCCATGGCCTACCCGGCTTGCATGATCTACGGGATCGGCGGCCTGGTGGGTGCCAGCCCAGAGCTGCTCGTAGCCCGCACCGGGCACTCCGTTCGCTCCCACCCCATGGCGGGAACCACCTCGCGAAGCGGCGACCCGGAGACCGACGAGCAGCTGGCCGCAGACCTGGTGTCGTCGGTGAAGGACCAGGCGGAGCACAGGATCACGATCGACATGGTCCACGACACCCTCCTGCCCTGGTGCTCGTACCTAGACGAGGAGGCCGAGCCCAGCGTGGTGGCCATGGCCAACGTCGCCCACCTGGCGACGAGGGTCGATGGGCAGCTCTCCTCGCCACCGGCCTCGGTGATCGAGCTCATGACCGCGCTGCACCCAACGCCCGCCGTGTGCGGTTGGCCACGCGACGCGGCCAGGCAGCTCATCGAGGAGCACGAGGACCTGGATAGGGGGCGCTACGCGGGCCCCGTCGGCTGGGTCGACTCGCGCGGCGACGGCGAGTGGGCCGTAGGCATCCGCTGCGCCGAGATCGCAGGGAACCGGGCACGGCTCTTCGCCGGTGTGGGCGTGATGCCCGACTCCGATCCGCTCGCCGAGCTGGCCGAGACGCAGGCCAAGCTCCAGGCGCTCCTCGCCGCCGTCGTCCGCCCCTGACCGATCGGGGCTCAGGGGCTCCCGGCGATGCTGGAGGCGACCGCTTCGTGGATCTCCGCGTGCAGATCCACGTTGGCTCGCCGATCCGGCGCCTTGACCACCACGACGTGCGTGCCATCCCCGACCATCGCACCCGACAGCGCTTCCGCGAGCTCGGCGCGGGTCTCCACGGCCGTCGCCACCACACCGAGAGCTCTGGCCAGGCCCACCAGGTCGGCATCGTGGGGCGTCCCGAAGAGCTGCTCGAAGCGCTCCGTCGGCAGGAGCGTCCCCTGCGGGAGGAACGAGAAGATGCCTCCCCCGCCGTTGTCGACCACCACGACGGTCAGGTCGAGGTTCCGGCGCGCCACGGCGGCGAGGGCGTTGGCGTCGTGGAGGAACGCCAGGTCGCCTACGAGGACGACCGTGGGTTCCCCCGCCATGGCCACGCCCACCGCCGTGGAGACCACGCCGTCGATGCCGTTCGCGCCCCTGTTCGCGAGCACGCGCACACCGCCGCGAGGCGCCGAGTACCACTCGACGTCACGGATGGGCATCGACGACGAGACCACGAGCGTGCCGCCATCCGGGACGGCGGACACCACGTCGCGGGCCACGGCGGGCTCGCTCGCGTCGTCGCGCCCCGCGAGCACGGCCTCGATCGCAGCGGACGCCGCCGCCTCCGCCCCGTTCCAAAGGGAGAGCCAGGCACGAGACCCTCCTGGGTCGATCGCCTCGATCCCCTTGGCCAGGGCCTCGCACAGCGCCGAGGGCTCCACGGCGAGCACGTCCTGGGCGAGGTGATCGGCATCCGGCCACGAGCCGTCCCTGTCGACGAGCACCACCCGGGCACCGGAGGCCGCCACCCACTGGCCGAGCACCTTGGATGCCGGCGGGGCCCCCAGGGCCAGCACGACCTCTGGGACGAGCTCGTGGCCCAGAGAACGCAGCACCGAGTCGGCGTGCGCGACGACGACCGGATCCGGCAGCCGGCAGCCGCTCCGGGGATCTGCCAGCACCGGCCAGCCCAGGAGGGAGGCGAGGGCAAGCACGGGGTGTGGCTCCCCGACACCGGCTCCCGCGACGACCACCCCCTTCGTCGAGGCGAGCATCCGCACGAGGCGCTCCAGCTCCTCTGGTGGCAGCACGTTGGATGCGCTGGCGCGGACCCGCCAGGGTCGCCCCCCGTCGCGACCCTCCGGCGGGGTACCGGAACGGCCCACCAGCGGATCCCTGAAGGCGAGGTTGAGGTGGACGGGACCCGGAGGGGGTCCCGATGCCGCCAAGGCGACCCGCGACGCCAGCGAGCGCCAAGAGCTGCGCGACACCTCGTCGGGGACGCCCGGGTCGCAGTACCAACGGACCGCCGAGCCGTAGAGCTGGTGGGTCTGGTCGATCGTCTGTGGTGCCCCGACGTCGCGCAGCTCGGGGGGGCGATCAGCCGTGCAGGCGATCAGCGGCACCCGGCTCTGGTGGGCCTCGACCACCGAGGGGTGCAACTCGACGGCGGCGGTCCCGCTCGTGGTGAGCACCACCGCAGGCCGGCCTGTCGCCATCCCCAGCCCGAGCGCGATGAAGCCCGCTGACCGCTCGTCGACGTGCACGTGCACCCGGATGCGCTCGTCGGCCGCGAGGGCGAGGGCCATCGGGCTCGAGCGCGACCCAGGGCAGATCACGGCCTCCGTCATCCCTGCCCTGGCCCACTCGTCGACGACGGTGGCGCAGAAGGTCGCAGAGGTCAGCTCCGGAAGGTCACCCACGCCGACAGCCTACGTTCGGCCCTGCCCGCGGCCGGCGTCTGCCGCCCGCGCCACACCCGTCCGCGTCCGCGTCCCACCCTCGGCAGGGGCCTAGGTGAGATCCTCCCAACGGCGGTAGGCATCGAGGAAGGCGTCGGGGTCCTCCCAAGGCACCGAGTGTCCAGCACCCGGGATCAAGGCGAGCGTGGCGTTGGGGCCGATCGCATCTGTCATCCGGCGAGCGAGGGCGGCGAACTTGGTGTCGTCGGCGCCCGCCACGACGAGCACGGGCATGTGCAGCTCGTCGAGCCGGTTCCACAGCGGGTCCTGGGTGCCGGTGCCCGCAAGCCTGAGGCTCGACGCCAACCCCTCTGGCGCGTTGCGCTCGCGCTCGGATCGCCAGGCCGCATCGGCGGGTAGGCCGGCGAACATCGGCGCCGACAGCCACTCGTCGAGGAACCTGACGGTCCCCTCGGCCTCGATCCGCTCGGCGAGGGCCTCGTCGGCAGCTCGACGATCGGCGCGCTGCACGGGATCCTCGATGCCCGGGGTGCCGCTCACGAGCACCAGGGCTTCGACGCTGCCGGGATCGGACAGCGCCAGGTGCAGGCACAGGCGCGCCCCCATCGAGTATCCGATGTACGTCGCCCGCCCGCCTGCCGCTCCCAGCGACGCTGCGCCCTCCCAGAGGTCGGCACGCACTCCCCCGGACCCGCCGTGACCGGGCGCGTCGACGAGCAAGACCTCGTGATCCTCCGCCATCTCATCGGCGACCCGGTCCCAGCACCGACCTGTCTGGGTGAAGCCGTGCACGAGGACCACCCGGCGCCCCGCGCCGCGGACCTCGACGTACACCGACGCGACCACGCCGGCAAAAGTAGGCTTCCGCCCTCACCAGAGCTAGCAGAGGCGCCCTAGATGGGCGACGATCGGCAAGGCACCGGACCCAGGGGGACACCGCAGATGCATCCAGGTTCACGCCGGTCGAGGACGGCGATCGCCCTCGGGACCGCCTTCGCGATCGTGGCGGCGCTGACGGTCGCTTCGATAGCCACGAGACCCGATCCGGACGCGGCGGAGCCCACGGCCACGAACTCGATCTTCGACGCCGAGGGCAACCTGGCCATGCCGATGCCTCGGCTGGCGCACGGCTTCGAGCTCACGCCCAACGACGACGGGTCCACCGACCTCTCGTTCGGTGTCGCCCTCGCGGTCTACAACACCACGGACGAACCGTCGGCCCCTGGGGCGAAGCCCGATGCCGCGATCATCCACACCAACATCGGTGACTCGATGACCTCGCTGGGGCCGTTCCGCACCCAGCCCTCGTTCTCGACGGTGCAGATGGACGACGACCTCGACGCCAAGGAGCTGACCCGCACCTACACCGTGCGGATCCCCCCTGCACAGACGGCGTTCTTGAAGAGCAAGGGCCTCGGCTCGGGCGATCCCACGCAGAACGCCGCTGCGTTGCGCCACATCGATGTCGCCGTCCAGCACATCCGTGACTTCAAGTCGGTGGACGGCGAGTGGGACTGGCAGCAGGGCAGGGCCTGGACCGCTGCCGACCAACCCGTCCAGGCGTCGGACGCGATCGTCGACGATTCCACGGTCTCGGTCACCAACAGCACCGGCGAGGGCCTGTTCGACTACTCCGCGCCCGGCGGCGGCCCGTCCGAGGAGGTTCGCCAACCCCTCGTCGCCGGCAGCTCCTATGCCACGAACCTCTCGCTCTCGGGCCAGCCCGTCCAGTGCATAGAGCAGGGCGACGGCTCGGACCCCCAGGGCTTCTCGCTGCTGAACGGCTGGGACATCGAGGACGACCTGCCCCCCGGGGTCCTGCCCCCGGGGGCCACGATCACCCAGCAGGTCAACGCCGCCGACGGGCTCGGCGACGACGGCCTAGGGGTCGCCGAGGATGCCACGGAGGTCGCCGTGCTGAGCGGCCTGGCGGGGTTGGGCGTGGCCACACCAGGCGTCGAGTCGGCCGTGACGGCCACCTCGATGCTCGCGATGGGCCTCAGCGAGCTCTCCACCGCCGCCACCATCGCCACGGGCATCCCGATAGGCGCCATCCTCGAGCTGGGCTACGCCCTGTACGAGGAGCTGGAGGACAGCTGCGCCAACTACGCCAACGTCTTCAACGTCACCGCCGCCGAGCCTGGCGGGTCGTCCGCGAGCTACAGCTGGGGCGACCAGACGAACGGGCTCTGGCAGGTGTACGACTCGGCATCGGTGGGCGGGTCCCCGGTGACCGACAACGTGGCACTGGCGCCGTCGACGGGGATCATCAGCTTCGTCGACCCCTCCACCGGCGAACCAGAGACCGTCAACCCCTACCTGGCGCAGGTGCCCACGGTCGCCTGCGGGACGGGCTGCGCCTCTCAGGTGAACAACGAGATCGAGATCATGTGGTCGGCTGCCAGCCCGTGCCCCCAGAGCTCGACGGCCGACTGCGCCCCGACGCCCGACCAGCTCTCGACGCTGCCGGAGATCGACGTCCCCGGAACCGACCTGTGCGGCCCGGGCAACTCGCTCTGCCCTCCCCTGGCGGCGCCTGTCCCGAGCTTCTCGGAGACGGGATCGTACGTCTCCGACGTCGAGGGGGAACCGGCCTTCGCCGTGATCGCATCACCGACACCGCCCACACCCATCAAGGCGGTGGCGGTCCTGGACGATGCCCCCCTCATGGGCGGGGACGACGGGATGCTCTACACGCTCGCATCCGGTCGGGTCTTCGCACAGGAGGGGTCGACGGGGTCCGCCCCCATCAACGCTATGGCCACGATCGGGGCCGAGGTGCTGATCGGCACGGGGGCGGGGCAGGTGTACAGCTGGGACGGCGAGACCGTCGAGCTGGTGCAGGAGATCCCGGATAGCTCGATCACGGAGATGGTCGCCGCCGGCGGGGGCGTCTACCTGACCGACGACAGCGGGCAGCTCTACTTCCTCGACGCCTCCGGCGATCTCACCGCCGTGCTCGACACCTTCGTGGAGGTGAGCCCGGCGGTGGACGGCCAGGCCGTCACGTCGCTGGCAGCCAACGACTCGACGCTGTTCGCCGGCTTCGCCAACGGGGTGGTCCTCGGATGCGCCCTGGACGACTGCGCCTCGAGCTTCTTCCAGCTGCACGACTCGGGCTTCGCCTCCGCCGCCAACGCCATGACGGCCCTGGGCAACACGCTCTACGTAGGCCTCGACGACGGCGCCATCGCCCAGATCGACGCGCAGGACACCCAGGTGTCCATGGCCCAGGACGCCGGCGAGAGGGGCAACACGATCGGGGCGATGACCGTCGTGAACGGCAACGTCTACGTGAACGGCTGCATCAGCTCGGTGGACCCGGTCACCGACGACATGGTCGGCGTGAGCGTCCTGTACGGGATGAACCAGCAGATCGACGAGGGCGGGCCCATCGGGGAGCTCCGTCCGAGCGTGTCGAACACCTGCTACAACTACCTGTCGGCCGACTCGGAGTACCAGGGCTACGACACCTCGTCGGCAGCCATCGCCACCTCGTCGCCGACCTCCACCGCGACCGATCCCGCCGTGGTCTACCAGGCGTTCACCATCGACTCGGGGAGCTTCTTCTACGTCCTGGAGAACCTCATGCCCTACGACCCGACCTCGGGTGTGTGCATCCAGGAGGCCGGAGGTTGCCCTGGACCTCCCCCTGCGTCCGCAGCCGAGCCCGCGGCCCTGCCGCCCGTCGTGGGCGCGCTCTCGGACCTCCCTGACCCCCAGGTGACGTCCACCTGCGATCTCAGCTCCGTCGGGCCTGCCAGCTACGTCGAGGCTCAGGCGGACCAACCCCTCACCACGTCCCAACCGGCGGCGACCATCAGCGCCGACGGCTTCCAGCTCCGGGCGCCCACGAGCACGACGCAGGCGTGCACGACCTCGTTCGCCTGGAACCTCTCCAACGTCGGCAGCTACCCCTACGCGTGGTGGCAGGCCAACGCCTACCTCGACCAGAGCGACGCTCAAGGGGCCACCTTCACCTTGGCGGCATCGGGCGCCGGAGACCAGGTTGCGAACCTCACCTCGGGCTCGACGACCCCCGGCGGCGAGGCACGGGTGGGCCCCGGCGGGACGCAGCTCTCGGTGGACCTCTCGGGCCTCACCGCCCTGGTGCTCACGGTCTCCGTGCCGGCGGGGTCGGCCGATCCAGCGGTGATCGACCTCTCGAACGACCTGCTGGGCCAAGTCGGCCAGGACCAGCCGTCGCCGGCCCCTCTCGCCTCGGAACCCGACAGCGCGAGCTCGGGGACGACCACGACCACCACCGTGGCCGGGATCACGGTGCCCCCCTCCACCACGACCACGTCGCAGGGGGGGCCACCGAAACCGCCACCGGTCCCGCCGACGCCCTGCTCGTTCTCGCGGGCGGCGCTGGCTGCCAAGACCGCCGCCCTGTGGCTCCTCAACGACACCACCGGCGTGGCGAAGGACTACTCGGGCAACGCCAACGCGGCCACCATCGACACGCCCTCGGCGACGAACGTGACACCTGGCCCCGTGGGCTCCTGCCCCGGCAACGGAGGACTCGCCTTCTCCGGCCCCGGTGGCGTCTACGCACCGGCCTCCCTCAACCCTGCGACGACCGGTTCGGCGCTCACGCTGGTCGGCTCGTTCCAGCTCTCGCCCTCCGCCGGAACCGGAACTTGGGGTCTCGTCGCCAACACCGACCCCTCCAGCCCAGCCGGCGGGGGCTTCGCCCTCACCGTCGAGCTCGGTCCGGGTGGAGCCCCCAGCGCCTCGGGCGGGCTCACCGTCACGACGGCCCAGGGCAGCAACGGCGCCGCCACCTGGACCAGGCCCCTGTTGGCGAGCACCTGGTACCAGTACGTGGGGGTGTACGACGGGGCCTCGCTGGCCGTGTACCTGAACGGCGTCCTCGTCGGCACCGGAAGCGCCAGTGGGCCGCTCGCCCCGGGGACGGGCGACGTCGCGGTTGCCACGAGCGGGCCGCCGGGCGCCGGGCAAGGGTGGCCGGGCGTGGTGGCCAACGTGGCAGTGATCCCCTCGGCCCTCACGGCAGCCCAGGTGGCGAACCTTTGGTCCGCGTCCCAGTAGTCGTCCGGTGGGCCGCGGCGGCGACCGTGCTGGCAGCGGCCTCGGCGGGCACGGTGGCCTGCGCTCAGACCTCCGCTGTGGGATGGGACGGGGGCAGCTGCCCCCCAACCGGCTCGGGGGCGGGGGTCACCGTCGCGATCGTCGACTCCGGTCTCGTCCCCGACGAGGTCCTCCCGCAGCAGGCGTCGCCCCGAAGCCGTTCGCTGGTGGCCGGCGAGGACCTTTCGTCGGACCCCACGGGCCACGGGACGGCGATGGCCCGCATCGTCGGGAGCATCGCACCCGACGCGGAGATCGCCATGTTCAAGGTGCTGGGTGAGCGACGCCAGACGCAGCCGGGAGACATCGCCGAAGCGGTGCGCGCCGCCATCGGCGCCGAGGCCGACGTCGCCTTGCTGGCGCTGGAGGTCCCGTCATCCGATCTGGAGCTGCTCCGGGCCCTCCAAGAGGCTTCCGATGCGGGGGTCCTCCTCGTGGTCGCCGCCGGCAACGAGTCCCTCGACCTCGACCGTTGGTCGAGCTACCCGGCAAGCCACGACGTCGCCCACATGGTCGTGGTCGCGGCAGTCGACGAAGGAGGCGAGCTCACCGCCGGGTCCAACTGGGGCTCCGCGGTGGACCTGGCCGCACCCGGACGGGGGATCCGCGCCGGTGTGATGGAGCTCTCGGGCACCTCGCCCGCAGCGGCCATCGCAGCCGGGGTGGCAGCTCGCGTCGCCTCTGCACCCGGCGCTCCCGAGTTGTCCGTGGCCGACCTACGAAGCCGGCTGCTGGCGTCGTCCCGGCCCGTTGCCGACCTCGCCGAACAAGCGTCCGGCCGCTACCTGGCGGCCGACATGGGGTGCGCGGACGATCGTTGACCGGAGCACCCGCCGGGACCGCGAAGATCAGGCAGAGATCCAGAGGCCGGCGGCGAACAGGGCGCCGAAGACGAGTTGGACGCGGCCGGTGCTGGCCAAGACGGGTATGAGGGCTGGGCCCCGCGCCCCTTCGAGGACCCGCTGGACGGGAAGGCGGGCCAAGAGGATGGCGAACAGCGCCGCGGCCGCGAGAGGCCGGCCCCCCAGACCGGCGACGAAGGGGGTCAACAGGAAGGGCAGGACCACCAAGACCACGTACAGCGCCCTGGTGCGACCGTCCCCCAGCCGCACCGCCAGCGTGATCTTGCCGGCAGCGGTGTCGCCCGGGATGTCCCGCAGGTTGTTGACCACCAGAAGCGCCGTTGCGAGCAGGCCCACCGGGACCGAGGCTGCGAAGGCCAGGCCGCTCAGCTCCCCGTGCTGGACGAAGGCGGAGCCCACGGTGGCTACCACGCCGAAGAACACGAACACGAACACCTCGCCGAGCCCCAGGTAGCCGTAGGGCTTCGGCCCACCGGTGTACAGCCAGCCAGCGGCGAACGACACCGCCCCCACCACGAGCAGCCACGGGGTGACGGCGATGGCCAGGGCCAGGCCCGCCACGCCCGCCACACCGAACGAGGCGAAGGCGGCGAGCTTCACCGCACGTGCGGAGGCCAGCCCGGATCCGACGAGCCGAACAGGACCCACCCTCGATCCGCTGGCGTCGGTGCCCCTCACGCCGTCGCTGTGGTCGTTGGCGTAGTTGGTGCCCACCTGGATGGCCACGGCCACCACGAGCGCTGCCAAGAACCGCCAGGCCACGATCCCACGACCCGTCCCGAGGTCGCCCTGGGCTGCGGCGGCGGTCCCGACGAGAACCGGGACGACGGCAGCGGGAAGGGTGCGGGGACGGGCGCCGGCCACCCAGTTCTCGAGGGTCATGGCAGCCAGCTTTGCCGCCCGAGGCCGACCTCTGCGACTCTCGCTCGGCGGGGTGCTGGACCGTCCCCGTAGGCTGTCGCGATGCGAGCGCTGGTGGCCCTGGCCATGAGCCCAGGACCTGCCTTCGTCGAGCAGCTGCAGCGGGTGTGGGAAGAGGGTGACGCCGCACTGCCGATGGACCCGAGGCTGCCGCCTGCCGCGGTGGGGAGGATCCTGACCCAGCTGGGTGCCGACGTGGTGGTTGGCGAGCGCGGCGAGCGCCACAGGCTGGCAGGTGGGTACCCGGTCGAAGAGGGCGACGCCCTGGTGATCGCGACGAGCGGCACCACGGGCCAGCCCAAGGGGGTGGTGCACACGCACGCCTCCCTGGCTGCCTCCGCCAAGGCCACCAACGCAGCACTGGAGGTGCAGCCGGAGCACGACCGCTGGCTGTGCTGCCTCCCCGTGGCCCACGCCGGAGGGTTGGGAGTGGTGGTGCGAGCCCTCCAGGCCGGGACACCGGTGGAGGTGCACGAGCGCTTCGAGGCCGCCGCTGTCGAGGAGGCCGCCCGCCGCCGCGGGGCCACCCTCACCTCCGTGGTCCCCACCGTGCTGGGGCGCTTCGACTCCTCGGGCTACCGCCGGATCCTGGTGGGTGGGATGGCGGTCACCGGTTCGCTCCCCCGCAACGCCGTCACCACCTACGGACTCACCGAGACCGCCGGAGGCGTGGTCTACGACGGCCGCCCCCTGGACGGCGTGGAGCTGAGGCTCGTCGACGGCGAGGTCCAGGTGAGGGGGCCGATGATCGCCCGGGGATACCGCGACGGGACAGACCTGTCGTGGGTCGACGACGACGACGGCGGCGAGCCGTGGCTGGCGACGGGAGACGCCGGCACTTGGGATCCCGAACCGGAAGGCCCTCACGGCCAGGAGCGCCGGAGGCGCCTCCGCGTGGTGGGCAGGCGCGACGACCTCATCGTCACCGGTGGGGTGAACGTCTGGCCCGGACCCGTCGAGGCCGTCCTGGCCCGGTCGCCACGCGTGGCGGAGGTGGCGGTGGTGGGCAGACCCGATCCGGAGTGGGGAGCCCTCGTGACGGCGGTGGTGGTCCCCGCCGACAGGGCCGACCCCCCCACCCTCGAAGAGCTGCGTGCAGAGGTGAAGGAGCACCTGCACCCAGCTTCGGCACCGAGAGCGGTCGAGCTGGTCCAGTCGCTGCCCCGCACCTCTCTGGGCAAGCTCCGGCGTTCCGCTCTGTAGGTTCCTCGAGACCGTTGCGACCTCGCCCGCCTGTGACATGCGTCTGTGGTCCTTGCCCGCCTACCGACTGGTCGGTAGGCTGTTCACCGTGACGTTGGCAGCGCCCGTAGAACAGGCCGCGGGGACGAGTGCGGGCGCAGACGAGCCCACCGGGGAAGGCTTCGACAAGAAGGCGGGCTCCCTCAAGCCCGTCCTCGACGTGGTGCCTCCCGAGGCCTACGAGAACCCGACCTGGAAAGGTCTCGCCTACTTCGCCCGTGATGCGGCGATCTACCTCGCGACGCTCGCGGCGCTGATCTGGTTCAGCAACCCGCTGATCGTCGCACCGCTGCTCGTCCTGTCCGGCCTGGCGATCTCCGGCCTGTTCGTGGTGGCCCACGACGCCGCCCACGGGGCGCTGTTCCGCAGCAAGCGCCTCAACTCCGTCATCGGCCACGTCGCCATGCTGCCGAGCTGGCACGTCTACGAGGGCTGGGTGCTCGGCCACAACCGCATCCACCACGTCTACACGGTGCGCCAGGGCTTCGACTTCGTGTGGCATCCCTACACCGTCGAGGAGTACCGGGCCATGGGGCGGCTGGGGCGCCTGCGCCACCGCATCGAGTGGTCCTGGGTGGGTGCGGGCCTCTACTACATGCGTGAGGTGTGGTGGAACAAGATGGTGGTCGGCAAGCCCCCCGCACGATGGGTGCGCTCGATCCGGCGCGACCGCTGGATCGTGGGCGTGTTCGTGGTCCTGGCAGCAGCCGGCCTGGGCTGGCTCGGTTGGCTGCAGGACGGCACCGCCTGGGGGGTCGTCTGGATGATCTTCCGGACCCTCGTGGCCCCGTTCCTGATCTTCTCGTTCATCATCGGCTCGTTCGTCCACGTGCACCACATCCACCCCGAGATCCGCTGGTGGAAGAGGCGGGAGTGGACGAAGTTCAAGGGCCAGATGGACGGCACGACCATCCTGCGCATGCCCCGGGGCTTCGACTTCTTCTTCCACTGGATCATGGTCCACGTCCCCCACCACGTGGACATGCGCATCCCGATGTACAACCTCGACGCCGCCGCCGAGGCCATCAAGGCCTCGTTCCCGGACGTCGTGCGCGACGAGCCGCTGCGCTTCCGCGACTTCATGGCGAACAGCCGCCAGTGCAAGCTCTACGACTTCGACGAGGGCCGCTGGCTCACCTACGCCGCTGCCCGCAAGCCGGCGGCTCCTGCGGAGTCCCGAGCCTGAGGTAGGGCCTTCGCCCACCGGCTCGTCGAGGCGATGCCGGTACGGTGACCAGATGGCCAACCGCTTGGCGACCGAGGGCTCGCCCTATCTGAGGCAGCACGCTGACAACCCGGTGGACTGGTGGCCGTGGGGCGGCGAGGCCTTCGCCGAGGCGCGGCGGCGCGACGTACCCATGCTCTTGTCGGTGGGATACTCGGCGTGCCACTGGTGCCACGTGATGGCCCACGAGTCGTTCGAGGACCCCACGATCGCCGCTCGGATGAACGAGCTGTTCGTGAACGTCAAGGTCGACCGCGAGGAGCGTCCCGACGTCGACGCCGTCTACATGGCGGCGGTCCAGGCGCTGGCCGGCCAGGGCGGGTGGCCCATGACGGTGTTCCTCGACCCTGACGGAAGGCCGTTCTTCGGCGGTACGTACTTCCCCGCGAAGCCACGCGGGGGGATGATCACCTTCCCCGAGCTCGTGGAGCGCATCAACGAGCTCTGGCGGACGCGGCGCGACGACCTGATAGAGCAGGCAGCTGCGCTCACGGGAGCCATCTCGGAGGCCACCTCGGTGGAGCCGGCCGATCGGCTGCCCGGCGCCGAGGCCCTCGCGGAGGCCAGCGCACAGCTCCTGCGCAGCTACGACGCCGCCTGGGGCGGCTTCGGCTCCGCGCCCAAGTTCCCCCAGACGATGAGCCTCGAGCTCCTCTTGCGAGAGCACCACAGGACGGGATCGCCCGAGGCCCTGGAGGTGGTCACCACCTCCCTCGACGCCATGGCGTCGGGTGGCATGTACGACCACCTCGGGGGCGGCTTCGCCCGCTACTCGGTGGATCGCCAGTGGCTCGTCCCGCACTTCGAGAAGATGCTCTACGACCAGGCCCTGCTCGCGCGCTCGTACCTGCACGCCTGGCAGGTGACGGGCGAGGAGCGCTACCTGCAGGTGCTCACCGAGACGGTCGAGTACGTGCTGAGGGACCTGAGGCACCCCTCGGGAGGCTTCTTCTCCGCAGAGGACGCCGACTCCGAGGGCGTCGAGGGCCGCTTCTACGTCTGGTCGCTCGACGAGCTGCGTGAGGTGGCCGGCGCAGGCGGGACCGACCCGGAAGCAGCCGACGCCGCCGTGAGCTGGTGGGACGTGACCGTCACCGGCAACTTCGAGGGCGACAACATCCTCTGGCAACCCGAGCGGGGCCGCCTGCTCAGGCCCGACGCTGTCGAGCGTGCCCGCAGGCGGTTGTTCGAGCGCAGAGCCGAGCGCGTGCGCCCGGGCCTCGACGACAAGGTCCTCGCCGAGTGGAACGGCTTGATGCTCGCCACCCTCGCGGAGGCAGCGTCGGCCACCGGTCGCAGCGACTGGTTGGATGCGGCGGTCGCGAACGGAGAGATGCTGCTGGAGAACCTGCGACGCGACGACGGACGCTGGTTGCGCTCCTGGCAAGCGGAGACAGGAGCCAGGCACCTCGCCTACTCCGCGGATCACGCTGCCTTGCTGGATGCCTTCCTGCGGCTTTCGGAGGCGACCGGACAAGCACGCTGGGTGAGCGAGGCCAGAGCGGTAGCCGACGCCATGCTGCAGCTGTTCTGGGACGACAGCTCCGGTGGCCTGTTCACCACGGGGACCGACGCGGAAGCACTGGTCACGCGTCCGAAGGACCTGTTCGACAACGCCACGCCGTCGGCGAGCAGCCTGGCTGCTCACGGCCTGATCCGCTTGACGGCGGTGACGGGCGAGTTGTCGTACCACGATCGTGCCGAGCAGATCCTGCGGCTGCTCGCCGGCCCTGCCACCCGCCAACCGCTCGGGTTCGCGAACGTCCTGGGTGCCCTCGAGACGCTCCAGGAAGGCATCACGGAGGTCGTGGTGACAGGTGATCGGCCCGACCTTCGGGACGTCGCCGCCCAGCGCTACGCGCCGAACGTCGTGGTGATCTGGGGAGAGCGCTTCGATGGCCCGGCGTGGGATGGCCGCGACGACGGCTTCGCCTACGTCTGCCGCAACTTCGCCTGCCAGGCCCCCACCGGCACCGCAGAGGCACTGGCAGCTCAGCTCGTGGCCTAGACCGGTCGGCAGGACCCGCTGGCCCCTACCAGCGACCTCGGTGCACGGATCGCTCGAAGGGCCGACGACCTCGCGCCACGGAGTGGCTGGGCCGGTGGCCGACGGAAGCCGGGTACCCGAGGGCGATGGCTCCGATGGGCCGATGGCCCGGTGGCACCCCCAGGGCCTCCAGCAGCTCCGCCTCACCGCGGAAGATGCCGAAGAAGCACGCGCCCAGGTTCTCGTCGACCACCGCCAGGAGGGCGAGCATCGAGGCGAAGGCGCTGTCCACGATCCAGTAGGGGACGGGCCAGGCGTCCTCGCCCTCACCGAGGCCCGTCCGTGCCTTGTCCTCCTCGGCGTAGCGCGCCACGTACGCGCCGGGGTCGGTGATGGGAAGGATGAGCACCGGGGCGTCGAGCAGACCAGGCCAGGGGAACCCTGCCCTGCGCTCGGCGGGCAGCGTGGCGTCCCAGAACACCGCCGCCTGCTCGGAACCCTCGAGCACGACGAGGTCGAAGCCCTGCGCGAATCCGGCAGAGGGCCCGCTCAGCGAGCTCCGCAGGACCCTCTCCAGCACTGCGGCGGGCACAGGCCTTGGATCGAAGGCCCTGACCATCTTCCGGCGGGCCACGACCTCACCCAGCTCCAAGCCAGCCCCTAGCCCGAGATCGGCCGACGAAGGATGCTCGGACCCACGAGGGGCAGGGCGCCTCAGGCGAGCTTGGCCAGGTACTCGGCCATCGCCCAGCCGAACACCATCAGGGAGTCGCCTCGGTCCTCGTCGAAGTCGGCGAACAGGTCGGCTACGGCGGGATCGATCTTGTCCGGCTTGAGGCTCTCGTGGTCGAGGGCCAGCGGGAAGGTTCCGTCACCCTTGGCCGAGAACGTGCGGTCGGAGTAGCTCCCGCTCTCCACGCCGAAGCGCTTCGCGAGTCGCCGGCCCCAGGCGCGCTCCTCCCCCGTCGCCTTGTGCTCGGGCCGCGGCACGATGTCGTCGAGGTTTCGGAAGGCCTCGAAGCCTCCCGGGTTGGTGAAGCGGGTGCCGACCAGAACGTCCTCGTCGGGAAAGGCGAGGACCGCTCGCCGATACTTGTCGGTCATCATCGCCCGGAGCACCGCGTCGCGCTTCGACGTGCGCTTCACCGACGCCAGACCGATGAGCACGGCAGGAGTGCCGCCGATCCGCTCGAGGGTGCTGAACGAGAATCCGCGCAGGTTGTTCCCCTCGCGGGCCAGCGTCACCAGCACCCACGACTCGGCCTGCTTCGACAGCAGACCTACCTCGAAGCGGCTCGGCCCCTCTGCGCAGAGGTCGGCCATCTCAGTGAGCTCCGAGTCGCTGAGCGCCGTGCAATCTTTGGTGGTGACGTCGATCGCCATTCGTTTCCGGTCCCTTCCTCGAACGGATGGACCCCACCAGTCCAGCTGGAACGGCCCCCTCACGCAACTTGGGCCGGCGACTCGACCCGCGGAGCAGGCGCGCAGGGTGGTGCGGGCATGGCTCGGACGGCCATGGGAGGCCTCGACCTAGCCGAGCACCGCACCAGCTCCGAGCAGCACGCGCAGCTCCCCTGCCAACCCGTTGGTGGCGTCGACCCTGTAGTCGTCGGGAAGGCGCAGGACCTGGCGTTCACCCAGGTGCACGAACACCTCAGAGGGCCCGGGGTGCTCGGCCAACAACGACCGCAGCTGCTCCAGCAGCTGGTCGCTGAGGACTGATGGCGGCAGGTTGATCCGCACCGGAGGAGCGCCGTCGGCGGCAGGCTCGAAGTGCTCCACCGAGCTCGCCACGAGCTTCACCTCCTGTTCGTCGCGAGCATCGACGCGTGCCTTGACCAGCACCACCGCGTCGTCGACGAGCAGGTGCCCGTACTGCTGCATCGTCTTGGGGAACACCATGCACTCCATGCCGGCCTGCAGGTCCTCCAGCACGAAGACGGCCATCAGGTCTCCCCGCTTGGTCCACTTGCGCTGGAGGCTCGTGACCAGTCCCCCCACGATGCGCACGGAGCCGTCGGCCAGCTCGAGCGCCTCGCTCACCGAGCACTCGGTGCGCTGCTGCAGCGAGGCGCTCGCACCCATCAACGGATGGTCGCTCACGTAGAGGCCGAGCATCTCCTTCTCCAGGGCGAGCCGCTGGCGCTTGTCGTACTCGTCGGTCGAGATGGGTCGCCGTTGCACGGCGGTGCCGGGCTGGTCGGCCTCGATGGTGGAGAAGAGGTCGAACTGGCCCTCTGCCTCCTTGCGCCTCCGGGCGACGACCTCGTCGATGATCGCCACGTGGTCTTCAACGAGTCCCTTGCGGGCGTAGCCCATCGAATCGAAGGCGCCGGCCTTGATCAACGACTCGATGGTGCGCTTGTTCAGCACCGACAGGTCCACGCGCTCGCAGAAGTCGTAGAAGTCGACGAACGGTCCGTTGGCCTCGCGCTCGCCGACGATCAGCTCCACGAGGCCCTCGCCCACGTTCCGCACCGCCGAGAGGCCGAAGGGGATCGAGCCCGCCCTGGTGCGCCGTCCTGGTGCTGCGGCCCCCCCCTCCCCGGAGGGGTCGTTGGGCTCGAGGACCGCGACGAAGCCCGACTCCGACCTGTTCACGTCCGGAACCTGCACCTCGATGCCCATGAGCCGGCACTCGTTGAGGTACACCGCCGCCTTGTCGAGGTTGGTCTTCACCGAGTTGAGCAGCGAAGCCATGTACTCGACCGGGTGGTTCGCCTTCAGGTAGGCGGTCTGGTAGGCGACGTACCCGTATCCGTAGGCGTGGCTCTTGTTGAACGCGTAGTCGGCGAAGGGCTCGATGATGTCGAACCACTGGCGTCCCAGCTCCGCGCCGTACCCGGTGCGATCGCAGCCCTCTATGAACTTCGCCCGCTCGGTGGCGATGAGCTCGCGGTCCTTCTTGCCGCACGCCTTGCGCAGGTTGTCCGCCTCGGCCAGGTCGTAGCCGGCGAAGCGCTGGGCGATCCGCATCATCGACTCCTGGTACACCATGAGGCCGTAGGTGTCGCCGAGCACCTCGGCCGCGTCGGGGTGCAGGTAGTCGACGGGCTTCCGCTTGTTCTTGCGGTCGGCGTAGTCGTTGTGGATGTTCGCCGCCATGGGCCCTGGCCGGTACAGGGCTACCAGGGCGGCCACGTCCTCGAACGAGGTAGGGGCCAGCGAGCGCATGAGAACCCGCATGGGCCCTCCCTCCAGCTGGAACACTCCGATGGAATCGCCCTTGGCGAGCAGTTCGAAGGTCGCCGGATCGTCGAGCGGCAGGGAGTCGACGTCGATCCGCTCGCCCGTGGTCCGCTCGACCATGTCGACGGTGTCGCTGATCACGTCGAGGTTCCGCAGGCCGAGGAAGTCCATCTTCAGCAGGCCCAGGTCCTCCACCCCGTGC
>CAZHBH010000010.1:0-47667 GCA_964530525.1 uncultured Rhabdothermincola sp. | reverse complement strand
GGCCGCCAGCGGCAGCAGCATCCACGGCCGGCAGTGGCGCGCGCCGTTCTTGGTGAACACCACGCCGTCGGCGATGTAGATCGCCGAGTGGAAGATCTCCTCGCCGCTGGCGAGCTGCACCAGGTCGCCGAACCGCGGCTCGGCGACGGGCTCGTACTCCTCCCGGAGCGTCCGCGTCACCTCATCGATGTTGGCGAAGCGGTCGTCGGGCACCTGGCCCGACGCCCTCACCGCGTCGAGTACGTCGGTGGCGGTCGCCAGGCTGTATGCCAGCTCCTGCACCGGCGTCGCCCCGGCCTCCTGCAGGTGGTAGCTGCACACGTTCATCGGGTTCCAGGCGGGGATGTGGCGCGAGCAGTAGGCGATCATGTCCACGATGAGCCGCTTCGAGGGCTCGGGCGGGAAGATGTAGGTGCCGCGGGAGAGGTACTCCTTGACGATGTCGTTCTGGGTCGTGCCTCGCAGCTCGGTGGTGTCCACCCCCTGCTCGGTGGCGTTCGCCACGTACAGGCCGAGCAGCCACGCGGCGGTGGCGTTGATGGTCATGGACGTGTTCATCTCGCCCACCGGGATGCCGTCGAGCAGCTCTCGCACGTGGCCCAGGTGGGCGACGGGCACCCCGACCTTGCCGACCTCCCCGCGGGCCCTCGGGTCGTCGGGGTCGTAACCCGTCTGCGTCGGGAGGTCGAAGGCGATGGATAGGCCGGTCTGGCCCTTGGCGAGGTTGGTCCGGTACAGCTCGTTGGAGGCTCGGGCGCTCGAGTGGCCCGAGTAGGTGCGCATCAGCCACGGGCGATCCGGTTCGTGGCGCACGCCCCCTCCTGCCATGTCAGCTGTAGTCGTAGAAGCCCTTGCCGGACTTGCGCCCGAGCTGCCCGGCGCTCACCATGCGCCGCAGGCGGGGGTGGGGCGAGTAGTTGGGGTCGCGGTGCTCTTCGTAGAGCGCCTCCAAGATGGCCTCCGACGTGTCGAGGCCGACCAGGTCGAGCAGGGCGAGCGGGCCCATCGGGAAGTTGCACCCGCCCTTCATCGCGGCGTCGATGTCGTCGCGAGACGCCGTACCCGACTCCAGCAGCCTCACGGCGTTGTTCAGGTAGGGGAAGAGGAGGGCGTTCACGATGAAGCCAGCCCGGTCGGCGACCTCCACCGGTGACTTGCCGCAGGCCTCGACGAACGCCTTGGCCTCCGCCATCGTCGCGTCCGCGGTGACAAGGGTCCGCACCAGCTCGACGAGCGCCATGGCTGGAGCAGGGTTGAAGAAGTGGATCCCGCAGACCTTCTCGGGCCTGCCGGTGCTGGCGGCCATCTCGATGACCGGCAGGGTGGACGTGTTGGTGGCCAGGATCGTCGCCTCGCCGCACGTCGCGTCGAGCTCGCTGAAGAGGGCCTTCTTCACCTCCAGGTCCTCGACCACCGACTCCACCACGAGGTCGCAGTCGGCCAGGGCCGAAAGGTCGTCGGTGGCGGTCACCCTCGATCGGGCAGCGTCGCCGTCCTCCTCGCTCAACCTGCCCTTCTCCACCTGCCGGGCGAGCGACCGGGACATCCCCTCGAGCGTCGCCGTGGCGGTGGCCTGCTTGCGGGAGCGCAGGACCACCTCCACTCCTGCCTTGGCGGCGACCTCGGTGATCCCCGAACCCATTATCCCCGAGCCCACCACTCCGATTCGCTTGACCGTCATGGCGGCAGGTTAGCCTCCGCCACGTGACCGCCGGATCGCCAGCGCAGCCGGTTCAGACCGCCTTCCGTGGCCTGGGGCCCGCTGCAGCGGACGAGGTGGCGCGCAGGGCGTCGGCCGTGCGTTCCCGGCACCTGGGACGGGTGTTCGACCTCTCGATCGCACGTGGCCAAGCCCCTGCAGGCACCGCAGGGGCTACCGGTTCGCTGGTCGTGGACGCCGACGACGCGAGCTTCGACTCGGTCGTCTCGGTGTTCGAGCTCGTGCGGTTCGCAGATCTACCGGCTTCCGTGAGGGAGCTCCGGCGGATCCTGCGACCGGGGGGAGAGATGTGGGTCGTGGAGCCGATCGGCCGTCCCGGGCTCGCCGCGGCGGCATTGTCGTGGGTCTGGTCGGCGAGCCCCCGCACCGCAGGGCTCCAGCTGGGGCGAGACGTGCCCGCTGCCGTCCGAGAGGCGGGCTTGTGGATCACCGACGTAGAGAGGTTCGACCTCCCCGGGGCCCCTTGGCCCATGCGGCGGGTCGTCGCCCTGCGAGCCACATGGGTGCTGCCCGGCGGAGGGCGGGGCGCGAAGATCGGATCCGACGAGGAGGAGAGCAGATGACCGGGTCGCTGGCGTTGGTGGGGGGAGGGGAGTGGACCGAGGGCTGCACGTTCGACGCGGACCTGCTGGCCTCCAGCGGTTCCGACGAGGTCGTCGTCATCCCTGCGGGCGTGGCGTACGAGAACCCCCGAGCCGCGATCGACAAGGCGAGGTCGTGGTTCGGTGCCCTCGGCGCGACGGTCCACGACGTGCCCGTCTTCACCCGGCCCGACGGCTTCGTGGAGGAGAGCGTTGCGAAGGTCGCCTCCGCCAGCTTCCTCTACCTTCCTGGGACGTCTCCCATGCACCTGCGCTCGGTGCTGAAGGACAGTCCGATCCTCGAGGCGATCGTGCAGGCCTGGCAGGGTGGTGCGGTGCTGGCCGGGTCCAGCGCTGGCGCCGACGTCTTGTGCGATCCCATGGTCGACACCCGCGGAGGGGCTTTCACCGTCGGCATGGGCGTCGTGAGGGGTCTCACCGTGATTCCCCGCTTCAACCGCTGGTCACCCGAGCTCGTGCACCGCACCGTCACCCTGGCCCCCGCAGGCCTGCCGGTGGTCGGGATCCCCGAGGCCACGGCCCTGCTCCGCTCGCCCGAAGGCGCCTGGAGCGTCGCGGGGGTAGGAGAGTGCCAGGTCTTCGTCGACGGGAGATCGGCCGATCTGGCGGCTCTCCCGGGCTGAGGGCCTTGCACCCAGATGTGATCCGCTGCTGTGAGCCCGCTGCTCCAGGCCAGAGATTGCCGCCGGCGCAGCGCTACGGCGTGGAGGTGCCCGGATCTGTGACCACGGCTTCGAGGTCGACCACGAAGTAGAGGGCCTCGTCGGGGGCGATCCTCGGCGGGCTGCCGGACGGGCCGTACGCCATGCCCGACGGGATCACGAGCAGGCGGCGACCGCCCACCTTCATCCCGGGGATCCCCTCGGTCCACCCGTCGATCACGCCGCCGAGGGGGAAGGTCGCCGGTTGAGCGCCCCGCTGCCACGACGAGTCGAAGATCTTGCCGGTGGAGCAGGCGACGCCGATGTACTGGACGGTGACCTCCACCGACGGGTCCCCTGCAGGCACCTCTGGGCCGTCCCCGACCACGAGGTCTTCCACCACGAGCTCCGTGGGCGGGGGACCGGGCGTTATCGGCACCTCGGGGGCCCCGGCGGGGAGGGGGTCGGCCAGGGGCACGCAGGGCTTGCCAGCAGCTGATTCCATGCCGGCGACCGTAGTGGTGGTGCGAAGGGTGGTCGAGGTGGCCGAGGACGGGATGGTGGTGGACGCCGTCTGCGAACCGTCGTCTCCGCTCCGAACGAGTGCGAGGATCCCCACGATCAGGAGTACCAGCACGACGATCCCACCGATCATCAAGGTCCGCTGGCGTGTCTTTGCCTTGCGCTGGGCTGCCTGGGCGGCGGCGATCCGCGCCTCTCGGCCGGCCTTCTGGCGCTGTCGTTTGTTGGTGCTCATCGAGCGGGCACCCTAGCAATGTTCATCGCGCCGGCTTCGCCGCGCCGCCGCCGGCGCCCGCTGCGCTGGGCGCCCTGCCGGGGAACCGCCCGCCTGGAGGCATCGCAGCCGGCACGTAATAGCTTTGCAGCGTGGCCCTCATCGTCCAGAAGTTCGGCGGCACCTCGGTCGCCGACGCCGACAGGCTCCGCGCCGTCGCCGAGCACGTCACGCGCACGGTCCGGCACGGCAACCAGGTCGTGGTGGTGATCAGCGCCATGGGCAAGGACACCGACGAGCTCTTGCGCCTCGCGTCCGGTGTGTCCTCCACCAAGCCCGGCAGGGAGATGGACATGCTGGTGACCGCCGGAGAGCGCAAGGCGATGGCCCTGCTCTCCATGGCCATCACCGACCTCGGTCCCGTGGCCGAGTCGTTCACGGGGAGCCAGGCCGGTTTCCGCACCGACGGCCTGCACACCAACGCCAAGATCGTCGAGGTCAGGCCCGATCGCATCCGAGCAGCGCTCGAGGAGGGCCGCGTTCCCGTGGTGGGGGGCGCACAGGGCGTCTCGAGCGATTCGAACGTGACCTTCCTCGGCAGGGGGGGCTCCGACACCACCGCCGTCGCCCTGGCCCACGCCCTCGGAGCCGAGGTCTGCGAGCTCTACACCGACGTCACCGGCGTGTTCACCAGCGACCCGCGGGTCGTGGTGGATGCCCGCAAGATGCAGCGCGTGAGCTTTGACGAGCTGCTCGAGATGACCGCCAACGGGTGTCCGAAGCCCGCCATGCGCTCGGTCGAGCTGGCCCGCACCTACGGGGTCGACCTGCACGTGCGGTCCGCCTTCACCTGGGAGCAGGGCACGTTGGTCACCAAGGAGGAACAGGACATGGAGCAGGCGATCATCTCGGCGGTGACGCCCGACGTCGACGAGGCCAAGATCACGATCTCCGGCGTCGAGGACCGTCCCGGCATAGCAGGGAAGCTCTTCCGTGCGCTGGCCGAGGGCGACATCAACGTCGACAAGATCGTCCAGAACGTCTCCGAGCGCGGTCACACCGACATCTCCTTCACCGTCCCCCATCGCGAGTACGAGAGGGCACTGGAGATCTGCCGCACCGAGGCGCCCGTCGTGGGTGCTGCAGAGGTGCGGGGCGACCCCGACATCGCGAGCGTGAGCCTCATCGGCGCCGGCATGAAGTCGAACCCCGGGGTGGCGGCGACGGTCTTCGAGACCCTTGCGGCCAAGGGGATCAACATCGAGATGATCTCCACCTCCGCGATCCGCATCACCTGCGTAGTCCGCCAGGACCAGGTGGAGGAGGCCACCAACCTCCTCCACGAGGCGTTCGGGCTGGCCGAAGCCCGATAGCCTCGATTCCGATGCGAGTCGGGATCGTAGGTGCCACAGGCCAGGTCGGCGGGGTCATGCGGGCCGTGCTCGCCGAGCGGGGTTTCCCCGTGTCCGACCTGCGGTTCTTCGCCTCCAAGCGCTCAGCTGGGCAGCGCCTGCCATGGGCCGATGCAGAGGTGGTGGTGGAGGAGGCCGGGTCGGCCGACTACAGCGGCCTCGACATCGTCCTGTTCTCGGCAGGGTCCGCCACGTCCAGGGAGCTGGCCCCTGTCGTGGCGTCGGCCGGGGCCACCGTGATCGACAACTCCTCGGCATGGCGCCTCGACCCAGAGGTGCCCCTCGTGGTGCCGGAGGTCAACGCCCACGCGCTCGAGCGCATGCCCAAGGGGATAGTCGCGAACCCCAACTGCACCACGATGGTGGCCATGCCGGTCCTCAAGCCGCTCGACGCGGCGGCCGGCCTGCGCTCGATGGTGGTGAGCACCTACCAGGCCGTGTCGGGCGCCGGTCTCGCCGGCACCTCCGAGCTCGACGAGCAGGTTCGCAAGGTCGGCGAAGGAGCCACCGCTCTGGCGCTCTCGGGGTCTGCGGTGGACCTCCCCGAGCCCGTCGTGTTCGCCGAGCCCATCGCCTACAACGTCGTGCCCCAGGCCGGCTCGGTGATCGACGACGGCTCCTACGAGACCGACGAGGAGCGCAAGCTCCGCGACGAGAGCCGCAAGATCCTCGGGCTCCCCGAGCTGCAGGTCACCGCTACGTGCGTGAGGGTGCCGGTGTTCACCGGGCACTCCATGTCCATCTCGGCGTCGTTCGCCGACCAGCTGACCCCCGAGCAGGCCCGCAAGCTCCTGTTCAAGGCGCCGGGGGTCGAGCTGGCCGACGTGCCCACGCCACTGCGTGCGGCCGGAGGCGACACCACCCTGGTGGGTCGCATCAGGGTGGACTCCACCCGCGAGCACGGCCTCTCGCTCTTCTTGAGCGGCGACAACCTGCGCAAGGGCGCAGCCCTCAACGCCGTCCAGATCGCCGAAGCCCTCCTCTGAGAGACCGGCCTCGGCCCAGCCGTACCGAGCCCGTGCCGACCTCGGGTACGATCGGCACCTTCACGGGGTGTGGCGCAGCTTGGTAGCGCGCTTCGTTCGGGACGAAGAGGTCGTGGGTTCAAATCCCGCCACCCCGACCAACACGAGAGAGGACCGGGGCTAGGCCTCGATCACCGAGACGGCGCGCAGGTCGGTCTGCTCGTCCCAGCGCTCCTGGTAGGCCTTGTCCTCGAGGAGTGCCTTGACCGCCCTGCGGAGGCGGAAGGCGTCGAGGGGCTTGATGAGCCAGCCGTCCGCGTCAGAGCGCTCGGCGAGGAACACGTCGGCTGCCCTGTCGAGGAGCATGAGCACCGGCACCCCGTCGAGCCGGCCCGCCCCCTCCTCGTTGCGCAGCTGCATGCACACGGCCATGGCTCCCATGTTGCCGACCTGGAAGTCGGCGATCACGAGGTCGGGCTCCAGCTGCAGCGTTGCGGGGAGGACGTCTTGTCCACGACGGACGCGGTACACCGTGGTGTCGGGGCTGGACAGGGCGGTGTCCACCTCGTCGAAGACCCAGTCGGCGTCGGTCGCCAGCAGCACGGTCGGCACGGCCCGGCAGGCTAGCGCCCCTGGGCCCCGCCGTCCCAAGGCGGGCCCGGGAGAGCGAGCAGAGGCGGGGCGATAGCATCGGTGGGTGCTCGAGATCCAAGTGCAGGAGATGGTGGGCTACACGCTGTGCCGGCCCCAAGGAGAGCTCGACGCCTACACGGTGGGTCAGTTCCGCGACACCCTTGCCGAGCTCTCTGCCATCCCCCGGCTGCTCATCGACCTCTCCGAGGTCCCCTTCATGGACTCCGCAGGCCTCGGGGCCCTCATCGGTGGGATCCGCCGCACGCGGGAGGCATCCGGGGAGGTGACGGTGGCGTGCAGCCGTCCGACCCTCACCCGGCTCCTGCACACGACCGGCTTCGATCGCATCGTCCCGGTCACCGAGACGGTCGACCAGGCTGCCGACGCGCTCCTGGAGCCCTCCGACGACTGACGACTGAAGTCGCAGCCGAAGCTCTCAGCTCTCGTCGGTCTCCACCAGGTGGGTGGCCAAGTCCACGAGGCTCGCCAGGTCGTGCACGTCGGTGCTGAAGAAGGGCACCCGGACCACCGGAGCAGGTGCCACCCGCTCCGTGAGGCCCGCGAGGTGCTCCTCTTCGCCGTCGGCCACGGAGGCGAAGTCGGCGAGGTTGGCGTAGAGCGCGCCGAGGTCGGTGCCCTCCAGCTCGCGGGCCCTGGTGGAGGCCGTCGCGGCCGTGAGCGGGGCGCCACCTGGCCGCCGCAACCCGCCAGGAGCCGGTGACCGGGCCTCCTCGGTGCCGAAGCGGGGGTGGATCCGGTTGACGACCAGCGCCCTCACGGGGATGCCAGCCTCGTCGAGGCGCTCGAAGAAGAACGTGGCCTCTCCCACCACCTCCTTGCGGGGGGTGGTCACGAGCACGAAGGCGGTCGCGTCGTCGCTGAGGAGCCCGAGGACGTGCGATGCCCTCTCCTTGAAGCCCGCCTCCATCCCGTCGAAGGCTTGGAAGAAGGTCACCGCGTCGCGGACCGCCTCGGCGCCGACCACCTTCGAGACCGTGCGCAGGAAGGCCTGGGCAGCGAGGTTCACTGCGCGTGCGATGCCTCTCGTGGGTGAGACGAGCACCCGGTATAGACGGTGGTCGAGGAAGTGCGTGAGCCGCCGGGGAGCGTCCAGGAAGTCGAGGGCGTTGCGCGTGGGCGGGGTGTCCACGACGATCAGGTCGAATCCGCCCTCTTGGTGGAGCTCGTAGAGCTTCTCCATGGCCATGTACTCCTGGGTTCCCGAGAGCGCCCCCGCGATGTTCCGGTAGAACCGGTTCGACAAGATGCTGCTCGCCTGCTCGGGAGACTCGGAGTGCTTGGCCACGAGGTCGTCGAAGGTGCTCTCGGTGTCGAGCATGAGAGCCCAGAGCTCGCCCGTGGCTCCCAGGTCGTCCGGAAGCTCGACGCGCGTGGGGCTGTTGGTCAGGCCCTCGAGGCCCATCGCGTTGGCGAGGCGCTTGGCGGGATCGATGGTCACCACGCACGCCCTCTGCCCGCGACGGGCTCCCTCCATCGCCAGGGCCGCGGCCGTCGTCGTCTTCCCGACGCCGCCCGCACCGGTGCACACCACCACGTCGAACCCGGCGAGCAGGCCTCCCACGGTGGTCGTCACGTGACGGCCAGCCCCTTCACGCCGGCGATGATCGACGCCGCGAGGACCTCCACGTCGTGGCGGCCGAGGTCTGCCGTGAAGCGATGGGGCAGGCGGATCTGGGGGAGCGGGAGCGCCTCGGCCAGCCGGTCCACCTGTTCGGCCTGCAGCGCCGTGCGGTCGAGTCGGAACCTGGCGGCGGCTCTCAGGGCATCGGCTTCGTCGGGTGCGAGCGTGATGCCCGCCTCCCTCGCGGCGTCCAGGGGATCGGTGTCGAGCCCGCTCACCGAGTCGTAGAGGTCGTTCACCACTACGGGCCCCAGGCTCACCCCGACGTCCTCCTCCAAGCTGTAGGCGGTCTCGACCAGCTCGTTGACCGGCGTCTCCTCGGGGAGCGTGACGAGCACCACCTGGCACCGTGCCGGATCGGTGAGCATCTGGAGCACGTCGGCCGCCTGGGTGTTGATCGGCCCCGAGCGGACCGCATCCAACAGCCCCCTGGCTGAGCGCAGGAACGTTATGGCGTGGCCGGCCGCCGGCGCGTCCAGGACGATGAGGTCCACGCCCGACCCGGGTGCTCCCCGCTCGAGCTGCTTGACCTTGCCGAGGACCAAGATGTCCTTCACGCCGGGCGCCGCCGTCGCCACCACGTCGAGGGCCCCCGCCCCCACCAGGCGCTTGGAGAGGCGCCACATGCCGTGGTCCTCGAGGTACTCGAGAAGTGCGGCGTCGGGCGTGAGGGTTCGGGCCCTCACGTCGGCAGCGCCCTCGGGCCCGCCCCCGGGAGCCAGCGTGACCTCCTGGTAGTCGAAGGGTGCCTGCCCGAACAGCGAGGCCAGAGCGCTGCGGCCCTCCACCTCGACTATGAGGGTCGTGAGGCCGGTGAGGGCGGCAGACCGCGCCAGGGCGGCGCTGACCGTGGTTTTGCCCACGCCGCCCTTCCCGGCAACGATGAGGACGCGAGATTCTGCGAAGAACTGCGCAGGCTCCAAACGTTCTCCTTCGGAGGAAACTCGGTGCGCAGACTACCCATCTGGTCGATCGGCCTCGTCGCCCTCGGCGCGCTCCTGCTGGCAGGCGGCGGCCTGGCGAGCCCGAGCGGCGCTGCGGAGGTGGGCCAGGGCAGCCCGGACGTTGATGTGGAGCTGGCGCAAGGCAGCATCGTGGACGTGGTGAAGGTCACGGGCCTGCTCGACCCGGTGATGGTCGACTTCATCGAGGGCGCGGTCGCCGAGGCCGAGTCGGCCGGAGTCACGGCCCTCGTGCTCCAGACCGACAGCGACGGTGCGGTCGTCTCCGACGAGGACCTCGCCGGGCTCTTGAGCACCATCTCGGAGGCCAGCGTGCCGGTGGACGTCTGGGTGGGTCCGAGCGGTTCGGGGCTCACGGGGGCCGCTGCGCTGCTGGCGGCTGCTGCCGACGAGGTGGGAATGGCGCCTGGCACCCGCATCGGCGGCGCTCCAGCCTGGGATCCCGAGGGCCTCGACGCGCAGCGTCTGGCCCTCCTGACCGACCGGGTGTCCAACGACTCCGAGGCCTCGGAGCTCGGCATCACCACCGTCGTGGCTCCCACCATCGGCGACCTCATCGTGAACCTCCCCGGGGTCGAGAGCCGACAGGTGACCGAGCCCGACGGCGAGATCCGACGTGAACCCCTGACGCAGGTGCGCTTCGACCAGCTCCCGCTCCTATCCCAGCTCATGCACACCGTCGCCAGCCCGCCAGTCGCCTTCTTGCTCCTGTCGGTGGGGCTGGGTCTGCTCATCTTCGAGCTCTTCACCGCAGGCGTCGGAGTGGCCGGCGTCATCGGCGCCGGCTCGCTGGTGCTCGGCTCCTACGGCTTGGCGGTGCTCCCGACGCGCTGGTGGGCCCTAGCGCTGGTGGGCCTGGCGTTCGTCGCCCTGGCCGTCGACGTCCAGACGGGAGTGCCGCGGTTCTGGACGGGGGTCGGTCTCCTGGCCTACGCCGTGGCCGCCTTCACCATCTACGACGGCCTGGCTCTGTCGTGGATCACCCTCGTGGCCGCCTTCGTGGGCATGCTCCTGGCCTTCTTGGGTGGCATGCCGGCGATGGTCCGCACCAGGTTCTCCACCCCGACCATCGGGCGCGAGTGGATGATCGGTGAGATGGGCCGTGCCGTGACAGACATCGATCCCGACGGCGTCGTCCAGCTGAGGGAGGCCCTTTGGAGGGCCACCACCAACCGTGCCACCCCAGTGGGCGAGCTCGACAGGGTGCGTGTAGTTGGCATCGAGGGTCTGGTGCTCGAGGTGGAGCCCGAGGAGGGCGGGGCCCGCGACTACAGGGAGCGCCGGACCAAGTAGGAAGGCGCTCTGACTAGCACATATCTGGCTTCGGAAGCCGTGAACCATAGACCTGTCGTTCACGGCCACTTTTCGATGTTGACCCTTGTCAGGCCGTGATGGACGGTTTAGGGTCGATGTCCGGAAAGGGGGAGGCAGGTGAGCGCTCAGCACGTCGAAGAGTCTTGGCAGGTGAAGGCAGCGTGCCGTGGTCCGCAGGCGACCGTCTTCTTCCCGCCCACGCAGTTCGAGCGCAAGGACGAGAAGGTCGAGCGCGAGCGAAGGGCCAAGGAGATCTGCGGGTCGTGCGTGGTCCGCAGGGACTGCCTCGACTACGCCCTCAGGATCCGTGAGCCGCACGGCATCTGGGGTGGGCTCAACGAGCTGGAGCGCAAGCAGCTCCTGGCGCCTCGCTGATCGGCTCCGCGCCGGCTCCCCCCTCCGGAAGGGGGTCCTCTCAATCGGGCGAGGCTGTGCTGTCGGCGGCGGCATCGCCGAACAGCGCCCGCACGGCGGGCTCGTAGTCCGGACCCCGGCGGAGGTGGTGGCCACCGTCGACCGGTAGGTTCACGCCCGTCACCCAGCCCGATTCCGGCCCGAGCAGGTAGCGAACCGCCGCGGCGACGTCGGCTGCCTGGCCCACTCGGCTCACCGGCATCTGCGACAGGTAGTCGCCCACCACAGCCTCGTCGGCCATGATCATCGACACCAGCTCCGTGTCGACGAGGCTCGGGAGAACGGAGCACACACGTACGCCCGCAGGCCCCAACTCGTCGGCGGCCACCCGCACCAGCATGTCGATGGCAGCCTTGCTCGCGCAGTAGGGAGCCATGAAGCGGTGCGTGGTGAGGCCGGCGAGCGAAGAGATCGCCACCATCGCCCCTCCTCCGCTGCGCACCACGGCTGCGCCCGCGTGCTTGAACGTGAGGAAGGTGCCGGTGACGTTGACGTCCATCACCTGCTGCCAGTCCGACAGCGGGGTGGTCACGATCGGTCCGAGCGCACCCATGCCCGCGCCCGCCACCACGAGGTGCAACCCTCCGGTGAGCGATTCGGCGGCCGAGACTGCAGAGCGGACGTCGGTCTCCGATGTCACGTCGCAGACCGCCCACGCGACCCTGGCTCCCTGGGCGGCGACCGAGGTCAGCTCGTCGGCGGCGCGGCGCAGCCGCTCCTCGGTTCGCCCGGCGATGGTCACCGAAGCGCCGTCGCGCACCAGGGAGGTAGCGCAGGCGAGCCCTATCCCGCTGCCTCCCCCGGTCACGAGCGCCGCCCTTCCGGCCAGCACCCCACCCTCAGATCCGCTCATCGATCTCCCCCTGACGTGTCGCGATCCGAGCAGCGCGACAGGTGGTGCCCCCTGCGGGGATGGTGTGCACCTGCCTGCTCGAAGGAGCAACCTAGGCTGGGCGCGGTGCCGCCCTCCACCCAGCGACAGAAGTTGACGGAGTCCCAGCTCCGCCTGGTGCTGCCGGCCGATCCTCTGTACGTCAGGGTGGCCCGCACCGCTGCCCACGGCCTGGGCGAGCGACTCGGGATGGCTCACATGGACGTGGAGGACCTGTCCCTCGCGGTGGACGAGACGCTGGTGCTCCTCCTGCGCCCCGACGGCGCAGCGCCCGCCGGTGAGGTCACGTTCCTGTTCACGGTGGAGGGCACCCATCTGGTGGTGGAGGCCGGTTCCGGCACCGAGGTGGAGCCCGATGCGGCCTCCCTGGCACGCTTCGAAGCTCTGGTGCGACCCGTGGTCGACCAGCTCGACGTGCGCCCTCAGGTTCCCAGCGTGCGCTTCTCCAAGCTCCTCTGATCGCGCCTTCGAGACCCTCCCGGGTCAGTGCGGATCAACGGCGCCGTGTCGGCTGCGCCGCGCTGCGGAGGCAGCTGGCGGATGGTTCCCGGTCCGCACAGCGGGCATAGACGACACCTGTGGAGTCAGTGCGGATCAGTGTGGCCGAAGCCCCCGACGGAGCGGTGTGAGTCGTCCAGCGCGTCGGTTGGGTCGAGCACGACGTGCTCGACCCTCTGCACCACCAGCTGGGCGATCCGATCGCCTCGGCTCACGTGGAAGCCGTGGGAGGGATCCGTGTTGATCAGGAGCACCTTCAGCTCCCCCCGGTAGCCCGAGTCGATCAGGCCCGGTGTGTTGAGGCAGGTGACGCCGTGCTTGAGCGCCAGACCGCTGCGGGGCTGCACGAAACCCGCATAGCCATCGGGCAGCGCTATGGCGATGCCGCAGGCGACCAGCTCGCGTCCGCCCGCCGGAGCCAGCTCGGCATCGTGCCTGGCCACCAGGTCGAGGCCGGCATCGCCCTCCCGGGCATAGCTGGGAAGGGGCAGATCGGGGTCGAGCTTCACCACAGGTACGCGCAGCATGCCCGAGACGATAGGCAGGCCAACGGGCTACGGAGGGTCCGTGACCCTGGCCTAGGCTCCCGGCGTGCTGGCTTGGATGGACCTGGAGATGACGGGGCTCGACGCTGAGGTCGACGTGATCGTCGAGATCGCCACCATCGTCACCGACGACGAGCTGAACGTGGTGGCGGAGGGCCCGGACCTCGTGATCCACGCCACCGACGAGCAGCTCGACGCCATGGTGCCGGTGGTCGCCGAGATGCACCGACGCAGCGGGTTGACCGAGCAGATCAGGGCCTCCACCCTCACCCTCGAGGAGGCGGGGGCACAGACCCTCGCCTTCCTGCGCGAGGCGATCCCGTCTCCCCGAACGGTGCCCCTCTGCGGAAACTCCATAGGCACCGACCGGCGGTTCCTGGTCAAGTACCTGCCCGAGATCGAGGAGTTCCTCCACTACCGCTCCGTCGACGTCTCCACCCTCAAAGAGCTCGCCCGCAGGTGGAACCCGGCCATCCTCGCCGACGCCCCTGCGAAGAAGGAGGCGCACAGGGCGCTCGACGACGTGCGCGAGAGCATCGCCGAGCTGCGCTTCTACCGGGACCACTTCCTGCTAACGGAAGGTTCGTCGACCCCCGGAGGGTGAGGCGGGCTCCCGGGCCCGCTCGCGTCGAGCTCCCCGCGGGCCACGCGCCGGCAGGTTCCCGCCGGCGCGTGGGTAGCCTGATCCGATGTCAGCAGCCGAGGACAGCTCCACCAAGCCGAGGCGGCAGGAGCAGGAGCCGGCGTCCGAAGAGGTCACCGAGGTCGCTCCGGGGATCTTGCGGCTCCAGCTGCCCATCGAATTGCCAGGCCTGGGGCACGTGAACACCTACGCGCTGGAGGACGATCGGGGCGTTGCCCTGGTCGACCCTGGCCTTCCGGGCGACCGTTCGTGGAGGGCTCTCGAAGACCGGCTCTCCGCTGCGGGCATCCCGTTGCGACGGGTCCACACAGTGGTGATCACGCACTCCCACCCCGACCACTTCGGGGGCGCCGGCCGGCTCGTGGAGGAGACGTGCGCCGAGGTGGTCGCCTCCGACCGCTTCGAGCTGTGGTGGGACACCTCCGGAGACGAGGAGCTGGATCTGGCCGACGGCGAGGACGGGCCCGAGGCAGAGGAGCGTCACACCGATGCCTGGGTGCGCGGTCGCCTGGAGAGCCTGCGGGAGAACCTGGAGCGCACCACGCCGTGGGGTGGGGAGATGCTGGGCCCGGATCCTGCCCAGGTCGAGTACCTGCAGGACCACCCGACCGAGGCCCGGCAGTGGCTCTACGTGCCACCCGTGACCCTCGGCGTAGCCGACTCTCAACGGGTGAAGCTCGCAGGCAGGGAGTGGGTGGGCTTGTTCACCCCGGGCCACACCAACGACCACCTCTGCCTCTTCGATCCTGCCGAGGGGGTCCTGTTGTCGGGTGACCACGTGCTGCCCAGCATCACGCCGCACATATCGGGCCTGATAGCGGAGGACCCCATAACCACCTACGTCGAGTCTCTCGACAGGGTCGCCGGGTTGCAGAACGTGGGTCAGGTCCTTCCTGCCCACGGCCATCCCTTCCAAGACCTCACGGGAAGGGTGCAAGAGATCAAGGACCACCACGACGAGCGACTTGAACGGGTGCGGGAGATCTCGGACGACATCGGTTGGGCGACGGTGCAGGGGTACACCGAGCACCTGTTCGCCAAGCGCTCCTGGGGCCCGATGGCCGAGAGCGAGGCGTATGCCCACCTCGAGCACCTGAGGATCGCCGGCCGGGCCGAGCGCCGCGTCGAAGACGGGCAGATGCTCTACCTGGTCAGCTGACGGTCACGCCCAACGGGGTGAGCCCACGGCAGCTTCAGATCGGGAAGGTGCGGCGCCTCAGGCGGCGGACTTCCAACGCCCGGCGATCGTCTTGCCGGTGACCCTTCCCTCCGAGGCGAGCTTCAGGAGGTGGGCGTGCACGGAGTACCTCGCCACCGGGTGCAGCTCCACCGGCACGTCGGTGTACACCTGCTCCACGATCTCGTCGACGGTGGCGGTCCCCACGTCTGCGAGAGCCTCGTACACCTGGGCCTCACGCTCCAGGCGATGCTCTATGTAGTGATCGAGCACCTCGGCGGGGTTCTCGATGAGGTGGCCGTGACCAGGTGCGATCGACGACAGCCGCAGCTCCCGAACCCGGCGCAGCGAGTCGATGTACGCCGTCATGTCGCCATCGGGAGGAGCGATGACCACGGTGGAACCCTGCATGACGTGGTCGCCCGAGAAGAGCATGCGCTCACCGTCGAGCAGGTAGCAGATGTGGTTGCTCGCGTGACCGGGGGTGTGGATGGCCGTGAGGCGGAACTCGGTCGCCTCGATGCGGTCGCCGTCGGCGATGCGGCTGTCGACCTTCAGGCCGTCCCGAGAGCCGTAGGCCATCACCTTCGCCCCCGTGCGCTCCCGCAGGGCAGCGGCCCCGGGGGAGTGGTCGGGGTGGGTGTGGGTGCACAGGATCCAGCGGATCCTGTCGCCTCCGCAGCCACAGATCGCATCCAGGTGCGATGCGTCCTCTGGGCCGGGGTCGATGACTGCGATCTCGTCGATCCCCACGAGGTAGGTGTTCGTTCCAGGGCCGGTCATGAAGCCGGGGTTGGGGGCCACCACCCGGCGCACCATCGGGCTCAGCGCCCGGGCGACGCCAGGGATCATCGGAACTGGTTCGGGGGCGGCGGTCTCAGCCGGCGTGACGTTGGCCATGTCCGAACCATCCTACCGGGAGGGGCCCTCCGGGAGGCCTAGCCGCCCGCCGGCACGGGGCCTGACGGGCCGCTCAGCGCGCGGCCATCTCGAGGTCGAGGCTCGTGTTGCGGTCGAGCCAGCCCGATACCTGCCAACCCACCTCCATGACGAGGCACGCGACGCCACCGATGATCGCGGCGGCCACCACGGCGGCCGCGTCCGGAAGCGGCAGGTCCACGAAGTCGTTGGTGAAGGGCACCGCCAGCACAGCCACGAAGGCCGCACCCATGGTCGCCACGAGGGCCAACTTCCAGGCGTTGAAGGGTCTGGCGAGTATTCCGAGCACCCAGAACCCGGCCATGAACAACGTGATGGCAGCCGCCGTCCTGGCCTGCTCGAGCACGAGGTCCTCGACGTGGCGGGCGACCTGGAAGGAGACGAGGGTGGCCACGGCTGCGATCACCCCGGCGGGTACCGCGAAGCGCAGCACCCTGGGCAGGAAGCCGGGGCGCGCCCGGCGGGCGTTGGGGGCCAGGGCCAAGAAGAAGCCGGGGATCCCGATGGTGAGGCTGGAGATCAGTGTCATGTGCCTGGGTATGAAGGGATAGGCGATCCCCGCGACGCCCACTGCGAGGGCCAGCAGCAGCGCGTAGAAGGTCTTGGTGAGGAAGAGGTTGGCGATCCGCTCGATGTTCGCGATGACCCTCCGGCCCTCGGCCACCACCGAGGGGAAGACGGCGAAGTCGTTCGAGAGCACCACGAACCGCGCCACGGCCCGCGCCGCAGGGCTTCCCGAGCCCATGGCCACGCCGATGTCTGCGTCCTTCAGGGCGAGGGTGTCGTTGACACCGTCTCCGGTCATGGCCACGACGTGTCCCCGCGACTGCAGCGCGTGGACCATGCTCCTCTTCTGCTGCGGTGTGACGCGGCCGAACACGGCGTGGCCTTCGAGCACGTCGGCGAGCTCGGCGGCGTCCTCTGGGAGCTGACGTGCGTCGAACCCGCCCGCGGTGGCGCCCAGCACCCCGACCCTTTCGGCCACTGCAGCCACCGTCACGGGGTTGTCGCCGGAGATGACCTTCACGGTCACGTTCTGCGCCTGGAAGTAGGCGATCGTGTCCGGGGCGGTGCTTCGCACCTTCTCCTCGAGCACCACCAGCGCCCTCGGCACGAGCGGGGGAAGCTCCTCGCCCGTCAGCCCGCCTCCCTCGGCGGCGGATGCCAGCATCAGGACCCTGCGGCCCTGCTCGGCGTGGTGCTGCAGGCGCTCGGCGGCGTCGCCCGGTTCGGTGGTCCGGGTGAGCAGGATGTCGGGGGCCCCGAGGTACCACGCGCCCTGGCCGGCGAAGGCGGCGGCGCTCCACTTGCGCACCGACGAGAAGGGGACCACCCCCTCGATCTGCCAACCGGGATCGTCCGGGTAGGCATCCTTGATCGCTTGCAGGCTCGGGTTGGGGTGCTCGTCGCTGGCGGCCACAGCCCCCAGCACCATCTTCAGGTGCGCCGGCTCCACAGGTGCCGTCAGCGCCTGCTTCGCGGATCCGGGTGTCACCTCGCCTGCTGCTCCTCGAGGCTGCGCAGCGTCACCCTTCCCAGCACCTGCTGCTGGCGCAGCGTCACCGAGGGGCTCAACGGTGGCGAGCACCAGGTTGCCCTCGGTGATCGTGCCCGTCTTGTCGAGGCACACCACGTCCACCCGGGCGAGCCCCTCGATGGCAGCCAGCTCCTGGGTGAGGACCTTCTTTCGGGCCAGCCGGGTCGCGCCCACGGCGAACGCGAGGCTGGTGAGGAGCACGAGGCCCTCGGGGACCATCGCCACCAGGCCCGCCACCGAGCCCTGGACGGCCTCGACCACACCCTCGTCGGCGCGCACCTGGGCCCACACGAGCAGGATCGCGGTGGGGATCATCGTCCAGCCCACGAAGCGGATGATCTTGTTCACCCCGTCGCGCAGCTCCGAGCGCACCAGGGAGAACCGCCTCGCCTCCTGACTCAGCTTCGATGCGTACGACTCGGCCCCCACCTTGGTCGCACGCATCCGGCCGCTCCCCACGGCGACGAAGCTCCCCGACAGGACGTCGTCGCCCACCTCCTTGCCCACGGGTTCGGCCTCACCAGTGAGCAGCGACTCGTCGACGTCGAGGCCGGTCGCGGCCACCACCTCGCCGTCCACCGAGATCTGATCGCCGGCCGACAGCTCGATGACGTCGCCCAGCACCAGCTCTGCGACCGGGAGGTCGGTGAGGGTGCCGTCGCGCCACGTGCGCGCGAGGGGTGCGTTGAGCAGGGCGAGCCGATCGAGGGCGCGCTTGGATCGCCACTCCTGGACGATCCCGATGAGGGCGTTGGCGACCAGCACGATCCCGAAGAGCCCGTCGCGGTACTCCTGCACCGCGATGATCACCACGAAGAGGATCCCCAGCAGGAAGTTGAAGGGCGTGAAGATGTTGGCTCGGAGGATCTCGCCGATCGTGCGACTCGACGGATCGGCGAAGTCGTTGCCCTTGCCGTCCGCGCGCAGTGCGGCCGCCTCGGCCGTGGTCAGGCCGAGGGCCTCGCTGCTGGTCTCCACGGCACCACTTTCTAGTGGGTCCCGGGTCGGTGAGGTGCCCACCGGAGGTCGTCCGAGCGCTCCGACGGCTGCGGATCGGGCTGATGTGGCCGAGCACGACAGGAACGCCCGACCTTTCCCTTCCCGTCGCGGAGCGCTGCGTACCTACACTCGGCGCATCCCATGAGCACCGAGACGATTTCGCTGTTCTTCGCGTTGCTGGCGCTCGCCTGCCTGGCGGCGGTCGCCCTGGTGGGCATCGGCGCGCTCTTGCGGCTGGCTGGGGTGGAGCGCTTCGACGTGGCCGCCGCCGAGCTGGGCAGGGTGGCGGTCCCCCTCGCGTGGGTGGTCGCCTTCGTGGCCACGCTCGGGAGCCTCTACTACTCCGAGGTCGCCGGCTTCACCCCTTGCCCCCTCTGCTGGTACCAGCGCATCTGCATGTACCCGCTCGCTCTGATCCTCGGGATCGCCGCCCTCCGCCGGGATCGGGAGGTGTGGTGGTACGTGCTGCCCCTGGCAGGTCTCGGGGCCGTCTTCGCCGCGTACCACTCGTGGATCCAGGCGTTCCCACCTGACGGGGGCTCGGCCTTCTGCACGGCCGATGCCCCGTGCACCTCCCGGTTCGTGTGGGAGCTCGGCTTCGTGTCCCTGCCCTTCATGGCCATGAGCGGGTTCCTCTTCGTGATCACGATGATGCTCCTCGCCCGCTCCTCCCGGGCCGGGATGAGCGCGCTCTGAACCCCACCGGCGGGACCCCCAGGGTGAAGGGCTCGCTCGAGCTCGTGGCGATCCTCGCCGTCTGCCTGGCGCTCGGCGCGGCCTCGATCGACCTGATGCTCCCCGCGTTCCCGGAGATGCGGGAAGCCTTCGGGCTCTCACCGGATTCCACCGAGGTGTCGTGGCTGGTCACCTCGTACTTCCTCGGACTCGGAGCCGGGCAGCTCTTCTACGGTCCACTCTCGGATCGCCTCGGCCGCAAGCCCTTGATGTACGTGGGCCTGTCCCTCTACGCCATCGGCGCAGCCGCCTCCGCCCTGGCCCCGGATCTCGCCGGCGTGGTCGTCGCCCGCGTCGTGTGGGGCCTGGGAGCCGCCGGGCCACGGTCGTTGGGCCTCGCGATCGTCAGGGACGTCTACGAGGGCAACCACATGGCCCGCATCATGTCGCAGATCCTCGGCATCTTCCTGCTGATCCCGATGTTCGCTCCGGCCGCCGGAACCGCGCTGCTCCTCCTCGGGCCATGGCAGATCGTGTTCTGGGCACCGGTGATCGGTGCCCTCGTCGCCGGCGTCTGGATGGCCTTCCGCTTGCCCGAGACCCTCGCCGTCGAGCACCGTCGCTCCGTCCGGCCCACCGCCATGCTGCAGGCAGCCCGCGCGGTGGTCACCAACCGCACCACGGTGCTCCTCGGCCTCGCCGGCTCGTTCCTCTTCGGGATCATGACGGGGTACGTCGGGAGCACCCAGATCATCATCGAGGAGGTCTTCGGCCGAGGCGAGCTCTTCCCGCTCCTCTTCGGGATCCTGGGCGCTGCGCTGGCGGCGGGTTCGCTCATCAGCGGCCGGATCGTCATGAAGTTCGGAACCCAGACGGTCTTGAACGTCGGAGCCGGGCTCCTCGTGGCCGCGGCGGCGACCTTCGCGATCGTCGCTGCGCTCACGGGTGGGCACCCCCCGCTCTGGGCGTTCATGGTGCTGCTGGCCCTGGTGCTCCCGTGCGTGATGGCCCTCGTCCCGAGCCTGAACTCCGAGGCGATGGCCCCGCTGCCGCACGTGGCGGGCATGGCCGCAGCGATAGTGGGGACAGCGTTCACCTCGGTGGGGGCGCTGGCGGGGGCCGTGATCGACATCAGCTACGACGGATCCGTCTCGCCCTTCGCCTACGGGACGCTCGTCTACGCCGTGCTCGCAGCGTCGTGCATCCTCGTTTCGGGTAGTTTTGCCAGATGGTCGAGGAAGCGAAGCGGATTTCGCGCGCAGCCGCACGCGTCGGCCTCCTCGCAGCCGTCACCGTCGCTGTAGGGCTCCTGGCCCTCACCCCTGCCACCGCCCAGGGATCGGGGGCTTCCGGGCTGGTGCGCCTCTCGGGGCTCTCGGGCATCTGCTGGGATGCCGACATCTCGATCGAGGGATCCCTCGCGGTCGAGCTGCCCGAGGGCGCCGTCGTCGTGTCGACCTACGCGGTGGCGGGTGGCGGCCAGGACCTCCACCTCGGCGAGGAGAGCATCACCTCCACGGCCTCGACCTCAACCGAGATCCCCTACCAGGACGACATCTGGTTCGGGAGCCGTTGGGTGCCGTCGTTCCCCTACACCTACGTCCAGCGAACCGTCGTCACCATCGACGGCGTGGAGGTCTACGCGCAGCTCCTCGAGGCCACCTGCGTGGAGCGCGGCGGCGACGCCGTGGTCCTCCTCAGCGAGACCTTCGGGCCCGGGCCCCACCAGCCCGACGACCCCTCCGACGAGATGGCACCGAGGTTCGCGGGGTGATGCCGAAGGTCCAGATCGGGCGCGCACCGGCGTGGTGGCTGCTCGCCGCCACCGTCGTGGCTGTCGCCGCCGTGCTGCTCTCGGGCTTCTGCGTGCTGCGCGCGGGCTCGGCGGAGCCGGCGCAGGCCGCGGAGGGTGAGGTCGAGCCCATCCAGTGGAATCCCTGCGGGGAGGGCAGGGAGGCCTTCGACTGTGCGTCCTTCCCCGTACCCGTGGACCACGCCGACCCGTTCGGGCCGGAGATGCGCTTGGCCCTCATGCGCCTCCCATCCAGCGGCGCACCCGAGGATCGGATCGGCACGCTCTTCGTCAACCCGGGCGGCCCCGGTGGAGACGCCCTGGTGTTCCTGAGCACGTACGCTTCGAAGTTCTCCCACGAGGTGCTGTCACGCTTCGACGTCGTCGCCTTCAACCCTCGCGGCGTCGTGGGCTCGTCGCCCTCCATCGAGTGTCCGCTACCCAACTTCGTCGGCGACGACATCTCCGACTGGGCGCAGTTCTTCAGCTCCCAGCTCGGCCCCATCGCCGCCCGATCGACCGCCTGCCAGCTGGCGATCGCCCGCACCGGCCCCTACTTCGGCACGAACCAGGTGGTGGAGGACCTCGAGCTGTTGCGCGAGGCGGTGGGAGACCAGCTGCTCAGCTACTGGGGGATCTCCTACGGCACGCGCATCGGGGAGGTCTACGCCCAGCGGTACCCCGACCGCATCAGGGCGATGATCCTCGACGGCAACGTGGACCCTTACAGCACGGGCCTCGAGTTCAACGCAGAACGTGGGACCGGCTTCGACGAAGCCTTCCACTACTTCCTGAGCGCCTACCCCGAGGCTGCTCCCGCGTTCGCCGAGGTGTCGACGGCGTTGTCGACCGCGCCGATGGAGGTGCTCGACATCCTGACCGGGGAGGCGACCTCCCTGACGAAGCAGTCGCTGTACGCCCAGGCGATCATGCCGATCATCTCCTCCGAGGCGACCTGGCCGATGATCGCCGGTGAGCTCGTGGCCCTCGCCGAGCAGCTCCACGGTGGCCCGACCGCGTCGGTCTACCTCCAGCACGGCACCGAGAACCAAGCCACGATGGGCGTTCAGGTCAACTGCCTGGACCTTCCCGACCGCCCTAGCGTCGAGGTCATGGCGGCCGAAGCGGAGGCGATCGTGCAGGAGGCCCCGCTCTTCGGACCCTACGTGGCCGTCACGTTGTCCAGCTGCAACGGGTTCGCCACAGAGCCCGACCCCGTTCCAGCGTCCTCGCCGCCCGCCGGCGAGATGCCCCCCGTGCTCCTCCTGGCTTCGTTGTACGACCCCGCCACTCCGTACCCGTGGAGCGCAGCGATGCTCTCGTTCCTCCCGGGGTCGGTGCGCGCCACCTACGAAGGGGTTCAGCACGGGGTGTGGAACGGCCCGAGCGAGTGCATCAACTCCATCGGCGATGCCTACATCGTGGATCTGGGGCTACCCGAACCCGACGTCTCGTGCCCGTTCGTGAAGGCGGGGACGGCGGGGCCCACCCACTCCTCGCCCTGAGGTAGCGAACGCACCGAGGACGCATCGACAGGCGCTCCTCTTCGATCCTCCTGCGACGGCGACCCGCTCTCTCCGATCATTTCCAACAAAATTGGTGGGAATGATTGGAATTCTCGGAGGGCATTGCCTATATTCCTGACTTGTTTACTCAGGAATGGCGCTCGAGGCGCCCGAACGGAGGTAGGGAAGTGCGTTCAGCCCGATGGGCTCGATCTGGTGCCGGCGTGGTCCTCGTCGCCATCCTCGCGGTGTCGGCCGTCCTCGCCAGCGCGTGCTCCGGTGGGTCCGGCGGGGCGAGCGCCGAGGGCGGGAGAGGCGAGACGATCCACATCGTCGGCTTCGCCGTTCCCGAGGCTGCCAACAAGGCGATCGCCACGGAGTGGGCCAAGACCGCCGACGGCCGAGGTGTGGAGTTCGTGACCTCGTACGGCGCTTCCGGCGACCAGAGCCGCTCGGTGGTGTCGGGCCTTCCGGCCGACTACGTGCACCTGTCCGTGGAGAGCGACGTCACGCGCCTCGTCGACGCCGGCCTGGTGTCGCCCGACTGGAAGAGCGGGCCGACCAAGGGCGTGGTTTCGTCGTCGATCGTCGTGTTCGCCGTGCGCGAGGGCAACCCGAAGAACATCCGAACATGGGACGACCTGGTCGAGCCGGGCGTGGAGATAGTCACCCCGAACCCTGCTTCGTCGGGGGCGGCGCGCTGGAACGCACTGGCGGCGTGGGGGCAGGTCATCGAGGCGGGCGGCACCGAGCAGCAGGCCGACGAGTACCTCGACAAGTTCTTCGCGAACGTCGTGGCGCTCCCCAACAGCGGCCGCGATGCCACCACGGCATTCCTCGGCGGAACGGGCGATGTGCTCATGGCGTACGAGAACGAGGCGATCCTCGCCCACCAGAACGGCGAGGAGTTCGACTACATCATCCCGGACACGACCCTGCTCATAGAGAACCCCGGCGCGGTCCTCGTCGACGCCACGCCCAAGGCGCAGACCTGGCTCGACTTCGTCCTCAGCGCCGACGGGCAGCGCCAGTTCGCCCTGAAGGGCTTCAGGCCGGTCATCGAGGGCGTGGTGTTCGGGGAGGTGGAGGGAGCCAACGACCCCTCGAACCCCTACCCGGCGGTGAAGAACCTGCTGACGGTCGAGAAGGACTTCCAGAGCTGGAGCACGCTGTCGAAGAAGTTCTTCGACGAGGCCGACGGCATCGTCACCAGGGCCATCGCGGCCAGCGGCAAGGCCCAGTGAGCTGATGCGATCCGGGGCCCGCGAGGGCCGGCTCACATGGGCATCAGGCGTGGGGCTCGGGGTGGCTGTCATGTGGTTCAGCCTCCTCGTGCTCATACCCCTGTGCGCCGTCGTCGTCACCGCCTCGGACGCGGGGTGGGGCGGGTTCTGGTCGTCGATCACGAACGAGCAGACGATGTCGGCCATCCGGCTCACGGTGGGTGCGGCCTTCGCGGTCACGATCGTGAACATCTTCATGGGGACCCTCATCGCCTGGGTCCTCGTGCGCGACAGCTTCGTCGGCAAGCGCGTCCTGGAGGTCCTCATCGACGTGCCCTTCGCCCTGCCCACGATCGTCGCCGGGTTGGTGCTGCTCTCCCTCTACGGGCCGAGCGGTCCTCTGGGCGTGAGCATCGCGAACAACCCGTGGGCGGTGTTCGTCGCCTACCTCTTCGTGACGCTCCCCTTCGTCGTCCGCACGGTGCAGCCGGTGCTGGGCGAGCTCGACAGGGAGGCCGAGGAGGCGGCTCGTTCCCTGGGGGCGTCGTCGTTCACCACCTTTCGGCGTGTCGTGCTCCCGGCCCTCGTACCCGCGATAGCAGCCGGCGCCACGCTCTCCTTCGCGAGGGCGGTGGGGGAGTACGGGTCGCTGGTGCTCCTGTCCGGGAACATCCCCTTCCAGACCGAGGTCACCTCGGTGCGGATCCTTTCGAGCATCGAGAACGACAACCTCGTGGCGGCCGCTTCCGTGGCGACCATCCTGCTCGCCATCTCCCTCGTCGTGATCGTCGTGTTCGACCTGGTGCAGCGGAGGTTGGCGGGTCGTGGTTGACGTCGGCGTCGCGGACCGCCCAGTCGCAGGGGTGGGAGGGCGGGGGGCTCGCCCGTCCAGTCGGCGCCTGCGCCGCCGTTCCCGCCTCGTGCGCTACGTGCTGCGCCTCATCGTGGTGGGGTACCTGTTCCTCCTGGTGGGTTGGCCGGTCCTGCTCGTGGTCCAGCGAACCCTCGGCAGCGGCCTCTCCGACATCGCGGGGCTCTTCGAGGATCCACAGGTGGTGCACGCGTTCCGCCTCACGGTGATCGCTGCCCTCGCGTCGGTGGTCGTGAACACCGTCTTCGGTGTGGCGATGTCGATCCTGATCGTCCGCTACCAGTTCCCCGGCAAGAGGATCCTGAGCGCCTTTCTCGACCTGCCGCTGGCCGTCTCGCCGATAGTGGTGGGCCTCTCGCTGGTGCTCGTCTACAGCTCGCGCACGGGGTGGTTCGGGCCCGCCCTGGAGGGGGCGGGCATCCAGGTGATGTACGCCATGCCGGCGATCGTCATGGCCACGGTGTTCGTATCGCTGCCGCTGGTGATCAGGGAGGTGGTCCCGACCCTGGAAGAGGTCGGGATCGACCAGGAGCAGGCCGCTCGCAGCCTCGGGGCGAACGCCTTCCAGCGGTTCTGGCGGATCACGCTGCCCGCCATCAAGTGGGCGACCGTCTACGGGATGGTCCTCACCCTCGCCCGTTCCCTCGGCGAGTTCGGTGCGGTGAAGGTGGTCTCGGGCAACGTGCTCGGCGTAACGCGCACGGCCACCCTCGTCGTGGAGGAGAAGTACCTCAACTTCGACAAGCCCGGCGCCTACGCCGTGTCGTTCCTGCTCGTCGCCGTCTCGGTGATCTGCATCGTCGTCATCAGCATCGTCAGGCCCAAGGAGCAGGGATGACACCTCTGGCGCGGTCACGGAAAGGATCCAGATGAGCATCCAGGTCCAGGGGATCTGCAAGCGCTTCGGTGACTTCGTCGCCCTCCACGACGTGTCGCTGGACATCCCCGCCGGCGGCCTCACGGCCCTGCTGGGTCCCAGCGGAGGGGGAAAGTCCACGCTGCTTCGGATCATCGCGGGCCTGGAGCACCCAGACGAGGGCACCGTCACCATCGAGGGGGTCGATTCCACCGACCTGCCCGCCCAACACCGCAACGTGGGCTTCGTGTTCCAGCACTACGCGGCCTTCAAGCACATGTCGGTGTACCGCAACGTCGCGTTCGGGTTGAAGATCCGCCACCTCCCCAAGCGCGAGATCGACCGCCGGGTGCGGGAGCTGCTGGAGCTGGTGCACCTGGAGGGCTTCGCCGACCGCCGGCCCTCCCAGCTCTCCGGGGGGCAGCGACAGCGCATGGCACTCGCCAGAGCCCTGGCCGTGGGGCCCAAGGTGCTCTTGCTGGACGAGCCGTTCGGCGCGCTCGACGCCAAGGTCCGCAAGGAGCTCCGCGACTGGCTGCGGCGGCTCCACGACGAGGTCCACGTGACGACGGTGTTCGTCACGCACGACCAGGAGGAGGCTCTCGAGGTGGCCGACGAGATCGTCGTCATCAACGAGGGCCGCACAGAGCAGGTCGGATCTCCCGACCAGCTCTACGACGAGCCTGCAGGGGACTTCGTCATGCGCTTCCTCGGTCCGGTCACGCAGCTCGGCGCCGTGCTCGTGCGCCCGCACGACATTGAGCTGCTCCCCGCGGAGTCCTCCGAGGGTGTCCCGGGCGAGGTGTCGAAGATCAGCCGGGTCGGCTTCGAGGTGCGCCTGCAGGTGGCGGCCGGCAGCCAGGAGGTGCTCGTGACGCTCACCCGTGCCCAGCTGCTCACGCTCGACATCGAGGTCGGGTCCCGTGTGCGGCTCCGCGTCGCCACGAACGCCACGACCGTCGTGGCCGCGGGGCCGACCCCGGCGATGGGGAGCTCGCCGTCGCCTGATCACAGGACAGAGGCCAGAGGGCCCCTTCCAGCCCAATAGTTGACTTGGTAGATCGGGTTTACCGGGGTACCCTGGGAGGCGATGTCCGCGACTGTCGTGCAACCACGTCGACGTTGGTTCGGCTTCCCCGAGGCGGTCAACGAGACCGCAGCTCGCACGGTCGCGGCCGGTGTTGCGCTCATGGCCTGGGCCGTGGCCTTGCTCGACGTGCGGTGGTTGCTGGCCTTCCTCTTCTACGGGTTCCTCGTGCGGGTCGTCGCGGGCTCGCGCTACAGCCCGTTGGCCCTCCTGGCCACCAAGGTGGTGGCGCCACGCCTGGGCGGGCGGTTGGTGCCCGGGCCCCCGAAGCGCTTCGCCCAGTCCATGGGGGCCGCGTTCGCCCTGATCTCCGGGGCGCTGTTCCTCGCCGGGCTCCCGGGGCCGGCTCGGATCGTCGCGGGCGCCCTCGCCGGTGCCGCCACCCTGGAGGCGGTCTTCGGGTTCTGCATCGGGTGCAAGATCTTCGCGTTCGGGATGCGCATCGGCTTGGTGCCCGAGCGGATCTGCGAGGACTGCCTCGTCCAGGCCAGCTGATCCACCACGTCGCCCAACCTGGGCGCCCCGTGGAAGGTCCCGGCTGTCAGTGCTTCAGCCAGGCGCGCTCCCACGCCTCGGGCGGTTCCACCAGCTTCTCGAGCTTTCGGGGAAGCTTCCCGGTGGCGATGTCGCTCACGTTCACCTCTTCCAGCACGGAGCGCAGGGCAGCGCGCGTGGCGATCCACACCTCCTGAAGGGCCCCGACGTCGTCGGGGTAGTCGAGGTCTTCGGGCGCTTCTCCCCGCACGTTCGCGAGCGGCCCTTCGACCGCACGTATCACGTCGGCCACGCTGATCTCGCTGGCGGGACGCGCCAGGCGGTACCCGCCCTCGGCCCCCCGCTGGCTACGCACGATCCCCGACAGGCGCAGCTCGCCGAGGATGTTCTCCAGGTACTTGCCGGGGATCTCCTGGGCCACGGCTATGGCGTCGCCCTTCACGGGTTCGCTCCCCTCCGTGGCGGCGTTGGCCAGCACCACGACCGCCCGCATGGCGTAGTCGACCTTCGCCGTCACCCGCATCGGCGCATTCTCTCCCACCATCGCCACCCGTGCCGCATTGCCGCCAGGAGCGGCCAGCTACCTTGGACGAGGGCCGCTAGCTCATCGGGTAGAGCAGGGGACTTTTAATCCCAAGGTGCCGGGTTCGAGACCCGGGCGGCCCACCGCAGCTGCGATCGACCGATGCGAGCAGCGCGGCCTGCGTTCGTGGTGACCGTGCACGGGCATCCGTCCCGCCTTCGCCGGATGGCGAGACCGCTGCCGCTACATTGCGGGGGGATGTCCGAGAAGGCGTTGACCCCCAGCTTCAAGAGCCTGACCGTGTTCTTCCCCGCGTGGAACGAGCAGGACACCATCGAGCGGGCGGTGAAGGCGACCTTCGAGGCCGGCGACGAGCTGGTCGCCGAGGGCGAGATCGGCTCCTACGACGTGCTGGTGATCGACGACGCCTCCACGGACGACACGCCGGTGATCACCGACAGGCTCGCTGCGGAGCACCCCAACGTGAGCGTCATCCACCACGAGACCAACCGGAAGCTGGGCGGCTCGCTCAAGACCGGCTTCGCCAACGCAACGGGCGAGCTCGTGCTGTACACCGATGCCGACCTCCCGTTCGACATGGCCGAGCTGGCCAAGGCCATCAGGCTCCTGCGCATCTACGACGCCGACATCGTGAGCGCCTACCGCTTCGACCGCACCGGCGAGGGCCCCAGGCGGCTCGTGTACTCGTACGTCTACAACCAGCTGATCCAGGTGGCCTTCGGCCTGCGCCTGAGGGACATGAACTTCGCCTTCAAGCTGATCAGGCGAAACGTCCTAGACCACGTGCGGCTCCACAGCGAGGGTTCCTTCATAGACGTCGAGCTGCTGGTGAGGGCTCAGCGGCTGGGCTTCGAGATCATCCAGTTCGGAGTCGACTACTTCCCGCGGACCAGGGGGGTCTCGACGCTCTCGTCGAACGCGGTCATCGCCAAGATCATCCAGGAGATGCTCGAGCTGCGTTCCGAGCTGAAGGGCCTCGCTCCGCTGCCCAGGTCGGTGCGCAGGCCGGACTTGCCGCCGGGCATCCCCGAATGATCGGAACCCATCGATGAGCCCCCCCGCCGACGCCAAGGCGCCGCTCCTCATCTTCAACGCCGACGACTACGGCCTGACCGTCGGGGTGTCGAAGGCGATCATCCAGGCGCACAACGAAGGGGTCGTCACCTCCACGTCGGTCCTCACCCTCGCTCCGGGCTTCGAGCGCACCGCGTCCTGGTTGCTGGACGCGCCTGAGCTCGGCGTAGGGGCGCACCTCGCCGCGGTCGGGGAGGACCCCCCTCTGCTCAGCAGCTCGGAGATCCCGACCCTGGTCGACGGGAAGGGCAAGCTGTGGCTCTCGTGGCGGCAGTTCCTGCCTCGCATGGCCGCCGGTCGCATCGACCCCGACGACGTCAGCCGGGAGTTCGGGGCGCAGCTCGAGAAGCTCCGATCTCTCGGGGTCGCCGTGGACCACCTGGACACCCACCAGAACCTGCACCTCTGGCCTGCGGTGCGCGACATCGTGCTCGATCTGGGAGAGCAGAACGGCATCAAGGCCGTGCGGATAACCCGCTCGGTGGGCACGGGCCCGGTGGCGCTGGTGGTGAGGCAGCTCTCCCGGTCGATGGAGCGGACCGCACGCAGCCGGGGTTGGACGTTCCCGCAGGACTCTGCGGGCTTCGACGAGGCCGGAGGCCTCGAGCTTCCGGCGATGATCGCAGCCCTCGATCGCTTCGGTGCCTCCGGAGCGTCCAGCGCCGAGATCGCGACCCATCCCGGTGAGCCGGGAGACCCCGACCTCCTGCGCTACTGCTGGCGCGACCGTGGTGGCTACCGATGGGGAGAGGAGCTGACGGCGCTGTGCTCGCGCACGGTGAGGGTGGCCGTGGAGGAGATGGGCTTCCGCCTTGGCACCTTCGGCGACCTCGGCGCGGCCGCGTGAAGGAGCACGCAGGCGCAGCAGCGCGCAAGGCGATCTCCCTCTACTCCTCGGCCCCCCTGGGCGACCGGCTCCACGTGCGCATCAGGTGGTGGTCGTGCCCGATCGCGCAGGTCGCCGAGCAGGTGCCCGCGGCTGGGAGGGTCTTGGACGTGGGCTGCGGCCACGGGCTCCTCTCCAGCTTCCTCGCCGTGGAGTCATCCCAGCGGCGCATCCTCGGCGTGGACGTCGACGAGCACAAGATCCGCATCGCCAGGCAGGCCGCTGCGTCCCTGGGTGGGTCGGCCGACCGACTCAGCTTCCGGCCGATCGACGGCGACGTGTTCAAGCCAGGCTCGTGGGACTCGATCGTCGTCAACGACGTGCTCTACCTGCTGGAGGCCTCCGACCGCCGTACGTTGCTCGACCAGTGCGCGGGTGCCCTGGCACCCGGCGGTGCGCTGGTCGTCAAGGAGATGGACCACCGACCAGCGTGGAAGTACCGGCTGACGGTGGCCCAGGAGACCATCTCCACGAAGGTGCTCGGGATCACGGCAGGCGAGCGGGTGTCGATAGCCGAGCCGGCCGAGATCGTAGCCGAGCTGCGGGATCACGGGCTGGACGTCACCGGCAAGAGGATCGATCACGGCTACCCGCACCCTCACGTCCTGCTGGTGGCGCGCCGGCCGGCCTGATCCGAGCCGCTACATCCCTGCCGGGACCGTCTCCACGGGCTCGTCGAGCAGGGCCAGGCGCGAGCCCAGCTCCACGTGGCCCCCGCGGTGCCTGAGCGAGCGCGCACCCAGGTTGGGGATCCGCTGGAAGGGCTCGTCGTGGTGCTCCTCCAGCACGTAGATGAGCCCGCCGTGCGTGATCACCAGCACGTCGGCCCCCCTGTGGGCAGCCTCGATCCGCTCGAGCGCCGCAGTGAGGCGGGCCAGCACCAGCGACGACGACTCGAAACCCTCGGGCTGGCGGCGATCTTCCAGGTAGCCGGGCCAGCCGCGCTCGATCTCGTCCCTGGTCAGGCCCGACCACTCACCCACGTCCCGCTCGGCCAGGTCGGGATCGACCTGCACCGGTCCCACGCCGGTGCGCTCGGCGATGATCTCCGCCGTCGCCAGCGCCCTCTGGAGGGGCGAGGCCACGATCACGTCCACGTGGCCCAGGCGATCGGAGGCCCGGGCGGCCTGGGTGGCGCCGAGGCTGGAGAGGGGAGGGTCTGCCCGTCCCTGCCATCGGCCCTGGGCGTTCCACTCCGACTGGGCGTGTCGTGCGAGGAGCATCCGAGTCACGGGCCGCACGCTACCCGGCAAGTACCATCGCCCGGTGTCGATCCGCACTCCAACCGCTTCGGCGCGCACAGCCGACCCTGGTTCGTTCGCCTGGGTCGACCGCATGGTCAGCGGCTACGACACCGATGGGCCCAAGGTGCGCCTCGGGATCGCCTGGTTCGTCCTCGCGACCGGGGCGACCCTGCTCGGGGGCGTGGCCCCGGCCATCCTGTTCTCGGCCGTGGCCACGGTCGCGGCGCTCCAGGCGGCGGCTGCCTGGCGAGGTGACCGGAGGCGTCCCAGCCGGCTGGTCGCCGCCCTCGGCGCTGGTCTCATGCCCCTCGGAGCTGCGGCGGGAACCGCGCTCGCCGGCCTGGTGGCCCTGGCGCTGGTCGCAGCTTCGATCGTGGCGGCGCTCGTCGAGAACGCAGCCCGCAGGACGCGCCGGCCCGCGCTGGCGATCGCCGGCCTGACCGTGCGATGCGGGTTCTTCCTGGGGCTCGCGGCGGCGTCGGCGGTCATCCTGGGCCGCACCAGCACGACGGTCCTCGTCGTGATGATCGTGTTGGTGTCGGCCTTCGAGGTGGGTGACTACCTGATGGGGACCGGGTCGACCAACCCCGTCGTGGGCCCGGTGGCGGGAATCGCTGCCGTGCTCGTCTTCACCTTCGGTCTGGCCGTGGTGCAGTTCACTCCTTTCGACAACGACTCGGCATGGGTCTTCGGGGGATTGGTGGCGGTGCTGGCGCCGTTGGGGCGGTTCGTGGGATCCACCCTGTTGCCACGGCCGGATGCACGCGCACCGGCCCTGCGCCGCCTCGACTCGTACCTGATCGTCGCACCCGTGTGGGCCTGGGCGATGTGGGGATACGTCGGCTAGAGCCCTCGGGAAGGAAGGGCGCTCGGCACTCTGCAGCTTCCCCCTGCTGCCCCCACCTGGCCCGATCCGAACCAGGCCGACTGGGCACCCTCGTTCCCGTCACCCCCTGCAACTAGAGTTCGGTGATCGAGAAGATGCCAAGCGATCGTGCCGCCGATCGTAACGATCGGCCCATCTCCGGAGCCGGGCGCCAGGAGCCAGGTGGTTCCTTGCAGCTCTTGGCCCTCGACGATCTGCGGCGCCGCCGGTCCAGCTACCTGGAGGAGGAGACGGGCCTCTCCTACCTGCGGCGCACGGTGCAGGGTGCGCTAGACATCGTCCGCAGCGAGATCTCCCGTCGGCGTGCGGGCACCGGCAGCGATCTGGCAGGTCTGGTGGAGGACCTCCCGAACCTCCTCGCCGCCGGCGAAGGCGGCTCCACGGGCAGGCTTCTCCAGATCGAGCCCACCCGGGTCGACCCAGTGCTGGCAGGCGAGCTCGAGGAGGTGCTCGAGAGGGCACCCGTCGAGGACGTCACACAGCTCGGGGAGGCGGAGCTGGCAGAGCTGGCCGTGCAGCTCGAGGGCTTCGAGAGGAAGGTGTCGGAGGCGCGGCGAGCCCTCCACGGAGAGATCGACGCACTGCAGGCGGAGCTGACGCGCCGTTACCGCACGGGAGAGGCCAGCGTGGAGACCCTCCTCGATTGAGGACGGCCGTCGCAGCGAGGACCTCGTCGGAATCCCCATCCCCCCAGAGGGGTTGGTGAGGGTCATGCCCCGGTTGGCGGTCCTGTCGTTGCACACCTCCCCGTTGGTCCAGCCCGGTTCGGGCGACAGCGGGGGCATGAACGTGTACGTGCGTGAGCTGGTGGGGTCCCTTGCGCAGGCGGGGGTCGACACCGACGTCTACGTGCGGCGCTGGCACCCAGAGCTCGCCGAGGTCGTCGACGTGGAACCCGGCTTCCGGGTGCACCACGTGGAGGCCGGACCGCCCGAGGCCTCCAAGGACGAGCTGGTCGAGTTCGTCGACGAGTTCACCGATGGGGTTGCTGGGCTGATCGAAGCGGAAGCTGGGGGGACGACGGCACTGCACGCCAACTACTGGTTGTCGGGGCTTGCGGCCCATCGTCTGAAGCACCAGCTCGGCATCCCGCTCGTATCCACGTTCCACACGCTCGCCAGGGTCAAGGCGGAGGGGGGTGACTTCGAGCCCGACCGCCGTGCGCGCATCGAAGCGGAGGTCATCGGCTGCTCCGACGTGGTGATCGCCTCCTGCACGGCGGAGGCTGCTCAACTGGTGGAGCTCTACGGAGCCGAGCGGGAGCGGGTGGAGGTCGTCCCGCCCGGCGTGGACCACGCCTTCTTCTCCCCGGGCGACAAGGACGGCGCCCGAGCGGCCCTTGCCGGGGCCGACGGGACCCCCGAGCTCGCCCTCGGCGACGGACCGGTCGTGCTGTTCGTGGGCAGGATCCAGCCCCTCAAGGGCCTGTCGGTGGCCATCGAGGCCGTTGCCGCGCTCGCCGACCAGCGCACGAAGCTCGTGGTCGTGGGCGGTCCGAGCGGTCCGGAGGGGAGAGCCGAGCTGGCTCGCGCCCGTGCGCTCGTGGAGGCCACCGGGCTCGGCGGTCGGGTGAGCTTCGTGCCGCCCCAGCCGCACCACCTCCTCTCCACCTTCTACCGGGCTGCCGACGTGTGCCTCGTGACGAGCCGCTCCGAGTCGTTCGGCCTAGTCGCCCTGGAGGCAGCCGCCTGCGGGACACCGGTGGTGGCGTCCGCCGTGGGTGGGCTCACCACCATCGTGGAGGACCGCAGGACGGGGCTCCTCGTGGAGGACCGCTCTCCCTCCTCGTTCGCCCGCCACCTGGCGAGCGTCCTCGACGACCCGGAGCTGAGGGCTGACATGGGTAGCGCGGCAGCCCGCAGAGCGAAGGGCTACACCTGGTCGACCACCGCTGCGCGCCTGCGGAGGATCTACGCCGACGTGTCAGAGCGTGCACCGCTGAGGTGCGCGTGAGCGACACACCACCAGCACCCGAGGTGCTCGCTGCGGTCGAGGGGACGATCGATCGCTGGCTCGCCGAGCAGCTGGCAGACAACCCCGTGGTCGCCGACGTCCAGAAGGAGGTGGACCCGGGAGGGGTCGTCAGGCGCTGGTACGTGAGGGTCCTCGGCGAGGAGAAGGACGTCTTCACGGTCTGGTACACGCTGCAGCAGCGGAACCTCCACTTCGAGACCTACTTCATGCCCGCCCCCGAGGAGAACCCGGCAGAGCTCTACGAGCACCTGCTGAGGCGGAACGCCCGCTTCGGAGGCATGGCGTTCTCCATCGGGATCGAGGACGCCGTGTTCCTGGCCGGCCAGCTGCCGGTCCACACCGTCGACGAGGCTTCGCTCGATCGCACCCTCGGCTCGCTCTACGCCTACGTGGAGCAGTGCTTCAGGCCCGCCATGCGAATCGGCTTCCGTTCTCGCTTCAAGGGCTGATCGAGAACTTCGAACATCGTCGTTGACTTTCAACACATCTCGATGTAGCATGGTGGACGAGCTCGCAGGCCTGGGGAAGCAACGAGGGGACGTCTCTCCAGGTCTTCGATCTCAGGTTGCATCTGCGTTTCCTCCCTTCCCGGTCCCGCTTGCTCCGGCGGCGGGACCGGGTTGTGGGAGTCTCTGTGCGGGGGCCTCGTGGAGCGTGGAGTGCGGGGAGCTCTGGCAGCTGGCCACGTCCAGCGAGGTAGCGTCGCCCCATGACTCGGCTCCAGATCGTTGGCGGTGGCCGCATGGGCGAAGCCCTCCTCGGAGGCTTGCTGGCCGCAGGTTGGGCTCAACCCGAAGAGCTCGCGGTGGTGGAGCGGATGGAGCAGCGACGATCGCAGCTGGCCGACCTCTACCCCGGTGTGGCGGTGCTCGTGGAGCCGGGGCCGTGCGAGGGGGCGGTGCTGGCGGTGAAGCCCGGCGACGTCGGAGAGGCCTGCAAGGAGCTGGCCCTCGCCGGCGTCCGGCAGGTCCTCTCCATCGCAGCCGGGGTGCCGACCGAGGCGCTGGAGGCAGCCCTGGGAACGGGGGTGGCCGTGGTGCGTGCCATGCCCAACACCCCTGCGCTCGTGGGTGCGGGAGCGGCTGCGGTGGCGCCCGGCGCGAGCGCAGCCCCCGGCGACGTGGAGTGGGCCACGTCGGTGCTCTCGGCGGTGGGCGTGGTCGTGAAGGTCACGGAGGCCCAGCTGGACGCGGTGACCGGCCTGTCGGGATCGGGGCCTGCATACGTCTTCGTCGTGGCGGAGAGCCTCATGGAGGCCGGTGTTCTCATGGGCCTGCCCAGGGACGTCGCCGAGGTGCTGGTGGTCCAGACCATCCTCGGCAGCGCCAAGCTGCTCCAGGAGTCCGGTGAGCACGCGGCCGCGCTGCGAGCCGCGGTGACCTCGCCGGGCGGGACCACGGCGGCAGGCCTGCGGCAGCTGGAGATGGGTTCGTTGAGAGCTGCCCTGCTGGGGGCCGTGGAGGCCGCCACAGAGCGCTCCCGCGAGCTGGGCCAGGCCCAACCGAGGTGACCTCGCCCCAGGTGCGCCGCACGCACGAGGTCGTGCCCGCGCCGTGCGAGGCGCCGACGCTGGTTGGATGTACCCGGTGAGCTCCCGGTACGACACCATCACCTTCATGTCCGACTACGGCCGCGCCGACGAGTTCGTCGGGCTCGTCCACTCCGTCATCAGGTCGATCGCCCCGGACGTGAGGGTCATCGACCTCACCCACGACGTCGCTCCCTATGACGTGCGGGCCGGGGGGCTGACCCTGGCTCGCAGCGCCCAGTACCTGGCTCCGGGCGTGGTGCTCGCCGTGGTCGACCCAGGCGTGGGGACCGAGCGCCGCGGCGTCGCCGTGGAGGTGGGGGATGGGGCATCCGTGCTGGTGGGGCCTGACAACGGGTTGCTCGCCCCGGCCGTGGCCATGTGCGGTGGTGCCACCAGGGTGGTGGAGCTGACCAACGGCGACATGCAGCTGCCAGCGCCGGGCCCCACGTTCGCGGGTCGCGACGTCTTCGCCCCGGCGGCCGCCCACCTGTGCAACGGCGTGGACCTGGCAGAGCTGGGGGATGCGGTCGACCCCGTGACGCTCCTGCCCGGGCTGCTCCCCGTCAACTACGAGGAGGACGGCGAGCTGGTGGCCGAGGTGCTCTGGGTGGATCGCTACGGCAACGCCCAGCTCAACGTGGACCCCTCGGAGCTGGACGACCTGGGCGACCCGGTTCGCCTGCGCCTCGGGGACGACGTGCGCAGCGCCCACCGGGCCGACACGTACTCGCAGGTGCGCACCAACGAGGTGGGACTGGTGGTGGACTCCTACGGCCTGATCTCCGTGGCGGTCGACCGCCGGGCGGCTGCCGGAGAGCTCGGTTTGGACGTGGGCACCGAGGTCCGCCTCTCGGCGTTCGCCGACGAGGACGGCAGTGCCACGAACGTCGGGATCACCACGGACGTGTCGTTGGGCGGCGTCCGTGACAGGAAGTCGAGAGACGGAGGGAACGGTCGATGAGGCTTGGGACTTTGATAACGCTGGCCGTGCTGCTGGCCCTGATCCTCGGAGCCGGCTTCCTCCAGCTCTTCGTGCTCGCCCGCTGATCCCGCCCGGAGGGGCGTCGTCGAGAGCAACGGGCCACATTGTGAAGGGTTTCACCAGCCAATTACTCTGCGCCCATGGGCAAGGGAGGCCGTCGGATCCCGGAGGCGACGGTGGCCAGGCTGCCGCTCTACCTCCGTTGCCTGCTGACCCTCGGGGACGACGCTGAGGCGACGGTCTCGTCGGAGAGGCTCGCCGAGATGGCGGGCGTCAACGCCGCGAAGGTGCGGAAGGACCTCTCCTACCTGGGTTCGTACGGGACGCGTGGCGTCGGCTACGAGGTGCAGTACCTGGTCTTCCAGATGCGCAGGGAGCTGGGCCTCACGCACGACTCCCCGGTGGTGATCGTCGGCATCGGAAACCTGGGCGCCGCCCTCGCCAACTACGGCGGCTTCGGGGAGCGCGGCTTCCCGGTAGCGGCACTGGTGGATGCCGACAGGTCGAAGGTGGGCAAGGTCGTCAGCGGACTCGAGATCCGTGACATCGACGACCTACCGGCGGTGGTGTCCGAGCACGGGATAGCGATCGGGGTCATCGCCACACCCGCCGTGGCAGCCCAGGACGTGGCAGATCGCCTGGTGGACGCGGGGGTGACCTCGATCCTCAACTTCGCCCCCGCTGTCATCAGCGTGCCTCCCGGTGCCTTCTTGAGGAAGGTCGACCTGGCGGTGGAGCTGCAGATACTGGGCTTCTACCGCGAGGACGGGAGGCGCTCCAAGGAGTCGGCCCCGGCTGCCAAGGCGGGCAGCCCCCCGGAGAGCTGACGGCACCGCCGTGGAGGGTCCTCGTCTCTACCCGGTCAACCTGGTGGTCGAGGGTCGGCGTTGCCTCGTGGTGGGGGCGGGCAAGGTGGCAGCCTCCAAGGCCGCCGAGCTGGTGGAGTGCGGTGCCGTGGTGCACGTGGTGGCCCCCGAGGTGGGTGACGAGGTGAGGGCACTGCCCGTCACGTGGGAGCAGCGCCCTTACCGGGCCGGCGAGGCCGCCGAGGGCTACCGCTTCGTGGTGACCGCCACCGACGACGCCGCGGTGAGCCGGGCCGTGCACGCCGACTGCGAGCGGGCGGGGGTGTGGGTGAACAGCGCCGACGACCCCGAGAACTGCACGGCGATGCTCCCGGGGCGCATACGGCGCGGACCGCTGCTGGTGACGTTCTCCACCGGGGGGTCGAGCCCCGCGGCCACGCGCTGGATCCGCAGCCGCTTCGAGGACGTGATCGGCCCCGAGTACGGGGTGCTGGTGGAGATCGCCGCAGAGGAGAGGGCGAGGCTCCGGGCAGAAGGTCGCAGGGTCGCCCCCTTAGACTGGCAGCAAGCCCTCGATTCCGGAGTGCTGGAGCTCGTGCGCGAGGGTCGCCTCGCCGAAGCCAAGGAGCGCCTCAAGGCGTGTCTGTCGTCGTCATCGGGTTGAACCACCGCACCGCCCCGCTCGACCTGCTCGAGCGGATGACGGTGGCCGACGTCGACGTACCCAAGGCGTTGCACGAGCTCGCCTCCCGCCCCGGCCTGGCGGAGGTGGTGATGCTCTCTACGTGCAACCGCCTGGAGGTCTACGCCTCCGCAGAGCGCACCCAGGTCGCATGCGACGACGTCTGCGGGGCCCTCTCCCGGCTCTCGTTCGTGCCTCCCGAGGACTTCGGCGGCCACCTCTACGTCCACCACGAAGACGATGCCTTCCGACACCTGTTCAGGGTCGCCTCTGGCGTCGACTCGGCGGTCATCGGCGAGGCCGAGGTGCTGGGCCAGGTCCGACGTGCGTGGGAGCTGGCGCGCCAGGAGGATGCGTCGGGTGCGAGCCTGAACCTCCTCTTCCGCCACGCCGTGAAGGTGGGCAAGCGAGCCCGTACCGAGACGGCGATCGGCAGGTCGGCTGCCTCGGTGTCGAGCGCTGCTGTGGCCATGGCCCGAGCCAGGCTCGGGTCGCTGGACGAGCGGCACGTCCTGGTCCTGGGGGCAGGTGACGTGGCCGAGGGCATGGTGCGAGCACTCGTCGGCGCCGGTGTGGCCAGCGTGCGGATCGCCAATCGCACCGCCGACCGTGCGGCGGAGCTGGCCGAGAGGGTGGGCGGCGAGCCCATCCGCCTGGCCGACCTGGGCGGGGCCCTGGCCGAGGTCGACCTGCTGCTCACCGGCACCGGCGCCACCTCGGTGATCCTCGATCACGCTGATCTGGCCAGGGCGGTGGCCAGCAGGGAGGACGGGAGGGAGCTGCTGGTGGTGGACGTAGCCGTCCCTCGTGACGTCGAGCCCTCGGCAGCCGACCTCGCGGGGGTGATGCTGCTCGACATGGACGACCTTCGGAGGTTCGCGGAGAACGGCCTCGCCGAGCGCCGCGGCGAGCTGGCGGCCGTGGAGGCCATCATCGAGGCGGAGGTCGCTCGCCTCCGGGTGGAGGCCTCGGCCCGACGGGTGGCCCCGCTGGTGGCCGAGCTGCGCGACGCGGTGGAGGCCATCCGGCGCCACGAGCTGGAGCGCTCGAGCTCGAAGCTCGCCGACCTCGACGAGCGGCAGATGGAGGCCGTGGAGGCGCTGACCAAGCGCATCGCCAGCAGGGTCCTGCACGACCCGACCATGAAGCTCAAGGAAGCTGCGGGAACCGCCAGGGGAGAGTGGCTGGCCGACTCCGTCAGCGAGCTCTTCGATCTCTAGGCAGGTCGCCGATCCGATGGGCCTGCGCCGAGTGAGGGTCGCCACCCGCAAGAGCGCGCTGGCTCGCTGGCAGGCCGAGCACGTGTGCGAGCTCCTGGGTGGGGAGGGCCAGCACGTCGAGTGCGAGTTGGTGGGGATCTCCACGGAGGGCGACGAGCGCGCCGAGGAGCCGGTCTGGAAGATGGGCGGCAAGGGGGCCTTCACCAAGGCGGTCCAGCGCGCCGTCCTCGACGGCAGCGCAGACGTGGCCGTCCACTCCGCCAAGGACCTACCTTCGTCCACGCCCGCCGGCCTGGTGCTCGCGGCCGTCCCTCGACGGGGCGACCCCCGCGACGTGCTGGTGGGGGCCACCCTCGAGGGACTCGCACCGGGGGCCACGGTGGCCACGGGATCCGTGCGCCGCCGTGCCCAGCTGGCCTGGCTGCGACCCGACCTCACGTTCACCGAGCTGAGGGGCAACATCGGAACGCGGCTGGAGCGGATCCCGCCCGGGGGGGCGATCGTGATGGCGGCTGCCGCCCTCGCTCGGTTGGACGTCGACCTGTCGGGTACGGAGCACCAGGTCCTGGAGCCGTCGGTGATGCTTCCCCAGGTGGGCCAAGGAGCGCTTGCCGTGGAGTGCCGGGACGACGACGTCGGGCTGCTGGAGCTGCTCGCCCTCGTCGAGCATCGTCGCAGTCGTCTGGCGGTCGACGCCGAGCGGGCATACCTGGCGGAGCTGGGCGGAGACTGCGACCTCCCCGCAGGTGCCTACGCCACCATCCACCCCGACGGCTCGGAGATCACACTGGAGGCGCTCCTCGCGTCCCCCGACGGCCACGAGATGAGGCGGACCCGCTCGGTCGGCCACGATCCCGCCCGCCTCGGCACCGAGGCAGCCACCTCCTTGCGAGCCGGCAGGACACGCCAGCGGAACGTAGGGTGGCCGAGTGGATCCAGCTGAGCTCGTCGAGATCGAGGCGATCAAGCGGGTCAAGTACCGCTACCTGCGCTGCTTGGACCAGAAGCTGTGGGACGAGCTCTCCGAGGTGCTCACCGACGACTGCGTGGCCGACTACAGCGGCGGCAAGTACCACTTCGAGGGCGGCGAGGCCGTGGCCGAGTTCCTTCGAGGGGCGATGGGGGCCGAGACGTTCCACTCGGCGCACCGGGTGCACCACCCCGAGATCGACCTGACCAGCCCCACCACCGCCGTGGGCACCTGGGCGATGGACGACGTGGTGGTGATGACCGACTGGGACCTGACCGTGCGCGGCGCAGCCTTCTACGAGGACGAGTACCGCAAGGTCGACGGTCGATGGCTCATCGGTGCCACCGGTTACAAGCGCACCTTCGAGGAGATCCTGCCTCGTGGGTCCGTGCCGGGCCTTAGGCTCACGGCGAGCTGGTGGACCACCGATGGGCGCAGCGAGCTGGACGCCGTGTAGGCACCGAGATGGGAAGGAGCAGTGCATGCCGGTAGAGGGTGAGTACGAACCGAGCCCGTGGGAACCGATCGTCGAGCAGGTGCGCCTCTACGAGGAGACCGGCGGCCGCGAGGGAGGGACGATGGAGGGCCAGCCCTGCATCATCCTCACCACGAAGGGCCGCAAGACCGGCAAGGTGCGCAAGACGCCTCTCATGAGGGTCAGCGACGGAGAGCGCTACGCCGTGATCGCCTCGATGGGCGGTGCTCCCAAGCACCCGGTCTGGTACTTCAACCTCGAGGCCAACCCGAACGAGGTGAGCCTGCAGGACGGCGACGTCGTGAGGGACTACAAGGCGCACGTCGCCACCGGCGAGGAGAAGGCCGAGTGGTGGGCCCGGGCTGTGGAGGTCTGGCCCGACTACGACAAGTACCAGGCAGGGACCGAGCGCGAGATCCCCTTGGTCGTGCTGGAGCCGGTCGACTGATCGGAGGGCTGCACCCGGCGCCTGCGGGGGTCGGGGGTGGAGAACCGGCTGGCTGAAGGTTGTCGAATTAGCCTCTGGGCCGCACGGGCGCCGTGGGCGCCCAACTCACCGGAGGACATCGGATGACCATCTCCAAGACCAAGTACCTGCTCCTTCTCAGCTTCGCCATGGCGCTGCCGGCGCTCGCCTTCTTCGCCTACATGGACGTGCCGTTCGGAAGCGCCGGCGCGTCCACCTCGAACGCAGTTCCCCTCTCGGCCGATGCTGTTGGCGACGGCTGTGATGTTCCGATGGCGGCGACCGAGGCGATCGGGGCCGACCACGAGCACGACCACGACCATGGTCACGACCACGACCACGACCACGACGGAGGTGACTCCGCGACCAACAGCGGTGAGATCACCGACGCCCAGTTCAACGACGGTGGTTTTGGCGACATCGGCCAGCAGTGGTGGAACGTGAACGTGGCCGGTCCCGTGGTGAACGTCCACATCTCGGGCAACGACAACAACTCGGTGGTGGCCATCGGCGAGGCCTTCCTGGAAGGTGCGGGGAGCTCGGTAGGAGCGTCCACCCCCGACGAGTCGGCGGAGCCGTCGACCACCACCACGGTGGCTCCCTCGACGACGACGACCATCGCTCCGTCGACCACCACCACCGTGGCGCCTTCCACCACGACCACCGTGCCAACCGACGACTGAGGTCTGGGCGCTCAGCGCCCTCGGAGCAACCCCAACCGAAGCATCGAGCGAGGAGGGAGCCCCCGTTGGGGAGCTCCCTCCTCCGCGTCCAGGGGCTGCCACCAGCTACCGGAGAGTCGTGTAGGTCTATCTGCTAGTCCAGGACCACCACATCAGGTACGTGGTCTGATGGGATCTAGTTGCGTGGCGCAAAGTCAGCCTGTTGACCCTGACGCAGAAAATTTGTTTCAAAACTGCACTAGTATGTGAGTCGATCGTTTGCTACGGTCTAGCTACGTAGATTCCATGTCGCTCTTCAACACAGAGATGTTGGGGGAGGTGCAGATGGCTCTGAGCATCGATGACCTGCGAACTTTCTTGCTGGTCTCGTCCGAGAGGTCCGTGTCGAAAGCTGCCAGTCGTCTAGGTGTTACGCAGCAATCGGTGTCGGAGCGGATCCGGCGTCTGGAGAGCCGTGTCGGCGTGGAACTGTTCCTCCGCCTTCCCCATGGGATGCAGCCATCCAATGCCGGCTTCCGCTTGTTGCCCTACGCGCACCAAGCCGTCGGCCTGATCGACGAGGCGCTCACAGCCATCGACACCGAGGACCTCGTACGGGTCCGGGTGCAGCGCAGCGTGGCCAGCGTGGTCCTGCCGTTGCTGGAGAACGGCGACATCAAGCGTGACATCTCCCTGGAGGACGACGCTTCGGCGGTCCTCACGGCGGTGTCGAACGGAACCGTGGATGCCGGCATCGGTGTGTTCAGCGACGGCGACGAGGCGGCCTCGTCGCTCGTCATCGGCGTCCTGTTCGACGACCCGGTGGTCTGGGTGGTCCCCCCGGAGCACCCGCTGGCCCGCCGCCAGGAGGCCGTGTCGCCCAGCGAGCTCAACGGTCTAGCGGTGGGCGTGAGCCTCGGCGAGACCGGGTCGGTGGCCAACGGCAACGGCCACTCCGGTGCCGGGGCCGGTGCCGAGGTGGAGGGGCCCAGGATCGCCCCCCGCTCGTCGGTGGCAGAGGCGCTCGCCGAGGGCCGCTTGGTGGAGGTGTCGGTGGAGCTGCCCGGCTGGGTGGTGCCCATCTCCATCGCCTACCGGTCGTCCGACTACGACCGGCCGGCCATCACCGCCCTCCGGTCGCAGGTGGCCAGCGAGCGCCACCGCGTGGAGGCGACCGACCAGGCCTAGCCGGCCTGGTCTCGACCAGTCAGTCAGTTCACATCAGCCATCCAGTCAGTTCAGTCAGAAGCAATCCAGGGGGGTTCAATGAGTTCATCGTTGGGTAGAGGTGCGCGCGGCGCGTCCGCGTCCACGCACGTGAAGAGGTGGCGAGGCGCCACGGTCGCACTGCTGGTGCTGGCCATGATCGGCTCGCTCCTGGCCTTGGCGGTGCCGCCACCATCGGTGGCCGGCGCCCAAGAGCCCCCTCCCGGAGAGACGTCCACGACCGCGTTCGACATGGACTGCATCGGCGTCGCGATAGGCCAGCGCGTGGAGCAGCAGGAGTCCATGGGCATGGACGTGACGGCTCCCGAGAGCGTCGAGCCCGACAGCGAGTTCACGATCCGGATCGCTCCCCAGCAGGGTGCCTTTCCCTACCAGCAGGACAGCCCGATCGGTGTTGTGAGGGTCTTCTACCTCCAGAACATCGACCTGATGTTCGACCTGCCGACCAACGCCTCGATCCAGGACGTCGAGATCGTGCCGGGCACCGGATCTGGGCTCGAGGGCACGCCGTCGGTGTCGGTGAACACCACCGACTACAGCCCCGGGCGCATCGTGCTGCACATCCCCAGGGTGCCGGGCAACCCCACGGAGCCGACACTGGAGACCTTCTTCCAGTTCCCCGCCATCGATGTCACCGTTCGAGCCACTGGACCGGTCGGCTCCAACGTGAACACCCGAGTTGCTGGCACGAACGAGGCAACTGCCGGCTATGTGTTCCAGGCAGCGTCTGCAGCGCTTGCCGATGTGTACTGCTGGCCCTTCGGTGAGGTCCAGGCCCCGGTCATGTCGACCACCGCCATCGGTTCTGGTGGCGGATCCAGCCCCACCACCACCGAGCTCTCCGCAGACCCCACGGTTCTGCCCGGGGGCAACGACGTGACCCTCACGGCCAGCGTTACCGCCCCGTCTGGTGCTGTGCGCTTCGATGACGGCGCAAGCGCCTTGGGCTTCGCTCAGCTCGACTCCGACAGCACCGCTGAACTGACGGTTCCGCTGAACCAGTTGGGCCAGCGCAGCATCACGGCTCACTTCTTGGGCTCGGGAGGCTTCGAGCCTTCCAGCTCCGAGCCGGTCTCGGTGCTTGTGACGAACCCCTCCGATCGCGACCCCGTGCGCATCACGGTGTCGGCCAACCCCACTAGAGCAGAAGCGAACCCCATCGGCCTCGATGCCGCAGCGCGTTCTACCATCACGGTCGACGTTGCTCCCGTAGGTGCTGGGCCCGAGCCCAGCGGCGCGATCAACCTCTACGACAACGGCGTGCTTCGGGGCACCGCCCAGCTCGAGGATGGAACGGCGCAGTTCGCCGATTTCGCCTTCGAGCTCGGTGGCCACCAGATCAGCGCCGAGTACGCCGGCGACGTCGACTACTTCCCCGCGTCTGGATCGACTCCCCTCACGGCCAACCTTGTAACCGACCTCGGCGGCATCGGGTTCGGCAGCGACATCTCGATCTCTGGCGGTGACCTCGTGCTCAACGGCGTAGAGGCACCGGTGCCTGGCGGATCTGCTGTCAACAGCACCTACGTCACCGACGCCGACGGGGTGCAGAACGGCGCGGATGTCATGTTGTTCTCCACCGCCACCTTCTCGGGCCCATCTGGGTCGGTCACCGGTCGCTTGGCTCAAGCGGGCCAGGTCGCAGGCGGCATCGAGACCGATGGCGAGGCTTCGTACACGGTTCCGTTCTACCTGCAGGTCGATTCGGCTGATTTCGGATCCGGCGAACAGGACTTCGCCTCGAGCTGCGCGGTCGGTCCCTTCGAAGTAGAGCTCACCGGTGACCGAGGTGGTGCTAGCGGGCCGCTCACGATGAGCGCGACGAACTTCGCCATCCCGTTTGCGTCAGCGGGCTCATGCGTGAACGAGGCCGGCATCTCCATGGCCTCTCAGGTCGGTGTAGCACTCGCCGGCGGCAGCACCGAGATCTCCTTCACCTACGAGCCGCCTGCGCTCTCGCCCGCCACCGAGATGAGCATCGTCGAGATGACCCCCGAGGGAGGCTCCTCGTTCGGCCAGCCGGTCTCGATGGTCGCCCAGCTCACGCTCGAGGGTGGAGCCCCTGTTCCACCTAGCCCTGCTGGCCTCTACTTCGGAGTCGTCGAGGTCTACGCCGATGGTGAGCTGGCGGTGGAAGTGCTCGTTGATGCGCTTCACTTCGCTCCCGGGCCGATCGAGTTCAACCTCGAGTTCCCGTCCGCCACGATCGTCACGAGCGTGCCTCGCCTTCCCGTCAACACCGATGAGCTGAGCGTTCGTTGGGTACCGATGGTTCCGGCACCGGGCCAGCTCGGTTCGCAGGGTCTTGCCGCATCTCCCATCTCGGACCCCTTCGACTACCCGGTGCTGCCGGCTCTGCCGCCGACGGTGCCGGTCATCGAGATGGAGGTCACCGAGAGCTCGCACGCCGGGGAGCCCGTCAGCATCGAGTTGTCGATGGAGCCTGCACCAGAGGACACCGACGCTCCGGCGCCACTGGAAGGCAACATCTCGATCATCGACGAATCCAACGGTGGCAACGCCATCCGACTCGAGGGGGACGACGTTCGGCCCAACGCTCGTGACATCGAGGTCGAAGCCGACAGCGACGGCGAGTACTCCGTCCAGACGGCGCTGGCCCCAGGAGAGCACTCGCTTCGCGCCGTGTTCACGCCGGTGGACCTCACCTCAGCGTGGTTCTGGGGAACGGGCACCTCAGATGCCGAGTTGCACACGGTGCTCGGCGAGCAGATCCCCACGACGCTGAGCATCGTCAACGAGACGACCCAGGGCACCGGAAAGGTGCAGCTGGGAAGCAGCCTGTGGCTCAACGTCGGCTTGGAGCCCCGGGCGGCCGTCGGTGCGCCATTCGGCGAAGGCTCTGTGCGCATCGCCGACGGTGAGGGTGGCTGGGACTTCGACCTGGTGCAGGGCGCACAGGCGAACGTCGCAGTGCCCGTTCCGTCAGAGCCCGGCCACTACGAGGCCACCGTCATCTACGACCCGGGCTTCCGCGGAGAGGGTGCCTTGACCGACGACCTCGGCAACGAGGGCTACGGACCCTCAGAGGTCACCTTTGCCTATGAGGTCGTGGCACCGCCAACCCCGGGCAGCCCCATGGCAACTATGACCAACGTGTTCCCCCGGTTCACCACAACGGTGAACCAGCAAGGGACACCTCAGCAGAATCTGGCGGCGGCGGTCACGTACCCGGCCGCCGGGTCCATGAGCTACGCGGCGCGCAACGTCGTGACGGGTGTGGTCACACACCTGGGAACGGCCAACGTGAGTCTCGGAGGGGGCCTTACGGCTCAGGGCATCGCGAGGTTGCAGAACTCCCCAGCCATGCTGGGCCTGCCGGTCGGCAGCTACGACGTGCGTGCCAGCTTCAGCCCGAACAACCCGGCGCTGTACTCGCCCTCGACGTCGGACTGGTTCCGCATCCAGGTGATCGACGTGGCCTCACCGCTGCAGTCAGAGCTGTCGTTCGCTGCTAGTCCCGAGACCTCCCAGCCAGGTCAAGCGGTCCTCCTCAGCGCGGAGGTCTCGCCGAGCTCTTCTGGCAACCTGGGCCAGGGCACCGTCACCTTCTTCGACGGCGACACCGAACTGGGGTCGGCAACCACGAGCAACTCGGTGGCCACTTTGCCGGTGTTCGGCCTCGAGGTCGGCGAGCACACCCTCAGCGCCGAGTTCGAGTCGAACGCGCCAACCCTGGTCTTGGGCTCCGAGTCCGACCCGGTCACCCACACAGTGGTGCTGCCGACCACCGACACCACCACGACGCTGACGGCCGACCCGGCCAACGGTGCGGTGGAAGGTGAAGAGGTGACCCTCACGGCCACCATCGACCCAACTGACGCACCAGGTTCCGTGGAGTTCCTCGTCGACGGTGAGTCGCTCGGCACCGCCGATGTCGAAGACGGCACAGCCACCCTCGTCACCGACGAGATCGAGGTGGGCGAGCACGAGCTGACGGCTGCCTTCGGTTCGTCTGATCCGGAGTTCGGTGATTCGGTCTCCGCACCCCTGCCCTATGTGGTCGAGTCCAGCTCTGGCCCGGTAGACACGAACACGGCGCTGTCCATCAACCCGGCCGGCTCGGCAGTGCTTGGCATGGACGTGACCCTCACGGCCACGATCACGCCGGGATCTGCTGTCGGGACGGTCAGCTTCCTCAGCGATGGGGAGGTGGTCGCGGGCCCGGTGCCGGTGACAGATGGACAGGCCCAAGCAGTCATCGACCAGCTGGGCGTGGGAACCCATGAGCTCATCGCTGCGTTCACCGCAGAAGACGAAGAGGCCTTCTCCGGCTCTGCATCTGTGGCCCAGAGCTACGAGATCACGGCCGACTTCGTGGACCCGATCTTCGAGTGCCAAGGAGTCGACCCGGTCTCCATCGGCCTCATGGAGACCATCGTGTCGCCGCCGGATGGGATCTTGGAGCTCCCGGTGCAGCTGGATGCCACCGTCCCCGAGACCCTCACCAACGGTGGGACCGCAGACGTGAGCTTCACCTGGACGGCAGTTCTCCCAGAGAACCTCGCCAACTTGGCCATAGAGGCCCAGGCAGACGAGATCTACATGGAAGACATGGACATCGCCATGCAAGCCAGCGGTGGCTCGGAAGAGGTCTGGGAGTTCCCGGCCACCCACACCATCACCGACCCGGCTGCTCCGATCACGCTTCAGACCAGCGGAACGGTGACGGCGAGCTCTGTGAACGACATCGTCTACAGCCTGCGTTCACCGCTGCTCATCACGATCCACGTCCCGCCGACGCCGCTGGTGTTCATCGACGTGTACGTGCGTCTGTCGTGCACGGTGCAGAACGCCACCCAAGCGGTGACCACCGTCGAAGGTGGAACGACTGCCCCAGGTGCCCCCACCGGCGTCACCGCTGAGGCAGGGCCGCTCATGGCGCATGTGTCATGGACCCCGCCGGAGAACGACGGTGGAAGCCCCATCACGGGATACGTGGTCACGGCGAGTCCAGGGGGCAAGACCACCCACACCTCAGCTGAGGTCACCCACGTGGACGTGATCGGCCTCGAAGAGGGCCAGAACTACACCTTCACCGTCCAAGCAGTGAACGAGGTCGGAACCGGAGAGGCATCTGAGCCGAGCAACTCGGTGACACCAGGGCCTGGAGAGGACTTCTCCGACGTCCAGCCAGGTCACCCGTTCTTCGCGGAGATCGAATGGCTGGCGGCAACGGGCATCACCACAGGAATGAGCCCAGGGTTCTTCGGAGCTGACCTCAACTTGTCACGCCAGGCAATGG